>UQJF01000222.1 GCA_900541315.1 uncultured Clostridium sp. | reverse complement strand
AACTGACAAAAAATCTTCTCACAAAATCAGGCACAGAAAGATTCCGAGAGAACATCTTATCTTTCTGGAGGAAGCCATGGAATTAAATATAAAAGGAGCCAGTAAGGGACAGATCCTTAAAAAGCTCTTTCTCTCAACATTGTATCTCAGTGCCTTTACCTTTGGCGGCGGATACGTGATCGTTACTTTGATGAAAACAAAATTTGTGGACCAGTATCACTGGATTGATGAAGAAGAGATGCTGGATCTGGTGGCTATCGCCCAGTCCTGTCCCGGAGCAATCGCTGTAAACGGGGCTATCGTTGTAGGTTACAAGCTGGCTGGCCTGACAGGAGTCTTATGCTCTGTGGTTGCTACGGTGATACCGCCTTTTGTCATTCTTTCTGCCATCTCATTCTGTTATGCGGCATTCCGTTCCAACCTGATCGTTGGGTGGATGTTAAATGGCATGCAGTCAGGCGTAGGGGCAGTTATTATGGAAGTCAGCTTTAGCATGGCATCCGGTATTGTAAAAGAAAAACAGTATCTGTCTATTTTCATTATGATCGTCGCTTTTATTGCCAACTATTTTTACAAGGTCAGCGCCATTGTATTAATCTTGTTATGTATTGCTTTAGGTGTGGTGCTTACACTATACCGGGAGAAAAAGGCCCCAAAAAACAACCGTAATACTTCCCAGGCTAACAAACAGAAGGGAGGTACATTATGATCTACTTACAGCTTTTTCTCAGTTTTCTTCAGATCGGTGCCTTCAGCTTCGGAGGCGGCTATGCTGCCATGCCTCTGATCCAGAACCAGGTGGTCCAGCTCCATCCATGGCTTTCCCAGTCAGAATTTACAGACCTGATCACCATTTCCCAGATGACACCTGGACCTATTGCTGTCAATTCCGCTACTTTCGTAGGTACCCGTATTGCAGGAATGCCGGGAGCTTTGGCAGCTACTGCAGGCTGTGTCCTGCCATCCTGCATTTTAGTTACATTACTGGCTAAAATTTATCTGAAATACAGGAATTTAAGCCTTCTCCAGGGCGTCCTTAAATCCCTGCGTCCAGCAGTTATCGCCATGATCGCAGCTGCCGGTGCCAGCATCCTGGTCAATGCTTTCTGGGGAGAATCGATTGCCTCCCTGACCGCAAGCCAACTTTTACCAAATATCAGCATTCAGGCCGTAGGCATTTTTACCGGCTCCCTGATCCTATTGGCCCGCTTTAAAATGAATCCCATCCATGTAATGCTTTTGTCGGGAATGGCTGAAGTGGTGCTGCAGGTTATAGGTAACATATTTAATATTTAATTGAGAATTTTATTACATAATTTTCCCTCATTTTGTGGTATGATATAAGTGCTATAAGATTAAATGATTAAAATCAGATACAAGGAGGTTTTTCATATGGCACTTACACATTTAACATCTGAAACATTTGACCAGGCAGTAAACGCCGGTGATGATCTGGTAGTAGTGGATTTCTTCGCTACATGGTGCGGTCCCTGTAAAATGCTGGCTCCAACTGTAGAAAAAATGGCAGAACTCCACCCGGAAGTTCATTTCTATAAAGTTGACATTGACGAAGACATGGATCTTGCAACCCGTTTTAAGGTAATGAGCGTACCAACTCTTCTCTATTTCAGAAGAGGCGTGGTTGCCAATAAGACCATTGGCGTTATCTCTGCTTCTGAAATGGAACAGGCGATTGCCAAAGCAAAGTAAAAAAGCAATCTTTAGCAGAGCTGTACAAAAGCAGCTCTGTTTTTTTCTGCATAAAACCACTGTCACTCTTCTTTTCACAATCGAAAAAAACACCAGAATATGATATACTTATGATACCAAAGGCAAAAGGTTATAAATCTGATGCAAGCATACTTGCAGGAGGAATTTTGAACTTGAGACCCTCCAAAAACATGAGTAGGAAACCTGAAAACCAACAAGAAAAGCAGCAAATGTCCTCTCGGAGTTTTTCCTGCACCTGCTTTTGTGTCCAATTTTCCGCCAGTCGCACCCGAATTTCAGAGGCGGACGCAACGCCAACGCCTCTGAAATTCTGTCTCTTATACACATCTCC
>UQJF01000221.1 GCA_900541315.1 uncultured Clostridium sp. | reverse complement strand
CGAGATGTAGCTCCGTCTCGTGGGCTCGGAGATGTGTATAAGAGACAGGCGGAACCGGAGCGGCTTCTTCTGCTGCCTTTGATCCTGACTCTTTATTTTCTGCCGGGATCTGTGCTGCTTCTCCCAGGGATATCTCAAATGGTTCCAGAAGCCTTTTTGCAAGCTTCTCAGGCATGATATTTAAAAACTCACTTTTCAGTTTTCCTTCGATCTCAAGGATAAAGGAAATGACTACCATAGGAGTTGCTTCCGGGAAATACTTGTTTTTAAAGCTTTCTGCGTCTGTGATCTCAAAAGAAACCGGCGTGGATATATTAACTGTAAATTTCAGAAATTCCGAAAGTGCTGTTGCAGAAGCACCCATCATCTGGTTCATTACCTCACAGATCGCACTTCTATTGATCTCATCCAGTTCAAATTCATCATCTGAAAGTTCTTCTCCCAGAAGGGTCCCTACTATGATGCGCACGTCATTTCTGCTGAACATCATAATATTGCTTCCTTCCAGGCCCTCTACATAAGCGATTTCTACTCCTACTGCCGGTTCCAGCTTTTTAAACTCAAACTGATCCCTTGTAAGGATCTTTACCTTTGGAGTCGTAATGTGAACGGTAGATCCTAAAAGGGTAGACATTGCTGTCGCTGATGCTCCGAGGCTGATATTCATCATCTCCCCAAGAGCATCTATCTCCATCTCATTAAAGCTGAGTGCACCCATTTTTTATTTTCCTCCTGTTTTTTACTTACCAATTTCCAGTGCTTTCTGAGCCATCAGCTTAATTGCGTTTAACGCTGTTACATTTGCTTCATAAGACCGGGTAGCTGACATACTGTCTACCGTTTCCTTCAGCACATCCACATTTGGCATGTTCACATATCCGTCTGCATCTGCATCCGGATGATCCGGATCGTAAACTCTCTTAGCTTCTCTGTCATCTTCTACAATACCGGATACCCTTACTCCTGCATGACGGCTGCTTATTCCTTTTCCCCGTGCTGCATTCTCCATTGCCTGGGCAAATGATGTATCTGAATAGCTTTCAAGAAGTACATTTTTCCTTCGGTAAGGACCGCCTGACTCTGTCCGCGTTGTATCCATATTTGCTATATTTTCTGCTGCAATATCCATCCTGACACGCTGTGCGCTCATTCCAGAGGCGCTTATATCAAATGAACCTAAAAAAGCCATAACAGTTCCCTCCTTACGGATCACTTTCCTAAAATATCATTTACAGTTTTTACGATTCTCTGTGCATCAAAAGGCTTCACCACAAAATCACGGGCTCCTGATTTGATCGCATCTACAACCATACTTTCCTGTCCCATTGCTGTACACATAACAACTTTGGCATTTGGGTCACCTTCGCGTATTTTCTTCAAAGCCTGAAGTCCGTCCATATTAGGCATGGTGATATCCATGATCACCATGTCCGGATTTTCCTCACTGTATTTTTTTACTGCTTCTGCTCCGTCCTGTGCCTCGATAAAATCGTTATATCCACTTGCACTGAGAGCTTTCTTGATCATCATTCTCATAAACGCAGCATCGTCTACCAGCATTATCTTAGCCATTTCTTAATTCCTCTTCTTCCTTCATTCTTATTTATACTTCCGTATTCTTTTCTTCTGTTATTTGTGACGCAATGCATTTTTCAATCTTCACCGCCACATTTTTCTTATAACATCCCATTTGTCCTGTAAACCAGGGCTGACGTCCTACAAAAAGCCTGACCGGACTGTCTTTTGGCTTTCCAAGATCGATCACATCTCCCACCTGGATCTGGTAAAGTCCCTTCAGATCCAGCTGTACCGTACCAAGTTGTCCTGTAACAGGCAGTTTGGAGTAACGGATATTGTCCATGATTTTCTCTTTATTATCCTGATAAGAAAATCCTCTTGCCAGGTGCTTACGGTTGTCAATACTGTGAAAGATCACCGTAAGAAGATTGCCCGGAAGGCAGATCTTTAATTTTTCCTGTGCCTGTCCA
This sequence comes from uncultured Clostridium sp., assembly GCA_900541315.1. Taxonomy (GTDB): domain Bacteria; phylum Bacillota; class Clostridia; order Lachnospirales; family Lachnospiraceae; genus Enterocloster. The sequence continues at coordinate 157 of UQJF01000221.1, read as the reverse complement.
GATATGTCCACATTTAAAATGATAATGGCTACTGTTTCATCCAGACCTACATCCTGGACCATGGTTGGATTTTCTTCTACATGTTCTACGGAAAAATCAATGCTTACATCTGTCTCTTATACACATCTCCGAGCCCACGAGACGGAGCTACATCTCG
>UQJF01000220.1 GCA_900541315.1 uncultured Clostridium sp. | reverse complement strand
TTGCCATTGCCTATTTTATTATTGAGAAAAAGAAAGCTGCGCCACAGCCTTGGCAGGCCATCGCGCAGCGATTTTGTTCAACTGGAATTTGTATGTTATTCAATCCAAAGCTTCATATAATCGCCCTCTTGATAGTTATATACTCGTTTGCCTGCTTCTTTTTTCAATTACTTCAGTATCTGATAGCTCATCATAAAAAGAATAACCATCAGACCTAAAAATATCTTGACCAGTTTCTGATACATCGATGTTGCCGGACTTATGAGTGGGTTCCAGTTTTCCTCTGTGCCAGGCATATTGTTTTTATTGCTCCAATTTTCTCCAGTTATCTTCTGGGCATAGAGACGGTTGGATGCATAAGAGAGCATTTCCTTGGCGGCTTCTGCCTCGTGTTCTGACAATTCAAGGGTTCTGCCATCTGCGAAAGAGAGCATTTTCCATTTGCCTGCTTTCTTTCTCGGGGAGGCCCATCCGCTGATGTCTGTGAGAAGCGGAAGATAGTAAACACCGGCGGCGTCCTGTTCGTCAATGATAAAATGATGAGTGACCGTGAACGATCTGTTGCTGGAAACTGGCTGCATGAGAAAATATTCCGTACAGAAAAGCTCTCTGATCTGCTTGCGCTGTCCCCATGCATCGAAGCAGGAAAGTGTCCGCATGACCGGACCAATGGCGATAAGAACGACAAACACTGCGCCTGTCAGCAGCAAAAAGACTGCGTATATCATAATCGACGAGTAATCACTGAAAGGCGATGCCGCTTCCCGAAGCATCACTCCACAAAGCGGAATCACCAACACAGCTTCCAGCAGGGAAATCCCACGAAAAATGGCATTCTGGCAAAACAGATAATAAAAGCTGACAAAGGTATCAGCATTCTGCCCACTATGGTAGCGAAGCGGAATTCGCATAAGCAAAAGTTCAGACAAAAGGCCGACAAGCAGCACCACTTCCTTGCATACAAGGATATAAATTCCATACATCCATATATAGAGCCAGGTTCTGCGGGAGCCATAAAGGGCCAGTAAATCTCCAGCCTCCGCATTTTCCAGAACACTATTCAGGATATTTTCCCCGAAAAACAGGTGATAACCGATGCCCAATATCAGTATGATCCATGCAATATAATCAGGAATGCAGGACAGCACCCAGCGTTTGCGGCTGCCGTGTTCATGCCTCCTTTGTCGTAAGAGCCCGATTCCCCATAGAATCGGATAAAGAAATACAATAAGAAGCAGCGCAAAATTCGTTTGTGGCTGTATTGCCGTTATAAGCAGGCTCAGGCGTTTGGCCTGTGAAGCTATGCTCTGCAGATTCGGTACATGCGCAAAAATTGATAGCATCGACACGAAAATTACTGCAAAGACTCCTGGTATCGCCATCAGACTGAATGTTTCCGCTTTTGACTTGCGCTTCACCAGATTATATAGGTCGCTAAGATACAGACCTGCATTCAGATAAAGAAGTATCATTGTAAGCCAAAAGTCTGGTAAATAATCGGCATCCACCGTATATAATTGAAAGAAATCCAAGAACGCCTCTATCATTTTTTACTCTTCTCCCTATTGAGATTTATCCTGTTTATTCTTACGGAAACACCCTTGTTCATAGTCATTAAAAATGTCTCCTTTACAAATTCTAATTTGTCATAATCATTCTACCATACCGTTATGCATAAATCATCTCATGCAAAACAATTTCTTCTGCCCTATTGTAAATGTTATTGCAACGGTGCACCCATTCCATTTGTTGGGTTCGCTTCAATTCCTCTGTCACACCCTCGGCGGCTTTCATCTGCTCCATGATGATATCTAACCGATTCTGTGCCTGTTCATTCAGGTCTGCAAGGTATGTCCATAACTCCCCGGTCAGGGTCAATGTGTTCAATCTGGCTGGGTGGACTTCTCTTAAATATTCCCGGTGCATCCGTCCGTACTTTCCAATGAGGCGGTGTTCTTCCGGCAGCTTCAAGTCCGGGATGTAGTAATCTCCGACAAGGATATAATCAATTCCATTTTCTGTTATTCTTTGTTTCAATTCGCTCATGTTCCTTACCTCCTGTGGAAGTAGGCTCGTCTGGTACTAACTCAATTACATCGGTAATCTCACAATTCAGCGTTTCGCAGATACGGGCTAATGTATCCATGCTGATGTGCTTTCCCTCTTTGCTCATGTTGG
>UQJF01000219.1 GCA_900541315.1 uncultured Clostridium sp. | reverse complement strand
GATGTAGCTCCGTCTCGTGGGCTCGGAGATGTGTATAAGAGACAGGTATATGGGTCAGCACTTTTCATTCTTCCTGTGTGCGTATTCTGCGCCGCCATATTGAAAACCTGGGATATACTACCAGCTTTTCCATTTATGACAGTGATGATCAGAAAACCCTGATGCGCCAGGTTTTTAAGACACTGGATATTGATACAAAGCAGTTTAAAGAAAGGTCTGTTCTGGCAGCTATTTCTTCTGCCAAGGATAAGCTGATCACCCCGGAGGAGTTTTTGTTAAATGCAGGGGGAGATTTCAGGGAAAAGAAGACCGGGGAGATTTATAAAGAATATCAGAAGCAGTTAAAGAAGAATAATGCTCTTGATTTTGATGATCTGATCGTAAAGACTGTGGAACTGTTCCAGAATAACCCGCAGATACTGGATTATTATCAGGAACGTTTCAGGTATATTATGGTAGATGAGTACCAGGATACCAATATGGCACAGTTTAAGCTGGTAAGTCTTCTGGCTTCCAAGTACCGTAATCTCTGCGTAGTGGGTGATGATGATCAGTCTATCTACAGGTTCAGAGGTGCGGATATCCAGAATATATTAAGCTTTGAAAATACATTTCCGGGAACCATGGTGATCAAGCTGGAACAGAATTACCGTTCTACACAGAATATCCTTGATGCAGCCAACGAGGTGATCCGTCATAATTTTGGACGTAAGGATAAGACACTTTGGACTGCCAACGGCGAAGGGGATAAGATTTTATTTAAACAGTTTGACACGGCAAAGGATGAGGCGGATTTTGTAGTGCGCCAGATCCGTGACAGCGGATATTCCTATCAGGATCAGGCAGTGCTTTACAGGACCAATGCACAGTCGCGATTGCTAGAAGAGCGGTGTATTTTCTACAATGTCCCGTACAGACTGGTAGGGGGAGTGAATTTCTATCAGCGAAAAGAGATCAAAGATATTTTGGCATATTTAAAGACGATTGCCAATGGTGTGGATGATCTGTCTGTGATCCGTATTATCAATGTGCCAAAGCGTGGGATCGGAGCTACTACTATTGGAAGAGTGACTGCTTTTGCGTCCGAACATAGTATGAGTTTTTATGATACATTAAAAGAGGCAAAACAGATTCCTGGTATTGGAAAAGCAGCGGAAAAGATCAGCCGTTTTATTGCCCAGATGGAAGCCTTCAGGGCAATGGCTTATTCAGAGGAATATTCTATGAAAGACCTGATCGGTCATATTCTGGAAGATACAGGCTATGAAGAAGAACTTCAGGAAGAGGGAGAGATTGAAGCCCAGACACGCCTGGAGAATATTGAAGAATTGATCAACAAGGCAGCTGCCTATGAAGAAGATAGCGAACATCCGACGCTGGATGAATTTCTGGAGCAGGTTGCACTGGTTGCGGACATTGACAATGTAGATGATACAGAGGACAGAGTAACATTAATGACTCTTCACAGTGCCAAGGGACTGGAATTTCCAAAGGTGTATCTGGTAGGCATGGAAGATGGTCTGTTTCCGGGAATGATGTCTATTATGTCCGGTGATAAGACAGAAATGGAAGAAGAGCGCAGGCTTTGTTATGTAGGTATCACCCGCGCAAAAAAAGAGCTGGTTCTCACAGCATCCAGACAGCGTATGATAAACGGAGAGACCAGGTGGTCCAAGCCAAGCCGTTTTATTAACGAAATCCCGCCAAATCTTCTGGATACAGATAAATTGCAGCCGGTTTTTGGAAAGAGCAAACAGGATGATCCTGGTGATTTTGGTCTTCCCTGGGATCAGGGCAGTAAAAGCGGTGTGAGCCGGTTTGGAATGGGGTATAATGCCTACGCTTCTAAAACAACATCACCGTCAGGAAACAGTGGAGCAGGTTACAAAAACGCTAAAAACTCTGGGACAGGCGGCTTTGGCAGCAGTATGCAAAGCTTAGAACCCAAGAAAAAGCCAGGCTTTGGAAAGACATTTACAGTTCAAAAAGCAGCATCTCTTGCTTATAAAGAAGGAGACCGGGTAAAACATGCAAAATTCGGCGAAGGAACCGTAAAAGAGATTATAGATGGAGCCAGAGATTACGAAGTTACAGTAGAGTTTGACAAGGGCGGTCAGAAAAAAATGTTAGCTGGTTTTGCAAAGCTGGAATGTATCCATGACAAACGCATGAGTAAATAAATTGTGAACACGCCCCTTTTCTGATAAAAT
>UQJF01000218.1 GCA_900541315.1 uncultured Clostridium sp. | reverse complement strand
CCGTGAATGCGTTTATACATGGAGGAGCCCTTTCGGACCCTATTGAACTAAATCCAAAGTTTGACTCATAAAAATAGATCAGACTTGGAAATATATTGCTTTAGAAATCAATTTGCCGGTACACTGGTATCATAGTAATTCCATATATGCAAATAATTTATTAATGCTGAAAATACCTATGATCAGCAGCAAGATCACAATTACCAGTGATATTGCAAGAAAGACCATTTTATAGTACAGATAAGCTCTTGCAAAGTCCTGCATTTTGTTGTGCGACTGCTGGTGGGCCAGCTTTTTCAGATAGAACCAGCCGTAAATGGGAATATTCATGCACATGAAGGTGTGGAACCATTCATTGATCTCAATGGGGCGGGAATCATAGGAAGGTTCTGTATCATCCCTAAAACCGGCGTTAGTATTTTTTGATCCGGCAGTATGCCGTCTGGAAGCTTTGGTTTCACCCATTACCATTCGCTTAGCCCACGGCCAAAGTGCTTTTTTATTCTTCATCGCCTCTGCCTCCTGGTCCATAGATTTCTGCATTGTTCCACTTGTATTGTTCTTTGCTTAAAGCAGAGCGGAGCTGGCGCTGCTGGGACTGTACCTGCATCTGCGCCTGGCTTTCTTTCTGGGCTGCTTCTGCCTCTTTTTCTGTCTGTGCGGCATACCACTCACTTTCAGTAGGAAGAGTGGTGATACGGGAGATAGCAGACTGGAGTCTTGCGGAAAGGGAAGCTTCCTCCTCATCTCCTGTAACAAGGGAAAGCTTGTCGATAGCGTCAGATACCAGATCCTGGGCATCCATTTCCTGGTATTCCAGATTTTCGATCCGCTCTAAGGCCTGCATGAAGGTCTGCTTCTTTACATTCTTTTCTTCCTGGGCCCGCTTGTTTTCTGCATCTTTTGCAGCCTGTTCCTGGGCCAGTTTCTTTTCCTCTGCCTGAACAGCTTCATACCGGCTGATCTCATCACCCATACCGGCAATGATCTCCTTAAAATAGTCATACCGGCTTTCAGCCTTCTCTAAAAGGCTGGCGCGAAGTTCCCCGTCGTCTAACAGAGACAGTTTGGAAGTAATGCTGTTGTATTCATCTGTTACAGTATAGGTATCTTCTACAGATGTGATCTCTTTTTCCATAAAAGCATCTACAGAAGCCTGAAGACTGGTCTCTAATTGCTCCTGCTCTTTTTCATGAAGACTCTGCTCTGCGCGGAATTGGGCTGTGGTGCTGAAATAGTCTTCAATGCCTGTTTTTGTGTCCACCTTTCGTTCTACAGTTTCAGGCTGTATCCAGTCCCAGGGTTCCAGGCCTTCGTGGATCTGATCCATTACAGATTTCCAGATCCTTCCTGCATAGGTAGCACCATAGATACCAGGCATATTTCTTGGTATATCATAGCCGACCCAGATGGCAGTGGTGTAATAACGGGTGTAGCCGCAGAACCAGGTATCCTTGCTGCTGTTGGTAGTACCGGTTTTTCCGGCTGCCGGCATATCATTGTCCAGTCCCAGTCCCTGACCGGTGCCGTAGGAAGCAGTGAAAGTGCCCTTTAAAACGTCTGTAAGCATAAATGCAGAATCATCTCTGAAGACCTGGTGTGCAGAGGGCTTTAAGTCCTTAGTCAGTTCACCGTCGTGTTCATGAATGATCTTTGTAATACAGGTGCGGTCATTGTATACACCGCCGTTTGCAAGGGTGCTGTAGCCTTTTGCCATATCTACCACCCGGACACCGTTGGTGAAACCACCAATACTTAAGGAAGGAACGTTATTATCCACATAAGTCAGTTTCTGGAACTGCATTTCTCCCAGGTAATCCAGACCGTAATCAACACCGATGTCCTCTAAGATCTGCCACGCAACTGTATTTAAGCTTCGGTTTAATGCCTCACGGACTGTTACATTTCCAAAATAGCGGCCGCCGCTGTTGGAAGGACCGTCGTTCCACTTGTGGTCATTTACAATTCGTGTAGGATAATATTCACCGGTATCAAAAGCAGGGCCATAGTCGATCAAAGGCTTTATGGTACTTCCGGGCTGTCTGGCGCTTAAATAGGCTCTGTTAAATTTATCCTCTGTTCCACGGCCGCCCACAATGGCAACTACGTAGTTGGTTTTATTATCTACAATAACACCGGCGCCCTGAAGGGCAAATTTACCATTATCCTGAAGCTCTGTAAAGCCGGAAAGAGACTGGTCGATCTGGGCCTGGAGCTGTCTCTTATACACATCTCCGAGCCCACGAGACGGAGCTACAT
>UQJF01000217.1 GCA_900541315.1 uncultured Clostridium sp. | reverse complement strand
CTCAAATCCGCATCCTACGTGATTAGTACAGTTATTTACGAAACGATGTACTAGTAATATGTGCTTTAAAAATCTTAAAAACGGATTTTGTCCGCAAAATATATTGTAGTACCGTTATATCTAAAAGTCAACAAAAAATTAGCACTCATTTTAAATGAGTGCTAGCAAAAGTACATCACCTGCTGTTCACATTACCATTTTTACATAAAAAGATCCACCGTACCTTATTATACAGTGGATCAAGCAAAAAAGTATTAACTGTGGATCCGTGAGTCACCTGATATGACCTTTCTGTAAATTTTTCACGGCAGAAAATCCCTGATTTTCTTACTTCTGGACGGATTGCGAAGCTTTCTAAGCGCTGCTGTCTCAATCTGTCTGATACGCTCTCTGGTAACTTTGAAGCGCTTTCCTACTTCTTCCAGTGTCAGGGGATGGCCGCTTTCAAGACCAAATCTCAAGATGATCACTTCCCTTTCCCTTGGATTCAACCCCTGGAGCATCTGTTCGATCTCTTCTCTTAAAAAGACGCTTTCTGCTTTTTCCTCTGTGGAAGCATTGGAATCATCTGCCACAAAATCGCCTAAATTTGAGCCGTCTTCATCTCCTACCGGTGTCTCTAAGGATACCGTATCACCGGAAGACTGCATCAGCTCTGTAACCCGCTTTTCAGACATTCCCACTTCTTTGCCGATTTCTTCATTGGAAGGCTCTCTTCCAAGCTTTACAGCTAAAGCTCTCTGGGCTTTTCTGATGCGGTTTACCGCTTCTACCATATGGACTGGCAGGCGGATGGTACGGGACTGGTCTGCCAAAGCTCTTGTAACAGACTGTTTTACCCACCATGTGGCATAGGTACTGAGACGGTATCCCTTTGTATAATCAAACTTCTCTACAGCTTTCATAAGACCGATATTTCCCTCCTGGACCAGATCCAGAAAACTCATACCACGACCGGTATAGCGCTTTGCAATGCTGACTACCAGACGAAGGTTTGCTTCTACTAACTTCTTTCCTGCTTCTGCATCTCCCTCGGATTTACGCTTTGCCAGATCCTGTTCCTGTTCCTGGGTCAACAGGGGGATAGAACCGATCTCTTTTAAATATTCACGAATGGGATCTGTACTTGCAACGCCCTCTAATAACTGCTCCTGGGTAGCATTTTTTCCTTCTTCATCATCGGCAGAAGAAGACGTAAACTCATCATTGTCCCCGTCATCTAAAGAATCGTTGTGACTCCACCTGTATTTATCTCCAATGATGCTGGAAACAGAATCATCCGAATCATCCCCGTCATCTAAAAGAAGACTTTCATCTGCTAAATCCCCTTCTTCCCCCTCTGTCAGTATCTGGATCCCCTTTTTTTCCAGCTTGGCATAAACAGATTCCATTTCTTCCGGTGTCACCTGTTCTTTAGCAAAAGCGTCCAGAACCTGTGTCATCTGGAGTTTGTTCTCACTGACCGCTGCCAGAGCTGTAAGTTCCGCCAATTTCTGTGAAAAATTGTTTTTATCCATGCCATTTCCTCCTGCTTTTATCCTTCAGTTGCCTCTGTACATGGAATCTCATGGGACTGTAAAAACTGTTTGACCGCCTTGTCCCATTCAAGATCCAGCGTTTTGTCCATGGTGAAAAAATTTAATGATGTTCCGGTAATACAATACATTTCCCCATTATCGTAACGTATATTCAGATATAACCCTACGATCTGGTTTCCATCGATCCCGGCGCCTGTTCTTGCGGCAAATTTATCTGTCCCCGCCTTTGGCAGCTGCAGCACGATGCGAAAACTTCCAGGAAGCTTTTTTCCTTTGATCAGTGAAAAACAAAAAGGCCTTAAGGTTTTCCAGGTTGAAAACTCTTCTATGTTGTTTTCTTCCCGTTCTTCCTCTGTGTAATAGCCCTGTTTTACATGTCCGTCAATGGAAAAACTGTTGTAGGTGGTAATGTTCACTTCTTTTACCAGAAATGCATCAAAATCCTCCCGTACAAACAGTTTGGTAGTAAAGGACTTTACATCTTCGGCCTTTAATGCGATCATTTGTATTCTCCCGTCTGAAAATTTCCAAATTCTTTATCAATTATACAATTTTTCAGGTAAAACGTCAATCAGGTTTATACAAAAAGCATAACGCCATGTCATGGCTGAACTGTAACAACGCCAAAAGAGAGCAAAACCACAAAAGTCCTGCTCTCTTATTATCTTACATATCTTAAGAGGTTGGGGTCAAAAAGTATTTTGACCCCTCTGATACCGAATTGCTACGTGCTTTGCACTCCCGCAATTCT
>UQJF01000216.1 GCA_900541315.1 uncultured Clostridium sp. | reverse complement strand
AAAGAGGTAATTACAAAAAAACCCAGGAAAAAGCACATGGTCAGATCGAGATAAGGGAGTATTATCAGACAGAGGATATAAAGTGGTTAAGCAAAAAAAGAAGTGGAAGGACTGTCCAGCATCATAATGGAAAAGAATTGACAGGGGATAATCATTCATGCGTTTGTCGTGCAAAGGTATAAAATCCACTGGTTATTTTACAGAAGTTGTTGTATAATTAAAAATACCTTATTTTACACATAAGAAGCAGGAGGATAAAAAGATGCCAGTCGTTGAAGAATTGATCCGCGCAGAGCAGGATGGCACCATCAGTTTTGGAAATTATAAGTTAGGACAGAAGTCAAAGAAGTCCGATTTTGAATATCAGGGCGATATCTATAAAGTTAAGACTTACAATGAGATCACAAAGCTGGAGCGCAATGAGATGTTTGTTTATGAGTCTGTTCCAGGCACAGTGGCTGAACATTTTAAAGTAACAGATGACAGCGTAGAGTTTGCGGTAGAGGGTGATAAGGATGCCCAGATCACCGTACAGCTGGAAAATGATACCGATTATGAGGTATATGTAGACGATGTTGCTGTAGGAAGCATGAAGACCAATATGAGCGGCAAGTTAAGCGTCAGCGTAGAATTAGAAGAGGGAACTTCCGTAAAGGTTAAAGCAGTAAAGAGAGCATAAATTATGGCAAAAGCAAAGACAACTGCATTTTTCTGTAAAGAATGCGGATATGAATCATCCAAATGGCTGGGACAGTGTCCCGCCTGCCGGGCCTGGAATACACTGGTGGAAGAACCAGTGGCAAAGATGGCACCGGCTGCAGGAAAAGGACGGATGTCTGCTGAGAGAGGAGCGGGTATGGCTGCGGCTAAACCCGCTCTTCTTTCAGAGATACGTCTGGAAAAGGAAGACAGGATCAGCACTGGCTTTAAAGAACTGGACCGGGTACTGGGAGATGGCATTGTAGCAGGCTCCCTGGTATTGGTAGGCGGTGATCCGGGTATTGGAAAATCTACGCTGCTGCTGCAGGTATGCCGCCATCTGGCAGCTGCAGGTCAGAGAGTGCTTTATATCTCTGGTGAGGAATCCTTAAAGCAGATAAAAATGCGTGCAAACCGTATCGGGACTGTGACGGGAGAGCTGCGCTTTTTAAGTGAGACTAATTTAGAGCGCATTGAGGCTGTGATCGACCAGGAAAAGCCTCAGATCGTAGTGATCGACTCTATCCAGACCATGTATCGGGAAGAGATTACTTCTGCACCGGGAAGTGTAAGTCAGGTGCGTGAATCCACCGGTATTCTTATGCAGATCGCAAAAAGCCGTGGGATCGCTATTTTCGTGGTAGGACATGTGACAAAAGAAGGAGTTGTAGCAGGTCCAAGGGTGCTGGAACATATGGTAGATACAGTCCTTTATTTTGAAGGGGACAGAAATGCTGTGTATCGTATCCTTCGCAGCGTAAAAAACCGTTTTGGATCTACCAATGAGATCGGTGTGTTTGAAATGGGAGAAGAAGGACTGGCAGAAGTAGAAAATCCTTCGGAATATATGTTAGACGGCCGGCCAAAGGAAGCTTCAGGGGCAGTGGTTTCCTGTTCCTTTGAAGGAACCAGGCCTATATTGCTGGAAGTGCAGGCTTTGGTGGCAGAGACCAGTTTTGGTATGCCAAGAAGAACCGCTGCAGGTACAGATTACAACCGTGTAAACCTTTTAATGGCAGTGCTGGAAAAAAGGTGCCGGTATGAACTGTCCCGTCTGGATGCCTATGTAAACATTACCGGCGGTATGCGCATGAGCGAACCGGCGCTGGATCTTGCCATTGTTATGGCTTTAATGTCCAGTTACAAAGACAGACCGGTGGATCCGGGCATGCTTATTTTCGGGGAGGTAGGACTTTCCGGGGAAGTACGTGGGATCTCCCAGGCGGCCCAGAGAGTAGCAGAAGCAGCTAAACTGGGATTTACTACCTGTGTACTGCCAAAAGTAAATATGGAAAAGATAAAGCCCATAGATGGGATCCGCATGATCGGCGTGTCCAATGTACGGGAAGCTATTGGGCTGCTGTGATAAAAATACCTGCGCCGGGTCAGGATATCCGGTGCAGGTGTTTATATAAGCAGTACGTACAGAAAGTGATTTGTTTTTCAGTGGTCATTACTGTATAAAAAAACAGAAAAAAACATACAATTACTTTTTTTGAAAAAACTTTGAAAAAAATTAAAATAGTTGTTGACACTGATTGCAGGTTGTGATATTATAATATCTGTTCGAGGGAACAGGAAAGAAAAACAAAACATAGGGGAATAGTTCAATGGTAGAGCAGCGGTCTCCAAAACCGTAGATGGGGGTTCG
>UQJF01000215.1 GCA_900541315.1 uncultured Clostridium sp. | reverse complement strand
ACGAGATGTAGCTCCGTCTCGTGGGCTCGGAGATGTGTATAAGAGACAGGTCACGGATCTTAAATGATTTGTTTTCATTTTTTTCGTCCTTTCTTTATGTACTCCCGGAATCGTTTTGTGCCTGATCCTGCGAGAATACTCCGGGAATGCATTTTTTAGTTTGAAGTAGTAAGGCCTTTTACATTCCAGTCATAAGCTTCTAAGGCAAGGAGAAGCTGAAGTTGTTTTGTGTTTACATCGTTTTTGGCTGCTGTATAGGTATTTAATGTACTCTGATACTGCAGGCTGGTCTGGCTTCCTACTGCCAGATTTGCCTGGGCAATATTTAAGTTAGCCTCTGCTACCTGAAGCTGGGCTTTGGCTGCATTTAAGGCATCTCTGGTAGTAAGCACAGTGTTGTACTGCGTTTTTAAGGAACGGACAGCTGTGTCTTTCGCATTTGCTAAAGTTGCCTGATTGGATTCGATCAGATCCTGACTGTCTAAGTTTCCTGCTTTTTTGGTATAATATTTTACATCGTAGTTATTATCAATAGCTGTCTGTGCATCTGCATTTGGATCTAAGGTGTCGATGCGGGATAAGTCTGGCTGAGGCACTTCTTTGATCTCAGGCTGTGCATCTGCACTCCAGCCTAACATAAGGCATAAATTTCTGTGTACGTTTTCCTGGCTCTTTTGTGCAGTTAAAATGGCGTTGTCCTGATCCTGAACACGTTTTAAAGCGGTAAGGACGTCTGTCTGGGTCGCCATGCCTACAGAAAGCTGCGCCTGGGCTGCTTCGTACTGTTTCTGGAGCAGTTCCCTGGTACTCTGGAGGTTTTCCAGATTATATGCAGACTGCTTTAAGGAAACCATCATTTCCTGTGCCTGATAAACAAGTTTTGCTTCCTGCTGGTCGTACTGGATTTTTTCCATATCTGCGTCTTCGTAGTTGTTGTCTGCCTGCTTTGTTAAAAGTCCTGCGGAGTAACGCAGGGAAGCCCAGGTTATATCGTTATCTGCACTGTCTGCCTGATCCCAGATGTCATCGATATCTTTCATGTAGTCATCATAGATATCGTTTAAGTTTTTATTTTTCTGGTCTTTGTAAGTGGACCGGTTGCTTATAACAGTGGGGTTGTATTCGTGAACCAGATTGGCTAATTCGCCGTATTCCATGATATTGTCGCGAAGACTGGCCCATTTTTCTGCAGAATAAGCAAATTCAGGTGTCAGGCTTTTTTTATAGTCTACAGTCTGGACATCTTTGGGCTGGTAGGTGTTATCGTCGGGGCTGTTCTGGGCTGCCATTGCTGTAAGTGGAAGAGATGCTGACAGGATGGAAGCGGTGAGGACAGCGGAAAGTTTTGTGATCTTTTTGGTAATATTTTTCATATTTGGGTCTCCTCTATTAGTTTATGTGTTACAGCTTAGCCATGCGCTGGTTTGAATGAGAAAGTGTGCTACAGCACATTCCCCGTTCCAGGATAGCCATTTCTTCTGTTAATATCTGGATAATGTTTTCTTTTTCAGAAGGATCCTGATAATACATTGCCATGGATTTGATCAGGACCATCATCGCCATATCTACTACGTAGCACAGTGTCTCTATTGTGGTGGGATATCTGTCTTTGTCTAAGCGGCTGTAAAGTTCTTCTATAAAGGATTTATAGAGTTCATCTTTCATAAGAAAACCCCGGATACCGAACATTTGGTTTTGGCCGGTTACGCTTAAGTCGGCTAACAGGTTTCTGTGGATCTGAAATGTAAGTCTTTCGCCTCCTGTTTTCATCCATTCTTTTAAAAGACGGGTGCACAGGCGGAATGGGTTTCCGTTTTCTTCTTCCAGATAATCAAATATTTTTTTTCTTAAGGTATCTCTGAAGCCTCTGAGCATATAGCGCATCAGGTCATCTTTATCTTCAAAGTAGGTATAGAAACTTCCACGGGATATTTCGGCTTCTTTGATGATCTGGTTTATGGATACTGCGGAGTAGGGAACTCTGGCGAATTCGTTAGCCGCTGCTTCTAAAATAGCATTTTTTTTGGATTCTTTCAGGTTTAAAAAACGCTGGGTTGGCATTTACGAGCCTCCTTGTTTTCTTGATGTCCTCCCGGAATCTTTCTGTGCCTGATTTTGTGAGATGATTTTTTGTCAGTTGTGCCACAATTTTTGAGGCGTACGCGGTGCGTACGTTGATAAAATTGGGGTGCGACTGGCGGAAAATCGGCCACAAAGGCAGGTGCATGGAAGACTCCGGGAGGACATCCTATGTCCTCCTTGAATCTTTCTGTGCCTGATTTTGTGAGAAGATTTCGAAAGGTTATTCTTATCTGTGGGTTGTTGGGTTTGAAACATGACACGGTGTTACTATGACACGTTGTCACTTTTGAGATTATATAGAGACTGTCTCTTATACACATCTCCGAGCCCACGAGACGGAGCTACATCT
>UQJF01000214.1 GCA_900541315.1 uncultured Clostridium sp. | reverse complement strand
ACGAGATGTAGCTCCGTCTCGTGGGCTCGGAGATGTGTATAAGAGACAGGTTGTCTCTTCCCTGATAGCCGCCGGTTCTTCCATCACGGTTCTGATAGCCGCCCTGTGGCCTCTCACCGCGGTTGTCTCTTCCCTGATAGCCATTCTGGCTTCTGTTCTGGAAATCTCCTCTTTCGGTCTGTGCAGGTCTGTTTTCCACTGCCGGAGCAGATGTCTCCTGTACCTGTGTCTTTGCTTCTGCTGCCTGCACTGGTTTTGTCTCCTCAGTCTTAGGAGCTGCCTGCTGTGGCTTAGGCTGCTCCTTTGGTACCGGGCGCTTGATCTGCTGCTTTGCATTCTGCGGACGGAAAACAGCAGTCAGTTTCTTCTTTGCAGGTTCTGCTTTTTCTGCTTCTGCCTTTGGTGCTCCCTCTTTTTTCTGGCTGACAGCGTTTCTTACCATAGTTTCCTGGTCTTTAGATACGCTGGAAGCCGCAAAAAGAGATGCAGAGCTGTCTTTCTGTTTAATAATATCTAATACTTCTTTACTGGTCTTACCCAGTTCATTTGCCAGTTCACTTACTCTCATTCAAACTACCTCCATTTACATTCATCCGTGATGCCAGGGATTTGGCAAATCCTGCGTCCTCAACTGAAAGGGAAGCACGAAATTCCTGTCCCATAGCATGCCCAAGTTCCTCTTTTGTGCCGAACAGATAGATAGGAACTTTATAGTGAGTACACATATTGGTAAACATTTTCTTTGTATTATCAGAAGCTTCTTCTGACACGATCACCATGTGGGAACGTCCGCTTTTTACAGACTTTTCCGTGGAAAATTCTCCGCTGACTACTCTTCTTGCCCTGGTTGCCAGTCCGATCAGACTGAATACTTTATTTTTATCTGTCAATTTCTTCCATCTCCTTTTCCAGAGTTTCATAAACCTCTCTGGGGATAGCCATTTTAAAGGATCGTTCCAGGCCTCTGCCCTTCACAGCCTTCTTAAAGCACTCCATAGACGGACACAGATAGGCGCCGCGGCCATTTTTACGTCCGGTTGCATCCAAAAGGATCTGATCCTCGGCTGTTTTGATCACTCTTATCATTTCTTTTTTACTTTTCATCTCACCGCAGCCAATGCACTGCCTCAGCGGGATCTTCTTTACACTCACCTATTATCACTCCTAATCTTCCAGAGCTTCTCTCTACTGTTCGTTGTTTTCTTCCTGGTAGTCATCCTGGGAAACTTCTTCTGTTTCTTCTGGAGCATCACCGTACTGTAAGCCCATCTGTTCAAACAATCCCATTTCCTTTGCCTGGGTCTCACTCTTGATATCGATCTTATATCCGGTCAGTCTTGCTGCAAGACGTGCATTCTGTCCTTCCTTACCAATAGCCAGTGATAACTGGTAATCAGGAACGATGACCTGTGCCTCTTTTGCTTCTTCGTCTGCAACAACACAGATTACCTTTGCAGGGCTTAATGCATTTTCGATCAGATATGCAGGATTCTCATCCCAGTTAATGATATCGATCTTTTCGCCGCGGAGTTCATTAACGATCGCATTGACTCTGGCGCCGTTTACACCTACACATGCACCCACCGGATCTACGCTTGCATCATTGGACTTAACTGCGATCTTTGTTCTGGAACCTGCTTCTCTTGCAATTGCCTTGATCTCCACAGTACCATCATGCACTTCAGATACTTCCTCTTCAAAAAGACGCTTTACAAGGTCTGGATGTGTTCTGGATACAGAAATACGCGGTCCCTTTGTTGTATCCTTTACTTCTACGATATAAACCTTGATACGCTCATTTGGACGGAAAGTCTCACCCTTTACCTGCTCGCTCTCATTTAAGATAGCATCTACTTTACCAAGATTCACACTGATATTTTTTCCAAGGTAACGCTGTACAATACCGGTAGCAACATCTTTTTCCATGGTATAATAATCGTTGTATAATGCCTTGCGCTCTTCTTCGCGGATCTTCTGAAGGATCACATTCTTTGCGTTCTGGGTTGCGATACGTCCGAATTTTTTGGAATCTAAAGGCACCTGGACAACATCACCCAGCTGATACTTGGCGCTGATCATTCTTGCGTCTGCCAGGCTGATCTCCATAACCGGGTCTTCTACCTCTTCTACTACGGTTTTTTCTGCATATACAGCAAAGTCACCGGTTGTGCGGTTCATAACAACCTTTACATTATCTGCTTTGCCGAAATTGTTTTTACAGGCAGTGATAAGGGAATTTTCAATTGCCTCGATCATGGTATCTTTAGAGATATTTTTCTCTTTTTCCAATACCTCCATTGCCTCTAACAGTTCCTTATTCATGTTTATCCTCCTATCATGTTCTCCGTATGTTCTCTCGGTGTTTTTCTGTATCTGATCTGTCTCTTATACACACCTCCGAGCCCACGAGACGGAGCTACATCTCGTATGCCGTCTTCTGCTTGAAAAA
>UQJF01000213.1 GCA_900541315.1 uncultured Clostridium sp. | reverse complement strand
ACGAGATGTAGCTCCGTCTCGTGGGCTCGGAGATGTGTATAAGAGACAGCAGAGGAAGAGGGCGGTACCCAGAATTTCCTTTTAAAGCTGCGTGACAGTGAGTTAAAAGACGATGGCCTGATCGAAGAATTTTATGACCGCATCATCGCCAATTTTGATTATGGGGAGAATTATTATATTATCCTGATCCATTGTGCCTATGACATTCCTGCAAAAGCCACAGATGGTTCTGAGATGTTTGATGCATCTGACTATGTTTATGAGTTTATCCAGTGTACTATCTGCCCTGTAAAGCTTTCTAAGGCTGGTCTGTGCTATAATTCCATGACAAATGCCATTGAAAACAGGATCCGTGACTGGCTGGTAGAGGCGCCTGTGACCAGCTTCTTATTTCCTGCTTTTAATGACCGTAATACAGATCTTCACAGCCTTCTTTTTTACGCAAAAAACGGAGAACAGCTGCCAGATACCCTGATCGATGAAGTTCTGGGCTGCCATACTCCTATGTCTGCTAAGAGCCAGAAGGAGACTTTCCAGGCTATAGTAGAAGAGACTCTGGGCGATAACTGTGATTTTGAGACGATAAAAAGCATCCATGAAAACTTAAGTGAACTGGCAGAAGAAACAAAAGACGAGCCGGTTCAGCCTGTATTAAATAAAACACAGCTAAAACAGCTGCTGGAAAATAATGGAGCAGATCCGGAAAAACTGCAGGAATTTGACAGCCGTTACGCAGAAGTAGAAGATGGTCCTGAGACCAGTTTTGCAGTTTCTAATGTGGTAAATACCCGGAGCTTTGAGATCAAAACTCCGGATGTGATCATTAAGGTGGCTCCTGATAAAACTGACCTGGTGGAAAACCGCATGATCGATGGCCGCCCCTGTCTTGTGATCGCGATTAACGAACATGTGGAGATCAACGGTATTTCTGTGCTTCCTGTGCCATTAAAAGACAGAAAAGGGGAAGTTAAAAACAACGGGGATGTTCAGGAGGAAGGCACTCCCTGGGGAGAAGAGGAAAAGCCAGTAAAGAAGCCTGCAGATGATACAGATGAGATCCGCCCGGTAGCTACAGGCATCTGTTCTGTGAAAGACATGTAATAAAAAGAAACATTTTTACATGTACCGCCATGAAGCAGGGGAGTCCTTGTTAGTTTGGACATTAACTTCCATAAGTTTCGGATATAATCTGGACAAAATTACCAATAGTTGTTATAATGACTATAATGTTCTGTGAAAAATAAAACAGGACAAATAATGGCGACTACTTCATTGACTAGAAGAAAAAATCATACGAGTGGAAGGAAGAGAGTACAAATGAGTCGGACAATTAAAGCAGGGCATGTATATCGTCAGTATTCTAAAGACGGAATGCCGATCGCAGATTATAAAAGTTCAAGACTGGCCCACGAAGCAACGGGAGTTTCTTTAGGTTCTATTGCCAGAGCAGCTCATGGTGAACGGAAAACAGGAGGGGGATATCTGTGGAGAGTAGTCCCGGAAAATCTTCCATGGGAACAGATTCAGGTGGACTTAAGCAGCAAGATCGGATATCATGACAAGAGACCGTTGATCCAGCTGACATTGGACGGTGAGGTAGTGGCAGAGTATCTGTCTATCGCGCATGCCAGCCGCACCCTTAATATCAGCCGCAGAAGTATTTCCTGTGCTATTACAGGAGCCCAGAAGACAGCCGGCGGATACAGGTGGGTTGAAAAGGAAACAAAGGAAGAACAGGAAGAAAAGGCCTGAAAATAAAGAAAAAAATTGCGATAAAATCGTGCAAAATTAAAGTAAAATATACTTGTCCACAGCAAGAACAATCTAGGTGGTTTCCCCAAAATCTGGAAACCACCTTTCTTTTATGCACAAAAACAGATATATTACAGAAACAAATCACAGCAGTTTACATAAAAAAACAGAAAAATGGGCATAATAAGGGTTATGGAATAAAATTTGACATTAAAAAATAATAGTGATATATATATTTCAACGTTCAGAAAAACCTGAACGGTAAGCATTTTAATCGGGAAAAATCCAGCTGAACAAGTCTGGAAAACCTTAAAAAAGGAGTTTTGAATAATGAAAGAAAAAAAGATCATGCTGCCATCTGCAGAGGAGGCAAAACATTTTGTAGCAGAGGCATCAAAGTGTGACTTTGATATCGACGTATTCTATAACCGTGTCACCATTGATGCAAAATCTATCCTGGGTGTATTAAGCCTTGACCTTGCACGGGTTCTGACAGTCCAGATGAACGGCGATAATGCAGAATTTGAAGAATATCTGGATACTTTAGTGCCAGCTGGAGCTGTAACAGCAGCTTAACAGGAAAAATGTAAACTTAAAATGTAAAGCTTCTTAGGAAGAATGGCAGAAAGGCAGAAAAGCGAACATAAGTTTGCTCATCTGCCTTTTTCATGTTATAATGAGTCCAAAAGAAAAACAAGCGACACCGAAGGTGGCATTTGTTTTTCTT
>UQJF01000212.1 GCA_900541315.1 uncultured Clostridium sp. | reverse complement strand
CGAGATGTAGCTCCGTCTCGTGGGCTCGGAGATGTGTATAAGAGACAGTTTCTGAGGCGTACGCGGTGCGTACGTCGATGAAATTCGGGTGCAACTGGTGGAAAATCGGCCGCAAAGGCAAGTGCAGGAAAGACTCCGAGAGTACATGTTGTTATTTTTACACAAGAACAGCCTGGAAAAGCAGGGCTGTACCTCTTACAGCCTATGTATGCAGTTCCAGGCTTATCTTTAATGCCTCATTTACCTTTTGTAACAGTTCCCCGTCAATATGACATATCTTCTCCTTTAGTCTCTGCTTGTCAATGGTCCTGACCTGCTCTAAAAGGATCACGGAATCCCGTATCATGTCACAGCTTCCCCTGTTTAATTCTACATGGGTAGGCAGCTTCGCCTTATTCATCCTTGATGTGATCGCTGCGCAGATCACGGTTGGACTGTGCCGGTTTCCCACATCATTCTGAATGATAAGGACTGGCCGCACACCGCCTTGTTCAGACCCTACAACAGGTCTTAGATCTGCATAATAAATATCTCCGCGTCTGATGATCACAGTCTTCACTCTCCATCATATTCTTACCTTTAGTATTGACACATTTCTAAAATGTATACACTACTATCAGTATATGGAGGCAAAGGCTTTCTGGAGCCTGTTTTATCCATGTATTACTAACATCATGATTATATCAGGGTCTAAAGGTCTAAAATCACGCAAATTCTTTAAATACATCATCAAAATAATCTTTAGTACCCACTATATTTCCGTCTTTTAAATAGACTCTTGGTATACGTTTTCCAATATCACAGACCATTTCATAATGGAAGCCGCCGGACTTTTCAGCCAGTTCTTCCATAGTAATGCATTCAGAACCGTCCTTTCCTAAAAGGGTAACCTCGTCATCCTCCTGTACATCCGGGATATCCGTTACATCTACCATAAACTGATCCATACAGATGCGGCCTAAAATAGCTGCCCTCTTTCCACGAATCAGCACATCTCCTTTTCCGGAAAGAGACCGGACATAACCATCTCCGTAACCTACTGGAATGGTTGCTACTTTCATAGTATGGTCTGCCACAAAAGTACCGCCATAGCTGACCGCCGTACCTGCCCCGATCTCCTTGATATAGGTGATACAGCTCTTTATCTCCATAGCAGGTGTCAGCTTCACACTGTTATGATCCACCTCATCTGAAGGATACATGCCATAAATGGCAATACCTGCCCTTACCATATCCATGTGGTTGGACTCCAGAGATTCCACAATACCGGCACTGTTGGAGCAGTGGCGGATAGGGATCTGAACACCCAATTCCTCAAGATAGCCTAAAAATTCTTTATAACGGCGATACTGCTCTTCATAGGCTGATTTATCTGTCTCATCTGCTCTTGCAAAATGGGTAAACAGTCCTTCTACTTCAATACCTTCTAAAGCTGCAATAGATGCTGCTTCTTTTGCATGTTCTCTGTCTGCTTTCATGCCGATACGGCTCATACCTGTATCAAGTGCCAGATGTACTACTGCCTTTTTACCATGCTTTACAGCCAGGTCTGACAGTTTTTTTGCTTTTTCATACTGGAACATAGCAGTGCGGATATCATAGCGCAGAAGCTCCTCATATTGTGACTCATGGGTCACACCCAGGATAAGGATCGTTTTATTGATCCCATGTCTGCGAAGTATAATGCCCTCATCAATTGTAGCTACTGCATATCCAAACACATAGGGTTCGATCGTTTTCGCTATAGGAACACTTCCGTGTCCATAACCGTCTGCTTTTACTGAACCCATGATCAGGGTTGATGCAGGCAGATTTTCCCTCATGGATTTCATATTAGAAGCAACAGCATCCAGGTTTACTGTTGCATACACTCTGCTGTAAGGTCTCATATATGTCTTATTTCCTCCCGGCGTATTAATGCCTTCTAAAAACTTGCTCACAAAAACACACTAAAGTGCGCTAAGCTTTAATTATACACCATAAGCCGCATTTTTCAAGAAGGTTTCCTGCACATAAAACCTGTTTTCCGTCGGTTTTTCACCTGTTTTTGCAGCTGCTGTATATCGCATGACACTTACAAGTTCAAAAATACCTGCCTTTATGCAGTAACCTGTTTACTCCTCACACCTCACTGCCTCATCCATAACATCCCCTACTGCCCTGGACAATTCTGTAGCCAGCAGACTATGGCTTCCGGCGGCCGCTGCCTTTTCTCCTGCCAGCCCATGAACATATACCCCCATCCGGGCCGCTTCTTCCTCTTCCATACCAATAGCTAAAAGTCCGGCAATGGTACCGGTAAGCACATCCCCTGAACCGGCTTTTGCCATAGCACTGCAGCCACTGGTGTTAATATAAAGACCACCTTCCTGACCTGCCACTACGGTAGCTGCATCTTTTAACACACAAGTCACACCATATCTTGATGCATAGGCACTGGCAGCTCCTACCAGGTCTTCTTTTAACTGACTGATAGTCTGGCCTGTAAGTCTTGCCATTTCACCAAGATGGGGGGCTGTCTCTTATACACATCTCCGAGCCCACGAGACGGAGCTACATCTCGTA
>UQJF01000211.1 GCA_900541315.1 uncultured Clostridium sp. | reverse complement strand
TCCTCCGGCAAATGACGGAACCAGCAGGATCCTTGTTATTTATGAGGTGGAAGATGTTTTGCCAGAAGAGGATAATGGACATTATCTGTCGATTGATCTGGGCTTGCATAATCTTATGACTTGTTATGATAATGTAGGGAAAACTTTTATTATTGGAAGGGAATATCTTTCTCTTTCTTATTTTTATAACAAGGAAATCGCGAGAGTCCAGTCACAATGGGGCCGGATCCAGGCTGCAAGGGAAATGGAGGATCTGAAAACATCTAAGCATCTGCAGAAACTCTATCGAAAGAAAAATGACTGTATCAAAGATTATATTCATAAGATGACACGATATATCACGAACTATTGTGTAAAGAATGATATTCATACAGTTGTAATTGGAGATATAAAGGGGATTTGTAAAGAGAGAAACCTGGGGAGGAAAACCAACCAGAAGCTTCACAGTTTGCCATATGCCCGTATCTATATGCAGTTAGAATATAAGCTTAAAATGAAAGGGATTTGCCTGATAAGACAGGAAGAAAGCTATTCCAGTCAATGTCCGCCGCAGTCAGAAGAAGTATCGCACATTTATGCAGAGAAAAGAAATCGAAAAAAGCGTGGCATCTACATTGTAGATACCGTGATCTACAATGCAGATGCAGTAGGAGCTTATAATATTTTGAAAAAGTATCATGCCGTATCCGGCAAAGAAATTGATATGCCCGTAACCGGGCTGAGCAGTACAAAAACAATAAAAGTAGCTGTGTAACCCATCTGGGTAGCAGTACGGGTGTCATGGACGCACCTCTGAAGCTATGGAGCTATGCTTCGTAATCAGATGCTCGGTAATTCAATTGCCGATGTAGTTCACGGGAGTGCAGTTAATCGCTGCGCCCCCTTGTTGAGTGTATATATTAAAAATGCGCTAGTGGCACATTTGAAGATTCTATGATATAGTATCTCTGAGAAACGTCCGCACCATGCGGACACAAAAAGAAACACGTAAGAAACATTTTGAAAGCAGGTACAGATATGGGTAAAATGACACTCCAGCAGATCCTTATGCAGCTTGCAGGAGGTATGGGAACCAGTATACAGATTTTTGCAGTGACCCTTGTTTTTTCACTGCCCTTAGGTCTTTTTGTGGCTTTAGGGCGTATGTCAAGAAATAAGATCCTTCAGGCGGTCATCAAAGTTTATATCTCCGTTATGCGTGGAACACCGCTGATGCTGCAGCTGCTGGTTGTTTATTTCGGCCCTTACTATATGTTTGGCATGCGTGTAAGCAACAGCTACCGTCTGTGGGCTGTATTTATCGGTTTTGTGATCAACTATGCAGCCTATTTTGCAGAGATCTATCGCAGCGGCATCCAGTCCATGCCGGTAGGACAGTATGAAGCAGCAAAGCTGTTAGGTTACAGTAAGTCACAGACATTTATCACCATTATTCTTCCACAGGTGATCAAGCGCATTCTTCCTTCTGTTACCAACGAAGTGATCACTTTGGTAAAAGACACTTCCCTGGCATTTACATTAAGTGTTATGGAAATGTTCACCACAGCAAAAGCGCTGGCTTCTTCCCAGGTAAGCATGATGCCTTTCGTTGCAGCAGGCATTTTCTATTATGTATTCAACCTGATTGTTGCCATGTTCCTTGAATGGCTGGAGAAGAAACTGGATTATTACCGTTAGTGTGTAATTATGTACAGGAGGAATATTGATAATGAAATTATTAGAGATCAATCATGTGGAAAAGTCATTTGATAATCTGACTGTCCTGAAAGATATATCATTAAGCGTGGAAGATGGCGAGATCGTTTCCATCATCGGACCGTCCGGCTCCGGAAAATCTACCTTGCTGCGCTGTGCCACCATGTTAGAGACTATGGACAGCGGTGAGATCCTTTATCTTGGAAAAAGGGCAGTATGGAGTGATGAAAGCGGAAAGCTGAACTACGCAGACAAAAAGGATTTAAAAGAGATCCAGAGCCAGTATGGTCTGGTCTTCCAGAACTTTAACCTGTTCCCACATTTTAGTGTGATTAAAAACATCACAGATGCCCCCATCCGGGTGCAGAAGCGCAATAAAGACGAAGTCTACAAAGAAGCAAGAGAGCTTCTTAAGAAAATGGGCCTGGAAGACAAAGAAGACGCCTATCCATGCCAACTCTCCGGCGGCCAGTGCCAGCGTGTAGCCATTGCAAGAGCCCTGGCATTAAAGCCAAAGATCCTTTTCTTTGACGAACCAACATCAGCCCTTGATCCGGAGCTGACCGGTGAAGTCTTAAAGGTCATCAAATCTCTGGCAGACCTGCATATTGCCATGGTCATCGTAACCCACGAAATGGCTTTCGCCAAAGACATTTCCCATAGAGTTATCTTTATGGCAGGCGGTGTCATTGTAGAAGAAGGAACACCGGAAAAGGTATTTGCTTCCGATAATGAGAGAACAAGGAATTTCCTTGGTAGGTATGGGAATCTGCTGTAGAGGTTATGCGTTCATTTACATTCCTAAAAAATGTACGAATGCACAAAAATAGGGATTTAATCAACTAAGGTCCGAAAGCCGCCGGTGTACATGACAGATGCACATTTGGGAGAAAATCCTTTGTTCGTGGGCTTGCGTCGCCTATTGTCAGAACTGC
>UQJF01000210.1 GCA_900541315.1 uncultured Clostridium sp. | reverse complement strand
AATTTGGGCACAACTGACAAAAAATCTTCTCACAAAATCAGGCACAGAAAGATTCTGAGAGAACATCATTTGGTAAAGGAGGGGAAAGATTATATGGCAGAAAATATGGAAAACACAAATACTGTTAGTGTCAATAAAATCAGTGGTATTGACATTAAAGATAATGCTGGATATGACATGAGTCGTGTTCACAGGGCCAATCTGACTATCCTTAAAGAAATTGACCGTATTTGCCGTAAATATAAAATACAGTATGCCTTAGATGCAGGGACTCTTATTGGGGCAGTGCGTCATAAGGGGTTTATTCCATGGGATGATGATGCAGATATTGTCTTTACGAGAAATCAGTTTGAAGCATTTAAAAAAGTAGTAAAAAGAGAACTCCCAGATACAATGGAACTGGTAGAACCAGACAGCTTCCATGGAGGAAAGGCATTTTACGACTTTACTCCCCGTATTATCTATAAAAAAAGCCGTATGCACCCAGACAGTGATAAAATGGACTACTATGATGGAAAACTAAACCACCTGTGGGTAGACCTGTTCATTCTGGATAAGCTTCCAAAAGGAAAAGCAGCAGCAGAAATCACCCGTTTCCTTCATAAAGCCATTTACGGCCTTGCAATGGGCCACCGCCACGATTTAGACTATAGTAAATACAGCCTGATGCATAAAATCTTTGTAGGCGGTCTTGCAACAGCAGGAAAACTGATCCCTCTGAAAGCAATATTCGCGATGCAGAAAGCAATTGCCCTTAAAGACAGACACAGTAAAGGCAACTTACGCTATTACAGCAACTACCAGCCAGATTACCTTTACGTTACACTTCACAAAGACTGGTGTGAAGAAGTAATAGATGCCCCATTTGAAGACACCACCCTTATGATCCCAAAAGGCTGGGATCCCGTCCTGAAAGAAATATATGGCAATTATATGCAGCTTCCACCAGAAGAACAGCGGATCCCGACTCATTCCAGCTTACAGATACAGGTATATGACGAATGAACAATACAGCAGAAAACAACAGTAAAAACAGTAACGATATAAACGAAAACAGCAAAAGCCTACGTAAACTATCAGTAGTCGTATCCGTGTACAACGAAGAAAAAGCTTTGCGAGAATTCTATAAAGAAACCAATAAAATCCTGGAACAGATAAGAAAATCCGGCTGGGAGCATGAACTCATATTCGTTAATGACGGAAGTTCAGATAACAGTTTAAGCATTCTGGAAGAACTGGCAAAAGAGGATCATGATGTAAAACTCATCAGTTTTTCACGGAACTTTGGGCACGAAGCAGCAATGATCGCTGGGATCGATCACAGTACAGGAGATGGGATCATCTGCATGGATGCAGACCTTCAGCACCCCCCGGAATGTATCCCACAGATCATAGAAAAATTCAGTGCCGACTACGAAGTTATCAACATGGTCCGTACCAAAAACAAATCCGCAGGTCTGGTCAAAAATATAACATCATCAGGCTTTTACTGGCTTATTAATCACATTTCAGATGTCCATTTTGAGCCAAACGCATCTGATTTCTTCGCCATCAGCAGCCACGTAGCCCAGGTCCTTAAAGACAACTACCGTGAAAAAGTACGTTTCCTTCGCGGCTACGTACAAAATGTAGGCTTTAAAAAGACTAACATAGAATATGAAGCCAGAGCCAGAGTAGCTGGAGAAAGCAAATACAGCATCAAAAAACTGTTTATTTTCTCCATAAATACCATACTCTGCTTCTCCAATATGCCGTTGAAACTGGGAATTTATGCAGGTGTGTTTTCGGCAGCATTGGGCGTGCTGGTTATGGTATATACTCTTTGTACCCGCCAGGGAGCTCCCAGTGGTTATGCAACGATCGTGGTACTTTTATGTTTTATGTTTGCAATGATGTTCCTGCTGATTGGGATCATAGGTGAGTATATTGCGATCCTTTTTACAGAATTAAAGGACAGACCGGTTTATATTGTGGAAAAAACAGAAAATCTATAAGAAAAAGTGCATCTTCCACCCGTTATATGGAGCAGTGATAAAATCTTTAAGATGTCCCTTATATGGGACATCCACGAACATAAGGAGAAAAATGTTTGCAAAATACATAGAAATATACACTACCTTAGATATGGAAAAATACTTTAGGGTGAAAAATTTACTTGCAGAAAATAATATCTCATATAAAGATACCAGCACCAATAATCAGCTGCGCCTGTCACTAAATAACCTTCGTGGCGACAATCCAGTTCTTTTACGTGATAGCAGTATAAAAAACACCTACTCTATATCTGTAAAAAAAGAAGACGAACAAAAAGCCAGACAAATAATCCAAAATACAACTGGTACATCATTTTCGAAATAACTATACCACTCACTTGCCTGCACACTCAAATCCGCATTCTATGTGAGCAGTACAGTTATTTACGAAACGATGTACCAGGTAAAAAGCCAGGCTACTCTCAGGCTCAGGGAATTGGGTGGGGTGCATGGGATGCGCAGGCTAGACAGACTTGGATTTGGGAAAATGGCGTTAAGAGAGGGACGGGCAACTGTTTGAACGAAGTGAGTTTTGCCCGCCCCTCTCTTGCTTTTAGCCATTTTTCCAAATTCTTAGTTTGTCCCTGCACCTGTCTCTTATACACATCTCCGAGCCCACGAGACGGAGCTACATCTCG
>UQJF01000209.1 GCA_900541315.1 uncultured Clostridium sp. | reverse complement strand
AGGTGCGGAGCAATCGGCTTTCATGAATGGTGATGCCTGCGTCAGCAGGCATGTCAGTTTAGTAATAAAAAGGAATGACTTATATATATGAAAAAAATAATACGAACAGCTGGTATACTGACACTGGTTTTTGCTGCATCAGTGGCAGTGTATTTCTTTGCTGCGAGAAAAAACATGCAAAAGGAAGAGGCAGTGTATTCTTCCATGAATGCACCGGAGTTTCCAGTGGTGTATACAGAATTTGATGGAAAAGATATAAATGCACTCCACGGATATATACAGAATATGAGTAATCAGGCAGTGGGAGATACTATTTCTGTATTGCCTGAAGATAGAAAGCTGGCAATCCGTGTAAAGGAATATGGAAATGGGATCGCAGGACTTAGTTATGAAGTCCGCAATCTTAGCATGGATCGTCTGATCGAGAAAACTGAGGTAGAGGATTGGCAGGCAGAGGGGGAAGATATCCGGGCGGTGCTTCCTATTCAGAATCTGCTGACCCAGAATGAGACCTATTTGCTGGATATTACAATAAGCACTGGGGAAAAGGATATTCATTATTATACCCGAATTATGTGGGCAGACAGCGATCATGCAGGAGACATGCTGCGGCTGGCAGAAGATTTTACAAGAAAGAGTCTGGATTATGATCAGGCAAGAGATCTGGTATCTTATCTGGAAACAAATTCCACAGAGGACAACAGTTCCCTTGGAAATGTAAGCATTAAGGCCAGCTTTGACCACCTTACCTGGGATGGACTGACTACGGAAATGGAAGGCGAACCACAGATAACGCTTCAGGTGTATGACGGTATTATGGGACAGATCCAGGTAGAGTATAAGGTACGGATCACAGATAGTACCGGTGTTCAGTCACTGGTAAATGCAGAAGATAACTTTACCATGAAGTGGAATGATAAACGCATCTATCTGATGAATTACAACCGGTATGCAAATGAAGTATTTCAGGGAGAACAGAAAAATTTTGCCGGAAAGCGGATTTTACTTGGAATTTCAGACGCAAAACAGATAAAAGCGTTAAAGAGTGAAAATTCCCGCTATATTCTCTTTAAAGTAAACGGTAATCTGTGGCGTTATGACCAGCATGATAAAAAGGCCACATGTCTGTTTACCTTTTCAGACGGTTCCAATGAAGATGTGAGAGCAGACTATAAAAAGCATGATGTGAAGGTACTTTCAGTAACAGATGAAGGAAATGTGGATTTTCTGGTATATGGTTACATGAACCGGGGAACCTATGAAGGACAGATGGGGGTGGTTTTCTATCACTATGATGAAGAAAACCGTATGGTGCAGGAAAAGTTTTTTGTACCTGTTTCAACTGGATTTGACCAGCTGGGATCTGATATCAGCATGCTGGCATATTTGGGGGACAATGGAATGACCTATCTGTTGTTAAATGGAAAAGTTACAGGTATCGATCTGAACAGTAACGAATCTGTTACTGTGGCTTATGGTTTAAGCCAGGACAATTTTGCAGTAAGTACAGATGGAAGCAGAATGGCATGGCTGGAAGGAGGGGATGTTTACCATTCCCAGACCCTTCATGTAATGGATTTTGATACTGCCCAGAAACAGGATGTTGCAGCACCAGAAGGAGATTATGTACGGGCTCTTGGTTTTGTTGGAAGTGACCTGATCTATGGATTTGGACATGAAAGTGATCTGTGGATGGTAAATGGAAACGTAAAGGAGTTTCCTATGTATGCCATGTATATTGCTGATAATGAGATGAACATCCAGAGCGAGTATAAGAAGCCGGGGATTTATATTTCGGATGTAACAGCAGAAGAGGGCCGTATCCATTTAAAGCGCATGGTAAAGCTGGGAGATAACCAGTATTCCTATCAGGATGAGGATACCATTGTGTGCAACCAGAAAGTGGCTGAAGATCCTTTTGAAGGACTTGGATGGTATGCTTCTCAGGAAAAAGGCCGGGTTTATTTTGTGCAGACAGATAATGAAATCAAGTCATCTTCTGTGAAAACAGAAACGCCAAAGGCATTTTCTTATGAAAATACAAGCACGCTGGAGCTTGCTGGCAGACAAAATGTAGCAGAAGATGGTACTCTTATTTTCTATGCTTATGGCAGTGGCAGCTATTTGGGAAGCTTTACGGATTTTGGGAAAGCTGTGAATGCTGCTTACGATAAAATGGGTTATGTAACAGATCAGAACCAGTATCTTGTGTGGGACCGCATCAACAGAAAGCCCATCCGAAGCCTGAAGGATCCGGCAGGACAGGCAAGAGAGCTGCTTTCTTATATGGACAGCTTTGGTAAGAATAAACGGCAGGAAAGCGGGCTGATGACCTTTGATGCTTCCGGCTGCAGTGTAAACCAGGTGCTTTATTTCATTGATAAAGGTATTCCGGCAGCTGCTATTATGCCGGACGGCTCCTGCCTGCTTTTATATGGTTATGATCAGTATAATGTAAGTATTTATGATCCGGTTACACAGGAGACCTATAAAATGGGATTAGGGGATGCAAATGCATATTTTTCCGGTGCTTATAATGGATTTTTATGCGGTCTGAAGGTTGAATAAAATATCATAGATGGCAGATCTTTTTGAAACCGCAGGTGTTACTTTTCACGGGTAGGAATTTTCTGAACTGAAAATTCCGTATAATACAGTTGTGACCGCGGATTTTGCCGATTCGGAATGCGGAGCATCGGCAAAATC
>UQJF01000208.1 GCA_900541315.1 uncultured Clostridium sp. | reverse complement strand
TATGCTATTATAATAGACGTAACCCCCCAATACATTATATAGTTTTTGCTACACCCCCATAAGAAACGAAATACCTTCTCCTGAAAAGCCTGGCTACCCCGCCAGGCTTTTCCCATGTCTGGACACCTGGAAAAAACTGGGGTTTAGAAGGTTGTTGCAGTTAAGGACCGGTATACCGGCGTATTGCATATTTAAGAAAATTGATTTACAATATTAATGATGAGTAAGAAGCCATTTTTTGAAGAAAAATGAGCGGATTACGAATGTTTTTCAAGAGTCTAGGAAATAAGAGGACAAACGTGTGATGAGTGATACCCAGATAAACAGGGAAGCTCTGTTTTCAGCAGAAACCCAGGATTATCGTATGCCTTCAGAGCCGGATGCCGGTGATATGGTTACAGTGCGGATGCGGACGGCAAAAAACGGTGCAGATCATGTTTATTATATAGAAAAGAAGAAAGCTGTTTTGATGAAAAAAGCTGCTTCTGACAGTCTGTTTGATTATTATGAACATAAGATAACAGTGAAAGAAGCGCAGATACTTTATCATTTTAAGATTGAAAAAGATGGTGAAGTCTGTCATTACAACCGTCTGGGACCATCGGATCAGGACACAGACCAGTTTGATTTTAAGATCACACCCGGCTTTCATACCCCGGATTGGGCAAAGGGCGCAGTGATGTACCAGATTTTTGTGGACCGCTTCTGCAATGGCGATCCCACTAATGATGTACAGTCCTGTGAGTATGTTTATATTGGAAGACCAGTGTATCAGGTCAATGACTGGAGCAGAAATCCGTCTACTATGGATGTAGGCTGCTTTTACGGCGGTGATCTTCAGGGTGTGTGGGACAAGCTGGACTATATTCAGAGCCTTGGAGTAGAGGTCATCTACCTGAATCCAGTATTTGTATCCCCCTCAAACCATAAATATGACTGCCAGGACTATGAACATATTGATCCTCACTTTGGAAAGATAGTAAAAGACGGCGGTTCTCTGGTGGATCAGAATGCAGAGGACAATAAAAAGGCAGAGCGTTATGTAGTCCGTTCTGCTGACAGAGAGAATCTTAAGGCCAGTGATGCCTTTTTTGCAGAATTTGTAAAAGAGATCCATAACCGCGGCATGAAGGTGATCTTAGACGGTGTGTTTAATCACTGCGGATCCTTTAATAAATGGCTGGATGCAGAGCAGATCTATGAACGTTCCGGGGACTATGAGCCGGGGGCTTATATTTCAAAGGACAGCCCATATCACAGCTTTTTCCGCTTCAATGACAACAGTGACAAGGCATGGCCTTATAATAAGACTTATGATGGATGGTGGGGGCATGATACACTGCCGAAGCTGAATTATGAAGGCTCTGATAAGTTAGTAGAATACATTTTAAATGTGGCCAGAAAATGGGTTTCCCCACCTTACAGTGCAGACGGCTGGCGCTTAGATGTAGCTGCGGATCTGGGGCATACAGCGGAATACAACCATGCTTTCTGGAAGAGCTTCAGAAAGGCTGTAAAAGAGGCAAATCCACAGGCACTGATCCTTGCAGAACACTACGGCGATCCTTCCGGCTGGCTTCAGGGAGATGAATGGGATTCTATTATGAATTATGATGCCTTTATGGAGCCGGTCACATGGTTTCTTACAGGTATGGAAAAGCACAGTGACAGCTATAACGGCGGACTTTACGGAAATGGCCAGTCTTTCTTTGATGCCATGGCTTATCATATGAGCCGGATGCAGACGAATACTGTATTTACAGCCATGAACCAGCTGTCAAACCATGATCATTCCCGCTTTCTTACCAGAACAAACCAGGTAGTAGGCCGTATTGGTAATATGGGGCCGGAGCGGGCTTCTGAAAACGTAAAGAAATGTGTTATGAGAGAAGCGGTCATGATCCAGATGACCTGGCCTGGTGCACCTACGCTGTATTACGGTGATGAAGCCGGTGTATGCGGCTGGACAGATCCTGACAGCCGGCGAACCTATCCATGGGGAAGAGAAGACCTGGAATTAATGGAATTCCACCGCTATATGGCCGGTATACACAAACGCCTTCCTGCACTGCGAAAAGGGGCTGTAAAGCCATTGTTTGCAGCGAACCAGCAGATCGCCTATGGACGTATGTGGGGAAAGTACCAGGCAGTGACTATTATTTCCAATCTGCCTCAGCCGACCACTATGGAAATTCCAGTATGGCAGTTAGGAGTGACCGATGAGGACATCTTAGGACGGCCGATCCTCACAACAGAAGAGGGATACAACGCGGGAATCTTATTCTACTATGTAAAAGATGGCATTTTGAAAGTGAGAATGCCTGCTTACAGCGGTGCTGTATTTACTTCTCATCCGGAAGATTTCTATCCAGTGTTAAGATCCAGATTTGTGGAGGACGGGGAAGAAGCGAAAGAAAAAGAACGGCCGGAGGCAGTTGGACGGGCATAGACAGTTAAAAGAAAAGATATAAAATATAAAAACAGCCGGGATCAGACCGGCTGCGGATATCAGAAATATTTTTGAGCAGACTTTTTTGTGGTCTGCTCATTTTTTTGATGGCATGTGTCTGGAAGAAGCTGACGTTGGCAGGCTCTGTAAACAGAAAATATTATTTATGTAAAAAAAGAACAGAACCACAAAGGCTCTGTTCTAAAAGCTGCCGTAGACCGGAATCGAACCGGTACGGGTATCACTACCCACGGGATTTTAAGTCCCGGG
>UQJF01000207.1 GCA_900541315.1 uncultured Clostridium sp. | reverse complement strand
CGAGATGTAGCTCCGTCTCGTGGGCTCGGAGATGTGTATAAGAGACAGGAATAGCAGACACGGTATACATTTGGATTAGCCGCACATTCTACAGCAGAGCCGGATGGTGTGATCTGGAACATATTATCAGCTGCAGTCTTGTCAGCAACTGCGATACATGGAGCAGATGTAACTGTTCCCATCAGTGCCTGCATTCCCCAGTCTTTTAAGGTATTATAAGCATTTACAGATTTTTCTGCATCATGCTCATCATCCTGGAACTGGAACTCAACAGGATAGCCGTTGATACCACCAGCTTCATTGATCTCTTTAACAGCGATCTCTGCACCATGCTGTACAGCCAGACCGTAAACTGCTGCGCCGCCGGTTACAGGGCCGATACCACCGATCTTAAAGGAAGCGCCATCTGCTGCTGCACTGCTTTCAGCTGCCTTGCTCTCACCTTCTGCTTTAGCCTCACCAGCAGCTGCTGTTGTGGTAGATGCGGAACCTGAGCCGCCGCATGCTGTTAAAGATGCTGCCATAACTACTGCTAAACCAGCGCTTAAAAATCTTTTTTTCATAATAGTGTCCTCCTCACATGACTGTATCTGTTATGTCTTTCATACAGATACATTTGTTCTTAAACTTTTTACATTATAAAAACTGATAATTGCCTTGTCAATACCTTTTATAAAAAAATGTGAGAAAGATTGACTGTTTCATAACCAGTAGTTATGACAGTTATTCCTTATCCCAGATAAGACTGGTATTTTCCATACGCTTATCCCGCAGCATCAACTCTGCCAGAGCATCCTTTGCGGACTTACCGTCAAATAAAACCTCGTTTACCTGTTCTACAATAGGCATGGTCACATGATATTTTTCTGCCAGTTTTAAAGCTGCCTTTGCAGAATAAACACCTTCCACTACCATTTTCACTTCTTTCATGGCCTCATCCATGGTATAGCCTTTTCCAATGAGGATACCAGCCCTTCGGTTGCGGCTGTGCATACTTGCACAGGTGACGATCAGATCACCAATACCGGTAAGTCCTGAAAAGGTCTCAGGCTTTCCGCCCATAACAGTTCCCAGGCGGGTGATCTCTGCAATGCCCCTGGTGATTAGCGCTGCCTTTGTATTATCCCCGCAGCCCAGACCATCTGCTGTACCAGCTGCCAGGGCGATAACATTTTTCAAGGCTCCGCCCAGCTCAATCCCCAGCATGTCCGGGCTTGTGTATACACGGAATACAGGACTCATAAACAGGCTTTGTACATATTCTGCTGCTGCCTTGCTGTGGGCACCTGCCACACATGTAGTTGGAAGACCTCTGCTTACTTCTTCTGCATGGCTTGGTCCGGAAAGCACAGTTACCTCTGCCTGGGGAAGTTCTTCCTCGATCACTTCAGATAATGTTTTCAAAGTTGCTTCTTCAATTCCCTTTGCTACATTTGTAACGATCTGACCTGGTTTTAACCATGGTTTCATTTTCACTGCTGTCTGTCTCACGTAGACAGATGGCACTGACATGACTAACAGATCATTATCCTTCATAGCCGTCTCTAAATCACCGGTGATCTCAATTTCTTCCGGTATTGGCGTATCCCCTAAGTTTGGATGCTTCCTGTTTACTGATAAACTTTCTACCTCCGCAGGAATCGCTGACCAAAGCTGCACCTTATGTCCATTTCCATTTAAAAGGATTGCCAGTGCTGTTCCCCATGTTCCTGATCCGATTACTCCAACTGATGCCATTACCCCACCATCCTTTACGATTTTTTATGATTTTTTTGCGCCGACCTTGTTTTCATTTCCATGGATCAGGCGAATGATATTGGCTCTGTGACGCCAGAATGCCATAGCTGCGATCACCGCTGTCATTGCACCATACTCTACAGAAGATACAGCGCTTAAATTGTATGCCCCGCATCTTCCCATGTAGATATTCCATGCCAGAAGGATCACAGAAACTACCAGCGATCCCAGGGAAACATATCGGGTCACAGCCACGATCAGTATAAATACCGCCAGACATAAAACAGTCAGTCTCCAGTCAATAGAAAAGATAATGCCGGCTGTTGCCGCAATTCCCTTTCCGCCTTTAAAATGAAGATAGAAAGGATAATTATGTCCCAAAATCACTCCCAGACCAATATACAGCATATATACATATGCATAGTCCGGCTGATTTTTAAAGATACAGCGAACTGCCATACAAGGGATCATTGTTTTTAAGAAATCCCCTGCAAAAACTGTAAGACCTGCCTTCTTTCCCATTACACGCAGCGCATTGGTACTGCCGGAATTTCCGCTTCCGTATTTGCGGATATCAATTCCATGTACCCTTCCATAAATATAACCGGTCTGGAAGATACCAAACAGGTATCCCACTGCTAAACATACAAGACGTTCCATTTTCATACCCCTTATGTAATTTTATAGCACTTTCTTTTTTTGTATTTTTACACAGCATTTACGCTTTCCAGTATGGACATTTGTCCGTGTTCTGCGTACATTTGCTTTTTTCACAATATAACGCAATTCAGGGACTGTTGCGCCAGCTGTTTTTTAAGCTGTGTGCAGCAGGCCCTGCTGATCTACATTGTTTATTTAAAACTATTTATCCTTATCTTTCCGCTCACGTATAAGGAATTTTAAAGATGTTCCCCTGAAACCAAATGCATTCCGGATCTGATCTGTCTCTTATACACATCTCCGAGCCCACGAGACGGAGCTACATCT
>UQJF01000206.1 GCA_900541315.1 uncultured Clostridium sp. | reverse complement strand
TCATCACCGTACGCACCGCGTACGCCTCAGAAATTTGGGTACAACTGACAAAAAATCTTCTCACAAAATCAGGTACAGAAAGATTCCGGGAGAACATATAAAAGAAACAGAGGGATGAAGGATGAAAAAGAAGAAACAGATCATGACAGCAGCATTGTTGTCTGCATTTTGTATGTCTGTAACCGGCTGCAGCCTGTATCAGGGAAATAAAGATAGGCAGCCAGTCAATGCTTCCCAGGCAGAAACAGACACAAAGGATGACATAAAACAGCAGCCGTCCGGGGAATCAGAAGAAGAAACAAAGAAGCCTACAGATGCACATCCGGAAGATATAGAGCCATTTCCCCATGGAGAAAAAGAAACGCAGGCACAGCCTATGAAAAATGGAAAGCGCATTGTCCTTATGACGGATATACACTATCTGGCAGATTCTCTTACAGACAAAGGGGAAGAATTTCAGTACATGGTGGAACATGGGGACGGAAAGCTGACCAATTATGTGTGGGAGATCACAGATGCAGCTTTTGAACAGGCAGAAATGCTAAAGCCGGATGTGATCATTTTAAGTGGTGATCTGACTTTAAACGGGGAAAAAGAAAGCCATAAAGAGCTGGCGAAAAAGCTGGAGCAGGTGGAAAAAGCTGGTGTCCAGGTAGTGGTCATTCCTGGAAATCATGATATCAACAACAAGAGTGCAGCTTCTTTTGACGGACGTTCCAGACAACCGGCCCAGATCATTACTGCCGATGAATTTGCAAAAATCTACAATGATTTTGGCTATGGGGAGGCACTTGACAGAGATCCGGCATCCTTAAGCTATACATATGATCTGGGACCGGATATGCGCCTTTTAATGTTAGACAGCTGTCAGTACAGTCCAGTTAATAAAATAGGTGGAATGATAAAAACAGAAACCTATGACTGGATTGATGACCAGCTGGAAAAAGCATGGGAGGACGGTGTGATCCTTCTTCCTGTGGCTCATCATAACCTGCTGGATGAAAGCAAGATCTATGTGGAAGACTGTACCATTGAGCATAGCGAAGAACTGGTAGACCGGCTGGAAGAGGAAGATATACCATTATTTTTAAGCGGACATCTCCATGTACAGCATTATATGAGAGATGAAGAAGACAGAGGAATCTATGAGATCGTTACCAGTTCCCTTTCTACACCGCCATGTCAGTACGGAGTGCTGGAATACCGGGATGATGAAACATTTTCTTATCATACCCAAAAGGTAGATATGGAAAAATGGGCCAGAAAGCATAAAAGCACGGATGAAAATCTGCTGAATTTTAACACCTATGCCCCGGCGGCTTTAAAGACTATTTTTTATAACCAGTCTTATGATGCCATGAAAGATTCTGAGGAAGAAGAAACAGGAGACATTTTTGTTAAACTGACCAAGAGCCAGAAAGAGCAGATGTCAGAGGTGTATGCACAGTTAAATGCAGCCTGCTACGGCGGAAAAGCCTATGAGATTGTCAAAGAGGCCACAGATACAGCCGCCTATAAAATGTGGCAGGAATACTGCTATCCGATGATATTATTTGAGTATCTGGAATACATTGTGGAAGATGCAGTAAAAGATTACAATTACCTGGAAGCAAATGACTGATCAATAACAGAATAGATTTCGGATGTTTTCTGACTGATTTTAAATGCCACTGAATATACTGGATAAAAAGAGTGTGCAGGTCTGATCTTATGAAACAGTCTCCTTATCAGCTTTTTATGGGAGTGGTTCTTCTTTGCACAGTTACGTTTTTATCCTGGCAGGCAGGTTCACTGGCGGCAGCCGGGGTGCAGTTTATACATGCAGAAAATGGTTCTGGAGAGAAAAAGAAATATATTGTCTGTGTGGATCCGGGTCACGGCGGCACTGACCCTGGAAAAGTAGGAATCAATGGACAGCTGGAAAAAGATATAAACCTGGCAATCGCAAAAAAGCTTAAAACCTATCTGGAAGCATCGGATGTGACAGTGGTCCTTACCCGTGATAAAGACATGGGGCTTTATTCTTCTGGTGACGCTCATAAAAAAATGGCGGATATGCGTGAACGTTGTCAGCTGATCGAGGAGGTAAAGCCGGATTTGGTGATCAGCATCCATCAGAACAGCTATCACGAAGAGGCCATACGTGGCGGACAGGTATTCTATTATAAGACTTCTGTCCGG
This sequence comes from uncultured Clostridium sp., assembly GCA_900541315.1. Taxonomy (GTDB): domain Bacteria; phylum Bacillota; class Clostridia; order Lachnospirales; family Lachnospiraceae; genus Enterocloster. The sequence goes on along the minus strand of UQJF01000206.1, from coordinate 549 downwards.
GGCAAAAAGCTAGCCCAGATCCTTCAGGAACGCTTTGACTATGTGCTGGGAGATGCTAATAAAAGACAGGCAAAGGCTAATGACAATTATTACCTTCTGCTTCATGTAAAAGAGCCTATTATTATTGCAGAATGTGGATTTTTATCTAACTGGGAAGAGGCGGAAAAACTGGAAACAAAAGAGTACCAGGACCGGCTGGCCTGGACCTTACATATGGGGATCATGGAGTATCTGAATCAGGAAATAGGATAAGCGTAATTGGCATATAACAGGAATGGATATTGTAAGTGCCGTACAAAATATATTGTATATAGATAAAATGTATTATATAAAGTGCCGAAATGCAAAAAAAATAAAAAAAACACTTACGAAACAGGAAAAGAGCCGTTATAATAGTGCCTTGTTAAAACAGAATGCGCAAGCGTACGACGCAGTGAGATTGCATACAGACATATTATGATGTGAGTGTCAAAAGTAAATTTTGCCACTCACTTATGTAACCGGATTGCTCCATTGCTATGCAATTCCCGCAATCCTCGAACACCTCAA
>UQJF01000205.1 GCA_900541315.1 uncultured Clostridium sp. | reverse complement strand
GTCGGCAGCGTCCAGATGTGTATAAGAGACAGCTATAAAAGTAAAGGGGTGTATAGTTAGAACATAGCAAATGGATATGTCACCTGATGGTGACATGGACATGGGATAAAAGGAGAAGAAACATTATGGTAAAGTTATATGATGAAGGAATTTATCTTGTAAACGGCACCGAGATCGTACCTGAGTCTGAAGGAGCAAAGGTACAGGCTCTTACAGGAAAAGCTGCAGATAAAGAAACAGCAAAGAAAGGCACTATGGCCTGTTCTATTTTAAGTGCCCACAACACTTCAGGAGATATGGAGCATTTAAAGCTTAAATTTGACGCAATGACATCCCACGATATCACATTCGTAGGGGTTATCCAGACAGCAAAAGCTTCCGGAATGGAGAAATTCCCTGTTCCCTATGTACTGACCAACTGTCATAACTCCCTTTGCGCAGTAGGCGGAACCATTAACGAAGATGACCACATGTTTGGTCTTTCCGCAGCAAAGAAGTATGGCGGCATCTATGTTCCACCTCACATTGCAGTTATGCATCAGTATATGCGTGAAATGCATGCAGGCTGCGGACGTATGATCTTAGGATCTGACTCCCATACCCGCTATGGTGCATTAGGAACCATGGCCATCGGTGAAGGTGGCGGTGAGCTGGTAAAACAGCTGTTATGTGATACATACGATGTAGCTTATCCGGGCGTTGTTGCAATTTACCTTACCGGAAAGCCGGGACCTGGTATCGGACCTCAGGACGTGGCACTTTCCATTATCGGTGCAGTATTCAAGAAGGGTTATGTAAAGAATAAAGTAATGGAATTTGTAGGACCTGGTGTTGCTTCCATGACAACAGACTACAGAAACGGTGTAGATGTTATGACAACAGAAACTACCTGCTTAACATCTATCTGGCGCACTGATGAAGATACAAAGGCATTTTTAACAGCCCATGGCAGAGGTGATGATTACAAAGAGTTAAATCCAGCAGATGTAGCTTACTATGATGGCTGTGTTTACGTGGATTTAAGTACCATTAAGCCAATGATCGCCCTTCCATTCCACCCAAGCAACACATATGAGATCGATGAGTTAAATGCAAACCTGGGTGATATTTTAAGAAGTGTAGAAAAAGAAGCAGAGAAAGTCAGCGGCGGAAGAGCACCATTTACACTGACTGATAAAATTGAAAACGGACGTTTAAGAGTCCAGCAGGGAATCATCGCAGGCTGTGCAGGCGGTAACTTTACCAATGTAGTAGAAGCAGCCCATGCATTAAAGGGAAAGAGCTGTGGAGACGGAGAATTCTCACTGGCTGTATATCCATCTTCCCAGCCTGTATTTATCGATCTGGTAAGAAAGGGATTTATAGCAGAGCTTATGGAAGCAGGTGCTGTTATCAGAACTGCATTCTGCGGACCATGCTTTGGCGCCGGAGATACACCTTGCAACAATGGATTAAGTATCCGTCATACAACCAGAAATTTCCCGAACAGGGAAGGCAGCAAGCCAGGAAATGGCCAGATGTCTGCAGTAGCCTTAATGGATGCACGTTCTATTGCAGCAACCGCAGCAAACGGCGGTATCCTTACACCAGCTACAGACTTAGACTGCTGGGGCGATGTTCCTGAACACGATTTTGATAAGACTGTTTATGACCGCCGTGTATACAATGGCTACAATGCAGCCCATGAGGAGGACAGTCTGGTATATGGCCCAAATATTAAGGACTGGCCGGAAATGAGTCCGTTAACTGATAATATCCTTTTAAAAGTATGCTCCAAGATCATGGATGAAGTAACTACCACGGATGAACTGATCCCATCTGGTGAAACCTCCTCCTATCGTTCCAATCCACTGGGACTGGCTGAGTTTACATTATCCAGAAGAGATCCTGAATACGTAGGAAAGAGCAAGGCAGTAGACAAATTAGAGAAGGCAAGAACAGCAGGACAGAAGCCATCAGAGTTAGATGCAGACCTGAATGGGGTATTTGATGCCATCCATACCATTTCCGGTCAGGAAAATGTAAATGAAATGGAAACAGAGATCGGAAGCATGATCTATGCTGTAAAGCCTGGTGATGGTTCTGCAAGAGAACAGGCTGCAAGCTGCCAGAGAGTCATCGGCGGACTTGCAAACATCACAAAAGAATACGCAACCAAGCGTTATCGTTCTAATGTAATGAACTGGGGAATGATCCCATTCCAGATGGTAGAAGAGCCTGAGTTTGAAGTAGGAGACTATATCTACGTTCCAGGTGCAAAAGCAGCACTGGATGGTGATTTAAAAGACATTAAGGCTTATGTGATCAATGCAGATACCAAGGCGGTAAAAGAGATCAGTCTGTACGTGGCAGATATGACTGCAGATGAAAGAAAGATCGTAAAAGCAGGCTGTCTGATCAATTATAACCGTTCAAGAAAAGGCTTAAAGTGATATAATGTAATGAGCGAAGGAAAAAACAAGCGGCTGCGAAGCAGACATTTGTTTTTTACGAGCCATTAACGAAGGTCTCGCCTGCGTAAGCAGGCAGTGGAGCGCGTCAGCGCGGGAGACCTGAGTATAAACACACAGTACCACATATTTTCCTGATTCCAAATGATCTGGAAAATGTGTGGCAGTGCCCGTTTGAAAATGCTTTTGCAAAGATGCGGGGGGTAACAAAAAGATGTTGAAAAGACATCGTTAAAAATAGGAGGAAATAAAGATGGAGATCAAGAAACCGGCCATGGCAGGAACTCTGGAATCCAGTGACTGTCAGG
>UQJF01000204.1 GCA_900541315.1 uncultured Clostridium sp. | reverse complement strand
GTAGCGCGCTCGGCTGGGGGCCGAGAGGTCGCAGGTTCAAATCCTGTTACTCCGATTTTCTTTTTTTATTAAGGGTTTTTGATGATTTTAGTCATCAGAAGCTCTTATTTTTTTGATCACCGTTCCAGATGATACCGAATTGCTGTATGCTTTGCACTTCCGCAATTCTAAAAACATCCCTAATCCGCTTATTTTTCTTTAAATACTGGCTTCTTACTCATGTTTTTAGCAGGTCCCAAGTCCAAAAATCCTCCTGCTGGCAAGCCTGTTCCGGATTTCCACTCTTTTGCCCCTGGCATCATCATATAGATTCTATCGAAAAAATATTAAATTATCAATATTTTTCACCTGCAAATCCAAAAACTTCTTAAATGTTTTCTCGGAATCTTTCTGTACCTGATTTTGCGAAAAGATTTTTTGTCAGCCGCAAAGGCAGGTGCATGAAAGACTCCGAGAGAACCTATAACATAAAAGGAGTGAGCATACCATTTCATATACTCACTCCCAAATCCTGTCTTACTTATTTGTACCTTTTATTCCTCAACGCTCTCATTTCTATGCTCCATATTCCTGAACAAATGGGTACAGATCAGGATCGCTACCACAATAGACAGATAGTCTGCTGCAGGCTGTGCATAGATAACGCCTTCCAGTCCAAACATATGATTTAAAATAAAGATCAGCGGGATAAAGATCAATCCCTGACGACAGACAGTCAGGACCAGCGACGGGATCGCTTTTCCCATTCCCTGGATCGTATTGATACACAGGAACAAGATCCCCAAAAACGGTGCTGACAGCTGCAATGCAATGACCATCTGGATACCATAGGCAATAACCTGGGCATCATTGATAAATACCTGTACCAGTGTTTTTCTTGCTGCCATCATAAGCAGTGTCAGGATCGTTCCCATGACCACAGACACAATACCTGTAAATTTAAATACCTGCATCAGACGTTTCTTATTTCCTGCGCCATAATTATATCCGATCAGCGGCTGGATACCTACGCAAAGCCCGATCTGTAATAACACTACCAGCATATTCGATTTCATGGCAACGCCCATTGCCGCTACCGGCGTATCTCCATATCCTACTAATGCCTGATTCAGGACAATGTTTGCAAAACTCATTAAAATATTATTTAAGGAAGCAGGAATACCAATTGCTACAACTCCCCTTGCGATTCCTCCGCCTATCTTAAAATACTTTAAACTAATGGTCAAAGTAGACTTTTTCCTAAGAAAATACTGCAGATAAAACAGGCATGCTGCAATATTTCCAATGATCGTAGCCAATGCTGCGCCTGTTACTCCCCAGCCTAACATCAGGATCATAACCGGATCCAGCACAATATTTACAATAGTTCCAAGCAGGTTTCCCACCATAGACTCTCTGGCCGCGCCTTCTCCTCTTAAGATATTGGCAAATGCAGTGGAAAACAGGATCGTTGGCGCACCAATGGAAATGATCAGCAGATATTTTCTGGCAAAACCAATGGTATTTTCACTGGCTCCGATCAGTCTCAAAATCACTTCCATCCCAAGTACAGAAAAAATTGCCACGATCACGCCCAGTCCCAGTGCACCATAGCAGCAGAATGAACTGATATGCCAGGCACGCTCCTTATGCTTTTCTCCCAGTGCCCTGGAAATAGCCGAACTTCCACCGATGCCAAACAGGTTTCCAAGTGCCATAAAAATCATAAATACCGGTGTTGCTAAAGATACAGCAGCAACCTGCAGCGGATCCTGGGTCTGACCAATAAAAAAGGTATCTGCCATGTTATAAATGACAACTACCAGCATAGATATCATGGTAGGAACAGCCATAGTAGCCACTGCTTTAGGTACCGGAACTTTTTCAAACAGATCCGTATTGGTTTTCATTCATTTCTCCTTTCTTTTTCCCACATTTTCTCCATTGTATGCTTTTTACATTTTGTCTTATTTTTAACGTATTTAAGCCATTTTTCATAAGCATTCTGCCATTGTGAACTACATCGGCAATTGAATTACCGAGCATCTGATTACGAAGCATAGCTCCGTAGTTCCAGAGGTGCGTCCATGACACCCTTACTGCTACCCAGATGGGTTACACAGCTACTTTTATTATTTTTGTACTGCTCAGCCCGGTTACGGGCATATCAATTTCTTTGCCGGATACGGCATGATACTTTTTCAAAATATTATAAGCTCCTACTGCATCTGCATTGTAGATCACGGTATCTACAATGTAGATGCCACGTTTTTTTCGATTCCTTTTCTCTGCATAAATGCACGATACTTCTTCTGACTGTGGCGGACATTGACTGGAATAACTTTCTTCCTGTCTTATCAGGCGAATCCCTTTCATTTTAAACTTATACTCTAACTGCATATAGATACGGGCATATGGCAGACTGTGAATCTTCTGGTTGTTTTTCCTTCCCAGGTTTTTCTCTTTACGAATCCCCTTTATATCTCCAATTACAACCGTATGAATATCATTCTTTACACAATAGTTCGTGATATACCGTGTCATCTTATGAATATAATCTTTGATACAGTTATTTTTCTTTCGATAGAGCCTCTGCAGATGCTTAGATGTTTTCGGATACTCCATTCCCCATGCAGCCTGGATCCTGTCCCATTGCGACTGGACTCGCGCGATTTCCTTGTTATAAAAATAAGAAAGTGAAAGATATTCTCTCCCAATAATGAACGTTTTTCCTGCATTATCATAACAAGTCATAAGATTATGCAAGCCCAAATCGACCGACAGATAATGTCCATTGTCCTCTTCAGGCAAAATATCTTCCACCTCATAAATAACAAGGATCCTGCTGGTTCCGTCATTTGCCGGAGGA
>UQJF01000203.1 GCA_900541315.1 uncultured Clostridium sp. | reverse complement strand
ACTGACAAAAAATCTTCTCGCAAAATCAAGTACAAAAAGATTCCGAGAGTACATTTTTAAATCCGTTTTCCATCTTTTATAACTGCTTTTAGTTCCAGATCCTTCCCAAGAAGCACCACATTGGCTTTTTTACCTTTTTCAAGGGAGCCGTATTCGTCATCGATCTTTAAGCTCTTTGCAGGATTGATGGTAGCACAGGCAACCGCTGTTTCCAGTGGGATGTCCATTTTTTTAACAACTGTGCGCATACAGTCAGCAAGGTTGGTGGCAGAACCGGCAATGGCCCCATTAGAAACCAGAGTTGCCAGTTTTCCGACTACTTTTACGTCCAGTCCGCCTAAAGTATACTGGCCGTCAGGCATACCGGTGGCTCTCATGCTGTCACTGATCAGGATCATACGGTCTGCTCCCATCATCTGGAAGGTAGCACGTACAGAAGACGGATGGATATGGATGCCGTCACAGATGATCTCTGCCATAACATGTTTGCTGTCAAATACGGCGCCTACAACTCCGGGAGCCCGGTGAAGGATTTCCGGCATACCGTTGTATAAATGGACAGCGTGGTTTGCCCCTGCGTTAAAAGCCGCCAGGGCAGTATCGTAATCTGCATTGGTATGAGCCAGTGAGATGTCTACTTTATCTTTCATCTGCCGGATAAATTCCAGAGAATTTTCGCTTTCCTCCGGCGCAATTCCTACAAATTTGACTAGGCCTTCTGAGGCTTCCAGGAAGCGTTCACAAAGGGCAGTATCACATGGAAGGATATTCCGGTCATCCTGGGCGCCTTTTTTCACAGGACTGATAAAAGGCCCTTCCATGTTTATGCCTACCAGGTCAGCTTTTTTATAGTCGTGCTTTTCATGTTTGTACTGTGCGGCAGTTTTTAAAACATCTACCAGTTCCTCTACAGGAAGTGTCATGGTAGCCGGTGCAATGGCAGTTACTCCCACAGAAGCTTCATATTCTGCGATTCGTTCTATTGATTCCATGGAATTGTCACAGAAATCATCTCCCTTGCATCCGTGGAAATGCAGGTCGATCAGCCCTGGAATGGCATAGGCGCCTTCTCCATCCAGAACATCATTTTCTGAAAGATAGCCATCAGCAGGCTTATTTTCTGCTGTATAAATATGGCAGATGCGGTCATTTTCAAGAATGATACCGCCGTTTACAAATGTCTTTTCTGGTGTATAAACTTTTACATTATCAATGATCATAGCAGTAACCCCTCCTAATTGTATCTTTCTCTAGTGTACCGAAATTTGGAGCTTTTTTCAATATTCAGGCAACTTATCTTTTATAAAGTGAAGAAAGGCCTGTGAAGCCAGTGAGATGTTCTTTTCATAAGCCAGTCCAATATTCATGGTTTGGGTCGGTTTTAATGGAAGGTGCACCCCCCGGTCCTGCCAGAGATAACTGTTGACCTGGTTATTGATGCCGATGCCAAGACCGGCTTCTACCATGGAATAGGTTGCGTTAATGTCCATAGTGGAAAACTGGGGGTTGGGAGTAATGTGGCAGCGGGAGAAAATACGGGCATTGTCTACGTCCTGTCCCGGATAGGTCTGGATGTAGGATTCTACAGCAAAGGCTTCCATGGGAACGGATGTTTCTTTTGCTAGTGGGTGTCCAGGTGGAATAAGGGCTACCATGGGATCATTTCGCAGTAAGATCCAGTTGTGGTCGCCTTCACGTTCACTGATAAGACAGAAATCTGCCTGGTGAAAGGAAAGCATCTGCAGGAGCTATATCCTCTTTATAGGGGCTGTGGGACACATTACTCTGCGGGTGATCCTGTCATGGATATTTGTAAGCCGGTTTCAGTTAAATGCAGTAGCAGTGGCTACCGGGATTGGCTGGGTATTGTTGAATCTGTTTTGGAGCGGGTGTTATTTAAAAAAGAAGTTATAAAGTTTACTCTTTTATGTCTTTCTCGTAGTCTTTTAACTGAGCATGCCAGCTATCTCTGTCCTTTTCCGTTATCTGCCGTATTACATGACAGGGATTCCCGCCTGCAACTACGTGACTGGGGATATCCTTTACTACAACCGATCCGGAAGCGATCACTACATTGCTTCCTATGGTAACTCCTGGATTGATCACAACATTTCCACCGATCCAGACATCATCGCCTATGGTTACAGGTTTAGCATATTCCAGATCCAGGTTACGCACATCTTTATCAATGGGATGACCTGCTGTATATATGCTTATGTGAGGAGCCAGAAATACATTATCTCCAAAGGTAACATAATTTTCATCCAATATAGTCAGATCTGTATTAGCATAAAAATGCTTTCCAAATGATATTCTGTTTCCATGGTCAAAATAAACAGGAGGTGTCAGCACCATATCATCAGGAGCGGATTTAAAACATTTTTTCAGTTCTTCAAAAGCACTTTTATCATGCCAGTATTCTGATTCATTAAATTTTTTCTGTGCTGCATGAACGGTTTCAAAGGTATTTCCGCCAACTTTATAGGGATTATATAATTTTCCCTGGATCATTCTGTCCCATTCGGTTTTATTTATCATTGCTTAACCTCTTAATTTTAAATTCATACGAATTAATGTATTTTATTACATTATTTCATATGAATCAATGCAAGATTTTACATTATGCGCATTTCTTCAAAACTTTATATGCTTTATTTATGCTTATATTCAAAAAATAACGTTTTGCACTACCATTCGCAAAAAGCTATCTTTGTCCAGTTGCAAAATTGGGATTTAGTTCAATAGGGTCCGAAAGGGCTCCTCCGTGTATAAACGCATTCACGGCAATTTTGTCCATTTTGCTCCGCCACCGATTAGTCAGGTCTCCGGCAAACTCGCTCACTGCGTTCGCTCAAACAGTGCCT
>UQJF01000202.1 GCA_900541315.1 uncultured Clostridium sp. | reverse complement strand
GAGATGTAGCTCCGTCTCGTGGGCTCGGAGATGTGTATAAGAGACAGGTGTCGATACGAATGTTTCTGACACCCTTTTCCTTTGCAAAGATCTCAGAATGAGAGAAAAGGCTTCCAGCCAGCCCTTTGCCCTTGTGGGCCTCGGATACGCAGACTCTGTGGAAAGCAAAATAAGGCTCGTCATTTAACCAGGCACCACCTATGGCTGCATAATCAGCTTCAGGGCCGGGTACAACAGTGACCATGCCTAAAACTTTTCCGTTTTCTTCCAGAACGTGTACAACGCCCTTTTTAATGCCTTCTGTAAGCCCTTGCTCATTAGGCTCTCCTTTTTGCCACTGGTCGATGTTTCTTGTGCGGAATCCTTCTTTTGCTTCTTCCACCATTTTCATCATGGCAGGCAGATCTGACAGATCAGCGGTTCTGTATTTTAACATATGGTGCCTCCGTTTGTTTTTTGATTTTTTCATTGCGGATATTAATGATAGTATAATCCCGGTCTTAAGGATTTTCAAGGCGGACAGTCTTGCATTTTTCACATATGGGAATTATAATTGAGAAATAATAAAAATACATATTCCTACAGGATATATCTGAATATGTGCCGGAAAGGAAGCAAAAGAGATGATTACAAAACTTACAAGAGAACAGGGACTGGAATTACTGAAAAAATACAATAAAGAGCCATTTCATATCTTACATGGACTGACTGTAGAAGGTACTATGAGATGGTTTGCAAATGAACTGGGATATAAAGAAGACGCAGATTTCTGGGCAATGGCAGGACTTCTTCACGATATTGACTTTGAAATGTATCCGGAACAGCACTGTATCAAGGCAGAGGAGCTGTTAAGAGAAGCAGGGGCAGAAGAAGAGCTGATCCACGCTATCTGCAGCCATGGATATGGTATTGCCTGTGATGTAAAGCCGGAACATGAGATGGAAAAGGTGCTGTTTGCAGCAGATGAACTTACAGGTCTTGTAGGAGCAGCAGCCAGAATGCGTCCTTCCCGCAGTGTAATGGATATGGAGGTTTCCAGCCTTAAAAAGAAATTTAAAGATAAAAAGTTTGCTGCCGGATGTTCCAGGGATGTGATCCGTGAAGGTGCAGAAAACCTTGGCTGGACGCTGGAAGAATTAATGGAAAAGACCATTCTTGCCATGCGTTCCTGTGAAGAGTCTATAAATAAGGAAATGGAAGGCTGATAAAGGCTGACATAGAGGCAGGGACAAGGATCAGGCCACAGTGTTAAGAGAAAGACAGAATGACTATAAAAGTATGCCGTACAAAGACATTTGTCCTTGTGCGGCAAATTTTTTGGCTCAAAACTATTGACATGATGAAAAAAGTACGGTATCATTTGCACTTGTAACGCGTTAATAAAAACCTTAGGAAAACGCGTGTTTTACTACGATTTAAGGGAGATAAAGATCATGAAGAAAGTGGTTAAGTTCGGAGGAAGTTCACTTGCAAATGCAAAGCAGTTTAAAAAAGTGGCTGACATCATTAAAGCGGATAAGTCCAGAAGATATGTAGTTCCGTCTGCACCAGGCAAGCGCAATGACAAAGACGAAAAAGTAACCGATATGCTTTATGCATGCTATGATGCAGTAGCAGAGGGACGTTCCTACAAGAAGATCCTTGATAAGATCAAAGAAAGATACAATGAGATCATTGACGGACTGGATCTGAACCTGAACCTGGATCATGAATTTGATAAAATTGAAGAAAACTTCCTGGCAAAGGCAGGAAGAGATTACGCAGCTTCCAGAGGCGAATACTTAAACGGTATTGTTATGGCAAATTATCTGGGATATGAATTTATTGATGCTGCAGAGGTTATTTTCTTTGATGATAATGGAAACTTTGAGGCAGATATTACTGATAAAGAGCTTTCTGAGCGTTTAGAGCATGTAGAGAGAGCTGTTATCCCCGGCTTTTACGGTTCCCGCCATGACGGCACTGTAAAGACCTTTTCCAGAGGCGGTTCTGATGTGACCGGTTCTATCGTTGCAAAAGCGATCCATGCAGATATGTATGAGAACTGGACAGATGTTTCCGGATTTTTAGTAGCTGACCCAAGGATCATCAAGGATCCTGAGGTTATTGAAACCATCACTTATAAAGAACTTCGTGAACTGGCTTACATGGGCGCAAGTGTTCTTCACGAAGATGCTATTTTCCCGGTACGCAAGGAAGGTATTCCCATCAATATCCGCAATACCAACCGCCCGGAGGATAAGGGAACGCTGATCGTAGAGACCACCTGCCGCAAGCCGCGTCATACCATTACAGGTATTGCAGGTAAGAAGGGATTCTGCTCCATCAACATTGAAAAGGCAATGATGAATTCTGAGGTTGGTTTTGGGAGAAGAGTTTTAAGCGTATTTGAAAAATACGGTATTAATTTTGAACATATGCCATCTGGCATTGATACTATGACTATTTTTGTCCATCAGTCTGAGTTTGAGGCTTATGAGCAGTCTGTAGTAGCAGGTATCCACAGAGCTGTAGAGCCGGATACCGTAGAACTGGAATCTGATCTGGCGCTGATCGCAGTAGTGGGAAGAGGAATGCGTTCCAACAGAGGCACTGCAGGCCGCATCTTCTCTGCACTGGCACATGCAAGAGTTAATGTAAAAATGATTGATCAGGGATCTAGTGAATGGAATATCATCATTGGTGTTAAGAACGCTGATTTTGAAACTGCTATTAAGGCAATCTATGATATTTTCATTACTGTAGATTTATAAAAAGTTCAGTAAAATGATACAGGTGCCGTAGGATAAAGACATTATAAAAGCAGGGATTCCCCTGCTTTTTCTGTTTTATTTTTTCTTTTCCCCCGACATCTTCCTTTGTAAATATCTGGAAGTTGTAGAATAATTGGGAATATGATATGATGATGTAAGTGTCAAAAGTATAAATTGCGTTTGTGCTCGCACAAATAAGCAA
>UQJF01000201.1 GCA_900541315.1 uncultured Clostridium sp. | reverse complement strand
GCACGTAGCAATTCGGTATCAGAGGGGTCAAAATACCTTTTGACCCCAACATCATATGATGTGAGTGTCAAAAGTAAATTTTGCCACTTACATCATATATATTTTTTTTGTACATAGCACCTATTCGCAAATACGAATCAACAACGCATATGTGAAAATGACAGAAAGTGGAAGCGCTTACACGTGTTTTTACAGTAAAATTAACAAATTTTTTCAAAGTTTTGCCTCCAAAAGGGTTTACTGAAAAAAACTTTGTGATATAATAAACACGTTGGACGGACGAAATGAATCATTGGTTCTGTCCTAAGCTAAGCCGGCGGCAGTCAGGAAAAAAGGGACCTGACGGACTGCTATATTAGAGGAGGAAAAGACTTATGGCAACAAAGTGGGTTTACTTGTTCAGTGAAGGTAATGCAAACATGAGAAATCTTCTGGGAGGCAAAGGTGCAAACCTGGCTGAGATGACAAATCTTGGTTTACCGGTTCCTCAGGGATTTACAATTACAACAGAAGCTTGTACACAGTACTATGAAGATGGCAGAAAAATCAATGATGAGATCATGGGCCAGATCATGGAATATATCGGAAAGATGGAAGAGATCACCGGCAAGAAGTTTGGTGACAGGGAAAATCCACTTCTGGTTTCCGTTCGTTCCGGTGCAAGAGCATCTATGCCTGGTATGATGGATACCATTCTGAACTTAGGTTTGAATGAAGAAGTAGTAGATGTTCTGGCTAAGAAGTCCGGCAATCCACGTTGGGCATGGGACTGCTACAGAAGATTTATCCAGATGTTCTCCGATGTTGTTATGGAAGTCGGAAAGAAATACTTTGAAGAACTCATCGATAAGATGAAAGCTGAAAAAGGCGTTAAGCAGGACGTTGAGCTGACTGCAGAAGATCTTCATGATCTGGCTGAGCAGTTCAAGGCTGAATATAAAGAAAAGATCGGAAAAGATTTCCCAACTGATCCTAAGGAGCAGTTAATGGAAGCGATCAAGGCTGTATTCCGTTCATGGGATAACCCAAGAGCAAATGTTTACCGTCGTGACAACGATATCCCATATTCCTGGGGTACTGCAGTAAATGTACAGATGATGGCATTTGGTAACATGGGTGAGACCTCCGGTACTGGTGTTGCATTTACCCGTGATCCAGCAACTGGTGAGAAACATTTAATGGGCGAGTTCCTGATGAATGCACAGGGCGAAGACGTAGTAGCTGGCGTGCGTACACCTCAGAAGATCGACCAGTTAAAGGAAGTTATGCCAGAAGTTTATGAGCAGTTCGTAGGTATCTGCCATACTCTGGAAGATCACTACAGAGATATGCAGGACATGGAGTTCACCATTGAGGACAAAAAGCTGTACATGTTACAGACACGTAATGGTAAGAGAACTGCAAAGGCTGCATTAAAGATCGCATGTGATTTAGTTGATGAAGGCATGATCGATGAGAAGAAAGCAGTTAAGATGATCGATCCACGTAACCTGGATACACTGCTTCATCCTCAGTTTGATGCTGCTGCACTGAAGAAAGCAGAGCCTGTAGCTAAGGCACTGGCTGCTTCACCAGGTGCTGCCTGCGGTAAGATCGTGTTCACAGCAGAAGATGCAAAGACTTGGAAGGCTAAAGGTGAGAAGGTAGTTCTGGTCCGTCTGGAAACTTCTCCTGAAGATATTGAAGGTATGAAGGCTGCTCAGGGTATCCTGACTGTCCGTGGTGGTATGACCAGCCATGCAGCTGTAGTTGCACGTGGTATGGGTACCTGCTGTGTATCCGGCTGTTCCGAGATCATTATGGATGAAGCGAACAAGAAGTTCGTTCTGGCTGGAAAAGAATACCATGAAGGTGACTGGATGTCTATTGATGGTTCTACCGGTAAGATTTACGATGGCATTATCCCAACTGTAGATGCTACTATTGCTGGTGAATTCGGAAGAATCATGGCATGGGCTGACAAATATAGAAGATTACAGGTTCGTACCAATGCAGATACTCCTAGAGATGCTGCAAAGGCAAGAGAGCTTGGCGCAGAAGGTATTGGTCTTTGCCGTACAGAGCATATGTTCTTTGAGGGCAACAGAATTGATGCATTCCGTGAGATGATCTGCTCTGAAACAGTAGAAGAAAGAGAAGCAGCTCTGGAGAAGATCTTACCTGAACAGCAGGGAGATTTCGAGAAGCTGTACGAAGCTCTGGAAGGCAACCCAGTTACCATCCGTTTCCTGGATCCGCCTCTGCATGAGTTCGTTCCTACTGAGGAAGAGGATATTAAGAAGCTGGCTGACGCACAGGGCAAGACTGTTGAACAGATCAAGGCTATCTGTGATGCGCTTCACGAATTCAACCCAATGATGGGACACCGTGGCTGCCGTCTGGCTGTTACCTATCCTGAAATCGCCAAGATGCAGACAAGAGCTGTTATTCGTGCAGCTATCAATGTTAAGAAGGCTCATGCAGACTGGAATGTTTGCCCAGAGATCATGATCCCTCTGATCTGCGATACAAAGGAATTAAAGTATGTTAAGAAGATCGTTGTTGAGACCGCTGATGCTGAGATCGCAGCAGCTGGTGTTGATCTGAAATATGAAGTTGGTACTATGATTGAGATCCCAAGAGCAGCTTTAACTGCTGATGAGATCGCTAAGGATGCTGAATTCTTCTGCTTCGGTACCAATGACTTAACCCAGATGACTTACGGATTCTCCCGTGATGATGCTGGCAAGTTCTTAAATGCTTACTATGATGCTAAGATCTTCGAGAATGATCCATTTGCAAAACTGGATCAGACTGGTGTAGGCAAGCTGATGGAAATGGCTATTAAGTTAGGAAAGGCTACACGTCCTGAACTTCATGTTGGTATCTGCGGCGAGCACGGCGGTGACCCAAGCTCCGTAGAATTCTGCCATAAGATTGGACTGGACTATGTCTGTCTCTTATACACATCTGACGCTGCCGACG
>UQJF01000200.1 GCA_900541315.1 uncultured Clostridium sp. | reverse complement strand
ATGAAAATTTATCCTGCGTGTAATGGATCGGTAATTATCGTGGATTATACTAGTATACCATATTTCCGGTCAGTGTACAAAAAATCATGCACGGACAGAAAAAAACATATAACTGATATATAGAAATAAGTTGAAAGTGCAGCGGCACAGAAAGGGAAGCAGATGTCTGAAATTTCATTTAAAAGATTTACGGGCAGACATTTTCTGCTTTTGTGTTTTTGGCTTGGAATGGTCGGGGCGTCTGTTGTGGTGTGGTGGCGCGGGGCGGAAATTTTATCTTATAAAAATACATGGCCGGATACAGCTTCTTTTGCCGGGGATTTTTTTGCTGTGATAAAACAACGCTTTTTCCAGTTGGGCGCCGGGTGGCTCTGCAGCCTTACAGTCTATAGTTTCTGGCTGTTTGGGATTTTTACATGCTTCTGGTCTTTTTGCCTTGGAATGGGGATCGCCAGTTTTACGGCAGAAAAAGGTTTTTTAGGTCTGCCTATCTTTTTACGGTCTGTTTTGCCTCAGGGAATCTTCTATCTGGTAGTCTGGTATGTTCTTTCATGCTGGTCTGTAAGCAGACAGAAACGGCTACGGCTGCCGGCAGTTATTTTCTTAATGCTGCTTACAGTCTGTGGAGCTGCTGTGGAGGCATATTTTTACTGATTTTTTTCAATTTGAAACGCAGAATACACAAAAACTATTTAAAAATGCAGGAAAATCAACTATACTGTAAAAACGGAGTAAAAGCAGAAAGAGAGCAGCTGCAGGGATATGGGGTGTTTGGGTACAGAAAAAGAAAAACTGCGCTGTGTACCGGGGGAACAAGATGATAGATGAGATAAACAGCTTCACAACCTATCTTCAGGAAGTGAAGCATACAGCGAAAAATACGGAAGTGTCTTATCACCGGGATCTGGTCCAGATGGCGGGATTTATGGAGAAAATGGGGATCACCCATGTGGAGAAGGTGACAAAGACCAGTTTAAATTCTTACATCCTTTATCTGGAAAAAGAAGGAAAAGCAGCATCCACCATTTCCAGGGAACTGGCTTCCATTAAGGCATTTTTTAACTATCTTTTCAAAGAGAGAAAAATAAACAGGGATCCGGCAGAATTTTTACGGGCACCGAAGATTGAACGCAGGATACCGGTAATACTGACAAAAGAGGAAATACAGGCCCTTTTAGCCCAGCCGGGAAATGCGTCAGTTAAAGAAATGCGTGATAAAGCCATGTTGGAATTGTTGTATGCAACGGGAGTCCGTGTATCCGAACTGATCAGCCTGAAATTAGAAGATGTGAATATGCAGATCGGATATATTACCTGTCATGACGGCACCAGGGAGAGGATGATCCCTTTTGGAAAAGGGGCAAAACAGGCGTTGAGGGTCTATTTGGATGAGGCTAGGAGTTCTCTTTTAAAGGGGCGGACCTGTGAATGGCTGTTTACCAACTGCAGCGGTCAGCCTATGAGCCGTCAGGGTTTCTGGAAGCTGATCAAATTTTACGGGGAAAAAGCGGGGATCAAGACAGATATCACACCTCATACCCTGCGCCATTCCTTTGCGGCCCACCTTATGGTCGGCGGCGCGGATATCCATGCAGTCCAGGCCATGTTAGGGCATGGAGATACCGGCGCCTCCCAGATGTACGCAGTATATTCAGCGGCTACAGCTGCCCGGTCAGGTAGGTAAAAATATCATGAGCATAGTGAGAGTTTTTCTCACGATCTGCCCATAAGGTTTCATCATCATAAAGAATATAGGAGAAAGAGGACTTATGATCTTCCTTAAAAGATGGTTCCCACAAAGAACTGAACTGAGGTAAGAACAAGCCCTCTTTTTTGCAGTAACAGTTTTTTGCAGTAGCTTTTTTCCGGGCAGAACGGTCTACATATTCCCCAATGCTTTTATGGATCGCTGTATCTTCCAAAGGCAGATAATAATAATTCTGATAATCCGGATAAAAATATTTCAAGGTGCCTTCATACAGGTTTAAATTGCAGGCAAGATAGCTGTCATGAAGTTCCAGGCTTAATGGATTTAAGGTGTATTCCAGGGGAATGGGAATACTGTAGGGACTTTCCCATAAAAGATTGACAAAAGGGTGGGAATATCCGGCTTCATCTGTATAAGAATACAGTTTGTGGCTGCAAAGGGTAAAATCCGACTCAAACAGGTCTGCATAATTTAAGATGGGAAGGATAGAAGGCATTCCACGCAGGTCATCTGCATTGTGCAGTATCAGCAGGTCAAAGAGGGATTTTTCGTGGGTATGCAGATAGTCGCGGTAGACTTCGATCAGCTGTCCGCCATTGTATTTATCCTCCCTATGTACCCCTAAAAACTGTTCAATGGACTTTTGTTTCATATTTTCCAGTTTTAACAGCTTTCTGTAAGGCTTTATTTTCTTGAAAATATCAATACTGGCCAGGTCATTAAAATTGTAGTCAAGGCCCAGACGTTCACAGCATTTTAAAAGATAGGGGATATCAAAACGGTCTCCATTAAAATGGATCAGGATCTTAAATCGTTTTAAAAATTCAAAAAAGGAGTCTAAAAGCTCTTTTTCTGCCTGTCTGGTATCAGCAAACCACTGGATCAGCTTCCAGCCAAATCCGTCAAAATAGGTACATCCAATGAGATAAAGCTGGGAAGTTTCACCGGAAAAACCGGTGGTCTCTATATCAAAAAATAAAATATCCTTTAAGGGCCCGATGCGGTCTAAGGGATAGGTGTCTGGAAAGTCAATGGGATGTTTAATGGTGATCATAAAAATCCTTTCTGGTTCCTTCTGTCAGATTCCGGGTTGGAAAACAGAAACCGTCCTTAGTTTAGCTGATTTTTAAAATAATTGCAAGAACGCCATGCTGTTACTGTAACTTTGTATCGAATATTTGTTCGGTATCCTGCTTGCATTGAAGCGGGGTCTATGTTATGATTGATAAATAAGATGATGTAAGTGTCAAAAGTATAAATTGCGTTTGTGCTCGCACAAATAAGCAAT
>UQJF01000199.1 GCA_900541315.1 uncultured Clostridium sp. | reverse complement strand
ACCCTTAGCAGGGGCGCCTCTTCGGCCTCTTGAGTATTTCTCCGAATTCATAATTTCCTTATGATGCTTCTGAACAGACATACTTATCCGTCAGACGCATGTAATATTATACTAAAGCATACTATAGATGTCAAGAGTTTTTTTACTCTTTTTTTAAGTTTTTTGTTATGCTTCTTGTTTTCATGAATCAGGGAAACAAGAAGATGTCATAGCTGAACTGTAACAGCTTGTTTACCGTTTTTTTACCACAGAAAGCTACAAAAAGGACGCGCTGGCCGCGCGCCCTTAAATAAGCATCCTGAAAGTATCCTAAAACATTATTCTTCTGTATCATTTTCCTCTGCTTCAGTAATATCAGCTTCTGCTTCTTCCAGATTTTCTTCCTCGGCTTCATTGTCTCTGGTAGCACTTTCCCTTACCTTGGCAATGCTTGCAACTTTAATATCAGAATCCTGGTCGATATTCATCAGTTTCACACCAGAAGTATTTCTTCCGATCACTGAAATATCATCTACAGACATACGGATCACAATGCCTTCCGTAGTAATGAGCATGATCTCACGGCCGTCACTTACCAGTTTAGCTCCGATGAGATAGCCGGTCTTCTCTGTTACCTTATAACAGAATACACCCTTACCACCGCGGTTCTGTGCATTAAATTCGCTGATCAGGGTACGCTTGCCCATACCATTTTCAGATACAACTAAAAGATGTTCTCCCTGACTTTCCATCTGCATGCCAATGACTTCATCATCTTCATCAAAACGCATACCGATAACGCCCATTGAAACACGGCCTGTAACTCTTACGTCTGTTTCCTTGAAGCGGATACACATTCCCTTTTTAGTCACAAGGAAGATATCCTGGGTATTGTCTGTGGCCTTTACTTCGATCAGTTCATCATCGTCGCGGAGTACGATTGCCTGAAGTCCATTCTTCCGAACATTTTCGTATTCTAACATCGGGGTCTTCTTTACCATACCCTTCTTAGTAGCCATAAACAGATATTTATCCTCATTCAGCTCACGCATCGGTATAATAGCCGTGATCTTTTCACCTGGCTGCATCTGCAGCAGATTGACAATAGCTGTTCCACGGGCTGTACGGCCTGCTTCAGGGATCTCATATGCCTTGATCCTGTATACACGGCCTGTATTGGTAAAGAACATCATATAATGATGATTGGTAGTCATAAGAAGGTCTTCAATATAGTCCTCCTCAATCGTCTGCATTCCTTTAATGCCCTTTCCGCCGCGGTTCTGGCTTCTGAAATTATCTACATCCATACGCTTGATATAGCCTAAATGAGTCATAGCGATCACGGTATCTTCATCCGGGATCAGGTCTTCCATGGACATATCATCATCATAACCAATGGCAGTTCTTCTGTCATCACCATATTTCTCAGCGATAATATTGATTTCTTCTTTGATAACGGTTAAAAGCTTCTTCTCGTCTGCCAGGATCGCTTTTAACTCTGCAATACGTACCTGAAGCTCTTTATATTCATTTTCCAGCTTCTCACGTTCCAGACCTGTAAGAGCACGCAGTCTCATGTCTACGATTGCCTGAGCCTGTGCGTCACTTAAGCCAAAACGCTCCATTAACTGATTTTTTGCATCTGCTACATTTGCAGAACCACGGATAATGCGGATGACCTCATCAATGTGATCTAAGGCGATCAGCAAGCCCTGTAAAATGTGGGCACGCTCCTCTGCCTTATTTAAATCATACTGGGTCCTGCGTCTTACTACATCCTCCTGGTGGGCAATGTAGCAGTCCAGCATCTGGTGCAGGTTCATGACCTTCGGTTCATTGTTCACCAGGGCCAGCATGATCACACCAAATGTATCCTGCAGCTGTGTATGCTTTAACAGCTGGTTTAAGATAACATTTGCATTTACATCACGGCGCAGCTCAATATTAATGCGCATACCTTCACGGTTGGATTCATCACCGATATAGGTAATGCCGTCCACCTTTTTTTCCTTTACCAGCTCTGCGATCTTTTCTATGAGTCTGGCCTTATTTACCATGTATGGCAGTTCTGTAACTATAATACGTGACTTTCCGTTTGGCATAGTCTCAATATTAGTCACAGCTCTCACTTTGATCTTTGCACGGCCGGTGCGGTATGCCTCCTCAATGCCCCTTTTTCCTAAAATGGTAGCTCCTGTAGGAAAATCAGGTCCTTTGATGATCTCCATGATTTCCTCTAAAGAAGTCTCCCGGTCCTCATTTACACGGTTATCGATCATTCTTACAACAGCTGCAATAACTTCTCGCAGATTGTGAGGCGGGATATTAGTAGCCATACCAACGGCAATACCGGAAGTACCGTTTACTAACAGATTTGGGAATCTGGAAGGCAATACTACAGGCTCTTTTTCCGTCTCGTCAAAGTTGGGCACGAAATCTACTGTATTTTTATTGATATCTGCCAGCATTTCCATGGAAATACGGCTTAAACGCGCCTCTGTATATCGCATAGCTGCAGCACCATCACCGTCCACGGAACCAAAGTTTCCATGACCATCTACCAATGGATATCTGGTAGACCAGTCCTGTGCCATATTGACCAATGCCCCGTAAATGGAGCTGTCACCATGAGGATGATATTTACCCATAGTATCACCAACGATACGGGCACACTTACGATGTGGCTTATCCGGTCCGTTGTTTAACTCTATCATAGAAAACAGCACCCGGCGCTGTACCGGCTTTAAGCCGTCCCTGGCGTCAGGAAGTGCTCTGGCGCTGATAACACTCATGGCATAGTCAATATAGGACTGTTCCATGGTCTTTTTAAGGTCCACGTCATGAACCTTGTCAAATACATTCGGTTCCATAATTTATCTCCTTTATGCGTAAATGTACTCTCTTTCATAAGTCAAGCCGAAGGATATTCGCAATCCGGTTACACTGCCTGCCTATAACTAGTACATCGTTTCGTAAATAACTGTACTGATCACGCAGGATGCGGATTTGAGTGTGCAGGTCTAAAAACGCAGGCGTAGCGGGCTACGCTG
>UQJF01000198.1 GCA_900541315.1 uncultured Clostridium sp. | reverse complement strand
AAACATATATATACCCTGTAGCACATCCGGGGTATTGGGGTACAAGTACAAGAGGGGATATTGATTCTTACATAGATGCTAATTATGTCAGGGAAAGTCATAGAAAAGAATATCCGGTGCGAAGCAGAAGCAACGCCCGCATGAGAGGATTGACAGAGGAACGAGAATAAAGATCCATACAATATATTAGTTGAGAACAATCGAGTATATAAACTTGGAGGATGGGAATTTCTTGATATAGCCAATAAGCTTTTTGACAATGGAAAGCAGGTGGACTGGGGAAGCTATGCATATCAGTGCACAAAGGAGCAACTGGAAAAACTGATGGAACAGACTGGATGTGAAATAGATAAGATGAATGAACTGGCATCTGAGAAAATCTATGGTATTGTGTTTGTTGAAGAGGTGTAAATCTTTTAGAGACCGGAGAAATTCTGGTCTCTTTATTTCGATTACCACTGTCAAATAAAGCCAAAATGGTTTATACTTTTTATCAAGTGAAAGAAGAAAGCATTAAAAATAGATTTGATGGCAAATTATAAAAGGAATGATGGATATACTATCAGGGTAACAAAAGAAGAATTTTATGCTGGTGGCAATAGTGATCCACGAAATCCGAATATCTTAAAGATGTTTGGTTTTGTAAATGTTGGTGAGCGTGCCGGAAGCGGCGTCGATAAGATTATGACTGCATGGGCAGAACAAAACTGGGAAAAACCGGAATTTGATTTCTCAGAGCGCAGTGACAGGGTAACATTAAAGCTCGAAGTTGGACAAGTGGTATATATTCCGGGGGCTGCTGATATCAGAAATGAAAATACAAATCAGGAAAAAGCAACTGCTGTGTCAAAAGAAGATAAAATAATTGAGTATATCAGGCAGAATGGAAGTATTTCTTCTCAAAAAGCCGCTGATATAGGGGGTTATAAGTCAAAGACAGGAGCTAGAAAATTGCTTGATAAGATGATAGAAAAAGGATTGATTACGAAGATTGGAAATGGACCGGCAACTAAATATGTGATTTAGTGGTCACATTGCTACTTATCGAACACTTTATTGAACACTATCGGACACTTTTGCGGGCTATCGGATACAAAGTGTTCGATAAGTGACCATTTATCGGACACTTATTAGCATAGGCTGAATAAAAATATTTGTGCAGAGACTAACCGCACAAATGGATTAGAAGGTGAAATATGGATTTACAGAACATACAGAATCAATTAAATACAGAATTTGCCAAGTCAGAGACAAGAATCATATTCTGGTTTGATGATAAAGATATTGATTACATAAATGAAAAAGTGTTGGACACAATCAGCAACATGCTGCAGGGAATGCATCCGAAAGTGGCATAAAATGTATCCAGAAAAGGAACTAAGTCAGGTGCAGCAGGATTACCTTGTAGATGTAATTATGACATGGATTCAACGAGAAATGGAGAGAGGTTAGTGCATATATTTGTAGATGCAGATGCGTGTCCGGTAGTGGGCATTGTAGAGGAAATAGCAGAGAAATATAATATTCCCACCGAGAGTATCCTAAAGTTTGTGTAAACCTCCAAACTGATGTAAGATAAAATTACTCAGTTTGGAGGTTATTTTTATGGCAAGAAGAAAAGACAGCCCACAAAAAGCAGCAATGAGAGAAATGATGCGTGACTATCTAAAAAATAATGATATCAGCATCAAAGATGGCACCGATGTTAACAGCATCATGCGTGACATGATGTCTGTCATTTTGGAAGGTGCTTTGGATGAAGAACTGGATGAAGAATTAGGGTATTCCAAGTATGACTATCGAAACAAAGAAACAGACAATAGTAGAAATGGACATTCCAGCAAAACCATGCACACCAGTTATGGAGATATGGATGTGGCAATCCCAAGGGATCGTAATGGTGATTATGAACCACAGCTGATTAAAAAATATCAGAATACCGTAACTCAGGACATGGAAGAAAAAATACTTTCCATGTATGCCAAGGGAATGACAACTGGAGACATTGAATCCCATATGCGTGAATTATACGATATTGATATTTCTGACAGCACAATCAGCCGGATCACAGACAAAATCCTGCCGATTGTAAAAGAATGGCAGGAACGCCCTTTGGAAGAAGTGTATGCTGTAGTATTTATGGATGCAATCCACTATCACGTCCGCAGTGAAGGACGTATTGTAAAACGTGCGGTTTACATTGCCCTTGGTATCGATATGAATGGGAAAAAAGATGTTCTTGGAATGTATGTTGGAGAAAACGAAAGTGCCAAGTTCTGGCTTTCTATCATCAATGGATTAAAAAACAGAGGCGTTGAGGATATCCTGATTGCATGCGTTGATGGTTTAAATGGATTTCCACAGGCAATCGAGGCTGTTTATCCAAAAACAGAGATTCAGCAGTGTATCATCCATCAGATCCGTAATTCAACGAAGTTTGTTTCATACAAAGACATCAAAAAACTGATGGCTGATCTGAAGCTTGTATATGCAGCTCCAACGGAAGAAACAGCTTTAGATGAGTTAGAATTGTTCAAGGATAAATGGGATTCCAAGTACCCAAAGATTTATAAATCCTGGCATGATAACTGGGCTACGTTGTCCACTTATTTCAAGTACCCAGAGGCGGTAAGACGTCTGATTTATACCACAAATGCGATTGAAGGATTCAACCGCCAGCTCCGGAAAGTGACCAAAAGCAAGACGGTTTTTCCGTCGGATGACAGCCTTTTGAAAATGCTGTATCTGGCAACCATGGATATCACGAAAAAATGGACCGGTCACAGGCAGGACTGGGGACAGATCCATTCCCAGCTTGAAATTTATTTTGAAGAACGTCTGGCAGGACGGAACCTGTAAAGCAGTCAATTTTAGGCAGGTTTTATTGACATGCCTAAAAACTACTGTATAATGCAGATATGGGCAGAATCCGGAAAATCGGCTCTGCCCATTTGTAACTATTCACAAATCTTATATCAGTTTTTAACGTTTACACAAAACTTGAAACGGTCTCACAAAACTGTTTTCAGCATGCTGACCGGGTCATATCTGAGTCTTCCTGTATAATG
>UQJF01000197.1 GCA_900541315.1 uncultured Clostridium sp. | reverse complement strand
GCTCATGCAAGCATGGCTCATTCGCGGCTGCCGTCCGGGACTTTCATAGTAAAAAACGGATATGCCCACAACAGACATATCCGCTAAGATCACACTATGAAAAGACCTTGTTTTTATATCCCTACGTTGGCATTATCCAAATCAGGTTGCGGGTCTGGGAACTATATCCCACTCTCAGCCAGCTGCTGCCAGCTCCCCTTTTCCAGTTCTTTACCATTATAGTGCGGTTTTGTTTGGTTTTCAAGTTGTTTCTATTTTCTAATTTTTTTCTGGCTTTCCCTCTCCGTTTTTATCCATTTCAATAGCCTCAGTAATATTAGACGCTGTTCCAGCCTGGATAATCCTTGACAATTCCATGAGCTTATCTGTATCCAGATACTCTTTTCCAAGATATGGTCCATAAGTGTCTGTAATATGGATATTCTGCTGACGGATGCTGTTCTCTAATTCTGCCAGGTTATTATTTACTTCTTTTAATTTCTGCTCTTTTTCTTCGATCTCTGCTTTGTGGCTGCCTTCGATCTCATCAGCAATGATATTTTTTGTCACATTTTCAAAGCTGCTGATGGCATCTTTTTTCTTTGCCGCTATATCAGACAGCTCCTGCTGTGCGCAGGCAATCTCGTCATCATATTTTTCCAGATCATAAATATCTTCATTGCCGTCTTTTTCAATGCTGTGTGTAATAACTTTGATCTTCTTTTCATTGGAATTTAACAGGTTCCGGATCTCCCGTCCCTGTTTTAAGGCATCATGGTAACGGGACCGGCTTCTGTTTCCAATGGTCACATACAAACCGCCGAAAATGATGATATCTGCAAAATAAACCAGCACCAGATACCATATCTTCCGGTCCGGAAGCAGGAAATAAATACCACATGGAAGCACTAAAAAGCAGATCAGAAAAGTAATAAAACCGATCAGCCGTTCCTTAAGCCCTCTTGCATAATACAGGGAATAATAAAATGTAGTACGGCAAAATGCAGGAACCTTGTCTTTCTGGAACATAGTCTTCATCTGTACCTGCAGGTCACGGTTATGCTCTCTCAGCACACTGGTTTCCTCTGCAATCCGTTCCTTCATTCCCTTATTTTTAGCTTTTTCACGCTGGGTTCTGGCCTTTTTCAGTCGTTCCTGGCCTTTTGCTATCTCTTTATCATAACTTGAATCAATCTCACTGCGCCGCTTTTTTATCGTCTGGTTCACCGAATCTGTCACTGCCTTTTTTGCAGCTGCCAGTTCTTTTTCCTGGCGTTCGCCCTGTTCTTTCAGCTGTTTTGCTGTTGCCTGATCACAGCCCAAACGATAAACCGCATCTCTGGCATCTGCCAGAAATTTTACATAATCTGTAATAACCTGCTCCACCGCCCAGTACCTCCTCGCCGCCCGAATTTCGGGGGATTTTGTCATTATTTATAGCTTACTACAAAACCAGTAACAGGGCAAGGGATGGTTTAGACGATTGGCGTTATCTATTGTTTAGACGATTGGCGTTATCAGAAAAAATGCAGAAATAACGCATTGATACGTCAACGCAAGTACACTCCTGTTTATCTCAAGAATTTCTCATTTAACAATGCAACTTTCTCTATTCATTCATGCCTTAATATATCTTGTCATACGCCCCGATCCAACTCGTTGTATACTTCCTGTTTTTACCATTTCTCCTAAAACAGCTTCCACCGTAGTCGGACTGACATCTGGTAATATTTTGCATATTTCTGATTTAGAAATAGGTGTCAGACTATTTAACACCGTAGACTCTATTCGGGCTTTTTTAGTGATTTTCCTGCCATTTACAATAGCAAAACGTTTGTCCAGCTCTTTATAACACATATAGAGCGTTGACAGGAAATTTTCAATAAATGGAAAATATGAATTTTCATTTTTCCCCCAGTCTATTGATGACTTTCGTAATGACTCATAATAATACACTTTATAATTATTTATCTGTTCTTCAAACGACACATATTTTCCAGCATCAAACCCGTTTTTGTAAAGCAATAATAAGGATAACAGCCGGGACATTCTTCCATTTCCATCCCGAAACGGATGAATACAAAGGAAATCTAGGATAACACAGGGAATAAGCAATAATTGATTAATATTGGCATCACTGCGGGCATCCATATATGCAAGGGTCAGCTGTTCCATTGCTTCTGGTGTTTCCAACGCTGATGTGGGATGAAACCGAACCTTTCGTCTGCCTTCCGCGTCAATTTCCAGAATCACATTATCATCCGTCTTATACTGACCACCGATACCATTTCCTGTAAACTGCATTAAAATCTCATGCAGACGCAAAATATCAGCTTCACGAAAATCAATATGTTCATACCCTAAATGAATCTCATTTAAAGCATCACGATATCCAGCAATCTCAGCTTCATTATGATTTAATGGCGCACTGTTCTGATTAACGATCTCTGCAATACGTTCATCACTGGTCACAATACCTTCAATGGCATTAGAGCTTTTAATTGACTGTACTTTTGCTACAGCCTCTAATTCAGTAAATATCTGTATATATTCTTCTTTTCGTACGCCTGCCATTGTTTTTAGTTCTGCGATATTGGCAGTAAGGTTTACTAAATTAGCTGGAAGTAATCCATTATTTAAAAATGAATAGTCAAAATACCTCATCACGGCACCGCCTTTCTGCATATGATTCTACCATGTCATATGCAGAAAAAGCAATCTTATCTGCATATAATTCTATCTTTTATATGCAGATAAGATGTGTTTTTCCTTCTGTACACATCTCATCAATATATGCTATACTGACATGTAACACTTAACAAAAAAGAAAGGCTGGGAAATACATGTTTCGGATGTGGGGAAAGATCATGAAGGATAACCATCTGGTGAAGGATATGGTAGCCTGCTGCGGTGACTATTCTATTTCCAGAACGCAGATGGTTTTTAACTGTTTAGATGAGATCTGCTATAAGTTTGACCTGGAAAAGCCTATGTGGCTGGATTCTACTGTCCAGGATTTTAAATGTCACGCCAAAGCCCGGTTTACCCAGGATAATTTTATTGAAACAGTGGATTTTGATTACCTGGAAATACAGGTGATCGAGGAATAACAAGTACATCGTTTTCGAAATAACTATACCACTCACTTGTCTGCGAATCTGATTGCA
>UQJF01000196.1 GCA_900541315.1 uncultured Clostridium sp. | reverse complement strand
CGCGTAAGATCGTCGGCAGCGTCAGATGTGTATAAGAGACAGCATCAGCTCCTTATCGTTTACAAAAACTACGAATGTAGGCGGTTTTACTGCTACCTGCGTTACATAGTAGATCTTTAAGCGCTTTCCTTTATCAGACGGCGGCTGCTGCATGGCAACTGCCTCGGAAACGATCTCATTTAATACGCCGGTAGCCACACGCATATTCTGGTTCTGGCGCACTGCATCTACCAACTCAAACAGTTTCGGAAGTCTCTGGCCTGTTTCTGCTGAGATAAAAATATACTCTGCATAAGGCATAAAAGAAAGGGTTTCTTTTAACTTGTTTGTATACTGGTAAATGGTCTTATCATTCTTTTCAATGGCATCCCACTTGTTTACAGCAACGATGATGCCCTTTCCACGTTCGTGGGCGATACCTGCGATCTTTGCGTCCTGCTCTGTGATGCCTTCTTTTGCATCAATCACAATAATGACTACATCAGCACGTTCTACTGCCGTTACCGTACGGATGATGCTGTAGCGTTCCAGATCTTCT
This sequence comes from uncultured Clostridium sp., assembly GCA_900541315.1. GTDB lineage: Bacteria > Bacillota > Clostridia > Lachnospirales > Lachnospiraceae > Enterocloster. The sequence continues at coordinate 2,630 of UQJF01000196.1, read as the reverse complement.
TTAATCTTATTCTTACGGCGGAGTCCTGCTGTATCAATAAATACATAAGGAACACCGTTGTGGACGATCTCCGTATCTACTGCGTCTCTAGTGGTTCCTGCAATATTGGAAACGATCACACGGTTTTCACCTAACAGCTTATTAATGAGAGAAGATTTTCCTACATTAGGCTTTCCTACTACTGCGATCCTTGGGCGGTCATCTTCCTCTTCTTCCATCTGGGATGCGTCAAAATGTGCTACTACCGCATCTAACAGATCACCGATCCCTAAACGTGAAGCACCTGATACAGGGATCGGATCCCCGATTCCCAGATTATAGAACTCATAAACATCATTTCCGAATTTTGCAAGGCTGTCTACCTTATTCACTGCCAGAATAACCGGTTTATGGGACTTACGCAGCATATCTGCCACCTTAGAGTCAGCATCTACCAACCCCTGACGTACGTCTACAATAAATACAATCACATCTGCGGTAGCAATAGCGATCTCAGCCTGTTCTCTCATCTGTGAAAGAATGATGTCGCTGCTGTCCGGCTCAATACCACCTGTATCGATCAGTGTAAAATTCATATTCAGCCAGGTACAGTCTGCATAAATCCTGTCTCTGGTAACACCAGGTGTATCTTTTACAATGGAAATAGTGTCCCCTGCAATTACATTAAACAGGGTAGATTTTCCAACGTTTGGCCTTCCTACAATGGCCACGACTGGTTTACTCAATTGTTTTCCTCCTTACTTTCACCATGTACTATGGAAATCTGTTTCCCATGATTTTGCGGGAAGATATCACCACTATATCTGTTTGCGCACGATCTTGTACTCGTCATCTGACTGATAATAAGGACAAGCTCTCACATCTCCCTTTAAAAAGCGCACCATATCATCCTCATCTAAATCTACTTCGCAGACATAGTATTCATTTTCTTCATCATATACATAGTTTCCGCAGCATTCACAGCTGCCAACGGTTTTTTTATCTTTTTTGCTCTGTTTCATCGTCCTCATCTTCCCATATCTCATCCAGCTCATAGCCTTCATAACCATATTCTTCTCCCGGAAGTCCTTCTTCCATTGGTTCCGGTTCCGGCTCTGAGGACGGTTCGAGAATAGCATGGACAAAATCTTGCCCGTCTGATTTTACTATACGTATCTTAACTTGTAAAGCCTTTTCTACATCTTCTGCAGTTAAGTCATCTAAGAATACTGTCTCCCCGCTCCGGAACATATTAATAGGAAGAAGGAGATATTCCCCCAGTTCCTTATCCTTCAGCTGGGCGATCAGATCTTTTGCTGTGATCAGTCCGGAAACAGTAATACTCTCACCAAAGAAATCATTGCGGATGGGATAAATGTTAATGGTCCTGTTTGGAAATTTTTTCCGGATCCAGTCCGCATATTTTTCCATATAAGGATACGGAAGGCGGCCAGTTGCAATGGATACCAGTCCCGGCTCGTCATTTTCTTCCACCTGCTCTAATGCATCAGCCACCTCACTAGCCATAAGCCGCAGCATACCTACGCCATTTTCCAGCTGTATATAGCCATCATAACGTTCTTCTTCCGGAAGTTCTCTTTCTGCCAGAATATAAAACTCGTCACTTGCGTGGATAAAATGGATTCCATGTTCTGCGAAGATTTTTTTCTGCCAGCCTTCGATCATATCAATGGTAGCGCAGGCATCTTCTTTTGTAAAAGGCTGCAGTGGGTATAAACCATCTCTATATTTAGAAAGTCCTACAGGTACTACCGAAACACTTTGCATAACAGGTGCATATTTGGAAAGATCACCAATAGAACGCTCTAATTCTGCTCCGTCATTTACTCCCTTGCAAAGAACGATCTGTCCGTTCATGGGAGTTTCCGCCTCATATAAACGGTCAATAAGTTTCAGTGCCTTTCCTGCAAACCGGTTGTGCAGCATCATACAACGCAGCTGTGGATTGGTGGTCTGTACAGAAATGTTAATAGGTGCCAGTTTAAAGCGGATGATACGCTCTATGTCCTTTTCTTTTAAGTTGGTCAGTGTAACATAATTTCCCTGAAGGAAAGATAACCGGGTATCATCATCTTTAAAATAAAGAGTCTCTCTCATTCCCGGAGGCATCTGGTCAATAAAGCAGAAAATACATTTGTTGCTGCAGGAACGGTAATCACTCATCAGACCGTTTTCAAAAGTCAGTCCCAGATCCTCATAATCATTTTCTATATCCAGTTCCCATTCTTCCCCATTGGCTTTTCGCACCACCATGGTCATAGACGGGCTGTTTACATAATATTCATAGTCAAAAATATCTTCAACAGGATTTCCATTGATGGTAAGGACTCTGTCTCCCGGTTCCAGCTCCAGTTCCTCGCCAATGGAACCTGGATCTACTTTCGAAATAGGATGTCCTTCCAGTTTTTTATTCATATTCATATAACCTCTGTGTTGTTCATTAATGGCCCAGGAAAAACAAATGTCTGCATCGCATCCCCTTGTTTTTCCCTGCGCTCATTGTACCAATTTTAAAGAACTTTGTAAACTAAATGCCGCAAAATAGTTTTCAATGCTATTTTGCGGCATGATCTTTGCTAGTACATCGTTTTCGAAATAACTATACCACTCACTTGTCTGCGAATCTGATT
>UQJF01000195.1 GCA_900541315.1 uncultured Clostridium sp. | reverse complement strand
GGCACAACTGACAAAAAATCTTCTCGCAAAATCAAGTACAAAAAGATTCCGAGAGAACATTTCTCACAAAATCAGGTACAGAAAGATTCCGAGAGAACATTAAAACAATAAGGAGGCAACACATATGTTTAAGGGAACAAGCGCTTCTGCCGGTATCGGCATTGGCAAAGCTGTGATCGTTGAAGAAGCAGAATTAGTGATCACAAGAAATGAGGTAGCAGATGCAGAGGGGGAGATCCAGCGCTTTAGGGGGGCTCTGGAAAAGACCATTGCAGCTACACAGAAGATGGCTGACGATCTGGCTTCCCGCGTGGGAGAGAAGGAAGCAGAGATCATGCAGGGACATATGATGCTTTTATCAGATCCCATGCTTACAGGGGAAATTGAAAGTAGCATAAGAAATGACAAGGTAAACAGCGAATTTGCCATTGAAAATGTATGCAATATGTATGCAGATATGTTCGCATCCATGGGAGATGAGCTGATGCAGCAGCGTGCCACAGATATGAGGGATATTAAGGTACGTATGCAGCGTACATTAATGGGTCTGGAGTCTGTAGATGTATCTTTACTGCCAAAAGGAAGCATACTGGTAGCAAAGGATCTGACACCTTCTATGACAGCAGGTATTAATCCGGAAAATGTTTCCGGTATCGTAACAGAGCTGGGAGGAAAAACCTCACACAGTGCTATTTTGGCAAGAGCGCTGGAGATCCCGGCAGTAGTTGCAGTAAATGGCCTGATGGATGCAGTAAAAGATGGAGATAAAGTAGTCCTTGACGGAAGCACAGGAGAAGTATTTGTAGATCCGGAAGCTTCTGTAGAAAAAGAATACGAAGAAAAGAGAAAGCAGTTTTTAAAAGATAAAAAAGAACTGGAAAAATACATTGGACAGTCTTCCGTTACGAAAGACGGCGTACAGGTAGAGATCGTTGCTAATATCGGGAAGCCGGAAGATGTAGACAAGGTTTTACAGTATGATGGAGAGGGCGTTGGTCTGTTCCGTACAGAGTTCCTGTTTATGGACCGTACTGCTATGCCTACAGAGGAAGAGCAATTTGAAGCGTACAAGAAAGTTGCTATTGCATTAAACGGTAAGCCTGTGATCATCCGTACACTGGATATCGGCGGTGACAAAGAGATCCCTTATATGGGACTGGAAAAGGACGAAAATCCATTTTTAGGTTATCGTGCCATCCGTCTGTGCCTGGACAGAAAAGAGGATATTTATAAGCCGCAGCTGAGGGCACTTTTAAGAGCCAGCGCATATGGCAATATCCGTATTATGATTCCTCTTGTAACCTGTATTGATGAGTTAAGAGAGGCAAAAGCACTGATTGAAGAGATCAAGGCTGAGCTGGATGAAAAGAACATCGCATACAAGAAAGACATCCAGGTTGGTATTATGGTAGAGACAGCAGCCGCTTCCCTGATCGCAGATATTTTTGCAAAAGAGGCAGATTTCTTCAGTATCGGTACCAATGACCTGACACAGTATACCATGTCAGTTGACAGAGGAAACAAGAAGGTTTCTTATCTGTATTCTACTTTTAACCCGGCAGTGTTAAGAAGTATCCGCCATATTATTGCATGTGGACGTGAAGCCGGCATTATGGTAGGTATGTGTGGGGAAGCAGCCAGTGATCCAATGATGATCCCGCTGCTGCTTGCTTTTGGTTTAAATGAATTCAGCATGAGCGCATCCGCCATCCTGCGCGCAAGAAAGATGGTAACAGAATACAGTGTAGAAGAACTTCAGACAGTAGCTGATAAAGCTATGAGCTTTGCTACAACTGCAGAAGTAGAAGACTACATGAGAAAGTTTGTGGAGAAGATTACAGGTTAATGATAGTTTATCTTATTTGTTATGGAATCAGTTTTATTCTGGCCTGGCAGCACTTATATGTGCTGTCCGGCCTTGTTTTAGTTGGAGCAGCTATATGGCTGTATATCAGAGATTATATCCGGACAGGAAACCTGATCCACCTGCGGGGGCTGTTCTGCCTGTTTTTTATAGGAGGACAGGGAGTCTCCTGCTTTAAGCTTTCCTATCTCCAGACAGACTGGCTTCTTATTACCTGGGTCAGTTTTTTTGTGGCAGTTATGGCCTTCTGGTGGGTATTTGAGGTGCTGACCAGGATGTATGATGGCTGGAGTGCTTCGGATATGGGATCTGTATACAAATATTACTCATCTGCAGACTCACCTTTGCAGGCAAACCGCATTCTGATCTCCATGACTGTGATCACCCTGGTATCTGTATCAGCTTTTGCTTTTGAGGCATGGAGACTGGATTTTGTGCCAATGTTTTCCTATGGTGTACCACACGCTTATTCCTATTTTCACATTAAAGGAGTCCATTATTTTACTGTATCCTGCGTACTAGTTCCAAGCCTTTCTGTGGTATACAGTCTGATGATAGCAAGAAGAGGAAGGGGACTGATACGGTATAAAGGCTTCTGGCTGGCAGTGGTCTGCGATATTATGGCAGTGATGATCCCGCTTTTATGCGTTTCCCGTTTCCAGTTGATACTGGCAGTGGGGATGGCTGTATTTACCTACATTTCCATGACAGGAAGCTTCAGCCTGATCTATGTGGGCGTGCTCCTTGTGGCACTGATCCCGGCTTATGTGGCACTGACAGTGCTGCGCAGCCATAGCGTAGAATACTTAAACGGCATTTTTGAGATGAAAAACAGCCATATGCCAATCTTTATAACCCAGCCATATATGTATATTGCAAATAATTACGATAACTTTAACTGTATGGCGGCGGAGTTAAAACATTTTTCCTTTGGACTTAAGGGCCTGTTCCCATTATGGGCGCTGACCGGACTTAAGTTTATTTTCCCGTCACTGGCAGATTTTCCTCTGTTTGTAACAAAAGAGGAGCTGACTACAGTAACATTGTTTTACGATGCTTTTTATGATTTTGGTGTTGTGGGAATGATATTTTTCGGCGGTCTTTTAGGAGGCTGCTGTTATCTGCTGGGCCGTTTCAGGAGAAAACTCACCTGTCCTGCAGGTCATGTGATCTACGCCCAGATCGCTATGTATATGATGCTGTCTTTCTTTACCACCTGGTTTTCCAATCCTACCACCTGGTTTTACCTGATCATTTCCGGAATCGTGTATGTGTATGTGAATTCATAATGGTTGAAAAGTAAATCAATTCAGCCACTAAACGGGGTTATATATACTCAAAAGCAGGATTACTAGTGCATCGTTTCGTAAATAACTGTACTAATCACGTAGGATGCGGATTTGAGTGTGCAG
>UQJF01000194.1 GCA_900541315.1 uncultured Clostridium sp. | reverse complement strand
GTAGCTCCGTCTCGTGGGCTCGGAGATGTGTATAAGAGACAGTTTTAATATTAAAATCATGTTAATTTTCTGATAATATTTTGACATAAGATGTCCGATGTAGTATTTTGATTACATCAGACATCTTATTATTTTGTTGCATTGAAATCATCTGCTGGCAGACAACTGAAAACATGCTCTGAAAGAGGTCGGAAATTGAGATTGGAGAGGGAACTATAAAAGATATTAAAAAGCTGCTGTCCTATGTCACAAAAGTAGAATATGCCATTATGATCGTTGCGTTTGTCGCCATGGTAGCTGCCTACTTTGTAGCAGTCGTCAACCGCAACTTTATCAAGGCTTCCATGCCATGGACTGAAGAGGTAGCCATGTACAGCATGATCTATATGGCACTGTTAGGAACAGAAGTAGGTCTTCGTGACGGCACACAGGTTGCTGTTACCGCTATTATTGAAAAGCTTCACAGAACCACCAAAAAAGTGATCCCCATTTTAAAAGATTCCGCGAAAAGCTCTGCCATGATTTTATTCATCATCGCAGCTTCTACCGCTTTTTCCTGGGTATTTACCTTCTCAGGCGCTTCCCAGGCACTGGTAAACGCAGTTATCAGCATGCATTTAAATTCCGCGCTGTTCTGCTTCGTAGTTGCCATTATCCTGCTGATCTTCGGTACATTCATGGAAGGAACTGCTATCGCCGTTCTTTTAGTACCGGTCCTCTGGCCTATTGCCCAGAGTATGGGTATTGACGTGATCCACTTCGGCATGATTGTGTGCATCTCCAACGTAGTTGGTACCATGACACCTCCGGTTGCAGTAAACATCTTCTCCGCTTCTACCGTATCCGGCCTGAAAATGGGCGATATTGCAAAAGCAGAGATACCATTCCTCATTGGATATGTGGCTGTATTCTTCTGCTGCGTATTCTCTAAAACCTTCTGTACATTTTTAATCTGATGAAAAGGGACTGACTGCCCTTTCTCATAATTATGTTCTCCCGTGAGGACATAATTAGATACCTAGCTTTTTTCTCTTGCTAAAATCCCCCAGGTTTTACCTGGGGGATTTTACATTGCTATTAATTGTCATTCATTTCTGCTCATATTGTTTATCCATGCCGCTTTGTTTCAGCTTTCCATCTGCCGCCCTAAAAATCCGCAGGCAGTGGCAGCCAGCTTCAGCTCCATTTCTCCAAACCGTGCTCTTGGCTCCCGGCTCATAATGGCTACTGCGCCAATGGCATCACCTTCACAGATAATAGGAGCTACCACCTGGGCAGTAATCCCCTCTAATTCTTCATCTATCAAACGGACAAAGCTTTTATCGTCTTTTCCTGCCTGAATAGTCTGACGTTCATTAATAACACGTTCCAGGCTCTGGCTGATAGCCTTTTGCAGCAGCTCTTTTCTGGCTCCCCCGGAAACAGCGATCACCTGATCCCGATCTGTGATGCACACGATCAGCCCAGTCGCCTGGGACATGGCTTCTGCATACTGCCCGGCAAAAGCAGCCAGCTCCACCATAGGGGAATATTTCTTTAAAATGATCTCCCCCTCACGGTCTGTAAATATCTCTAAAGGTGTTCCTTCCCGCAAACGCAATGTCCTTCGTATCTCCTTTGGGATCACCACACGTCCAAGGTCATCGATCCTTCTTACGATTCCTGTAGCTTTCATAACGTTTATTCCTCCTGCATACCACAAAACATCTCTGTTTCCATATTGTGTGTCTTATGGGTAGTATGTGGAAATGCGGGTAAAATATACACTGTTGCTTTCTATATTTACTTCCGTCCAGAAATTAAATTTTTATTTTTTTATTACTTCACTTCTACCAGTTCGATCTTAAAGTTCAGCTCTTTTCCTGCCATTTCATGATTTGCATCAAAAGTAATGGTCTTTTCTGTTTTGTCAGTGACTTTTACAGGGAATGGCTGGCCCATCTGGTTGGTCAGATATACCTGCTGGCCTACAGTCAGATCCTCAGAGCCTGGAAGCTGCTCGATCTCCAATTCAAAGATAGCATCCGGGTTTGGCTGTCCGTATGCTTCTTCCGGCATCAGGTGGATATCCTTCACCTCTCCTGGTTCCATATCTGCCACTGCCGCGTCAAAGCCCTTGATCATCTGGCCTGCGCCGCATACGAATTCTAATGGCTCGCCTCTGTCATAAGAAGAGTCAAACTGTGTTCCATCATTAAAAGTACCCTTATAATGGGTGCGGCATGTCTTTCCTACATTACGTCCTGTGATTTCCATGATATTGTCCTCCGTTGGGGTTGCGCTTATTTTTTTCTGCGCTCATTATATTTTAGCATACCATACTTCTACAGCTCTGTCAGTCTTTTTTCCTTTCTCTTTTCTGTCATCTTTCCCTCTTCCTCTTTTTTGTCAAATCAGCTATACTGATAAGGTAGGGGAAAGCAAACTAGAAAGGGGATATATTTATGGTTATCTACAAAGCAAAAAACTATCAGGACTTAAGCCGCAAAGCTGCAAACATCATTTCTGCCCAGATCATCATGAAGCCGGACTGCGTATTGGGGTTAGCAACCGGTTCTTCACCTGTGGGCACCTACAAACAGCTGATCGAATGGTATAACAAAGGAGATCTGGACTTTTCCAAAGTCACCACCATTAACCTTGACGAATACAAAGGCCTTGGCCCGGATAATGACCAGAGCTACCGCTATTTTATGAACACCAACCTGTTTGATCATGTAGATATTGACAAAGCCCACACCTTCGTTCCAGATGGCTTAGAGCCAGACCCGCAGAAAGCCTGTGCTGCCTATAATGAGATTATCCGCTCCCATGGCGGTATCGATCTGCAGCTTTTAGGCCTTGGAAGAAATGGACATATTGGTTTTAACGAGCCTGGCGCAGCTTTTGAAAAAGAGACACACTGCGTAGATTTAACAGAAAGCACTATTGAAGCAAATAAGCGCTTCTTCGTCTCTGAAGATGATGTTCCAAAACAGGCCTATACCATGGGCATCAAAAACATCATGCAGGCAAAAAAGATCCTGCTTATCGCAGGGGGTGAAGAAAAAGCAGAAGCCTTAAAGAATTCTCTTTACGGTCCTATCACACCATCTGTTCCCGCATCCATTTTACAGCTGCATAATGATGTGACCGTGATCGCAGACGAAGCCGCATTAAGCCTTATTATGTAACCTGCAGACCCACTAAAAAAAGGATATTGTTGACTAAGGTCCGAAAGCCACCGGTGCATATGACAGATGCGCATTTGGGAGAAAATCCTTTGTTCGTGGGCTTGCGCCG
>UQJF01000193.1 GCA_900541315.1 uncultured Clostridium sp. | reverse complement strand
ATATAATGAGCGCAGGGAAAAACAAGCGGCTGCGTCAGCAGACATTTGTTTTTCTAGGGCCATTAACGAACGAGTTGCCTGCGTAAGCAGGCAATAGAGCGCGTTAGCGCGGGGCTCATAAGTATACCTGGCAAACGCAAAAACCCCCAGAACGGAAAATTCACATTCTGGGGGTTATTTTTTGCACTTTTCTCGCCAGTCACCGGCGGGAATATAATATCTTACTTTTTCTTGTTCTCAGCTGCTTCCCTCAATTCCTTTAAAGCTGCTGCAAACCGTATAGAAGATGCAGAAGGATTTCCACGCAGAATACTTTTGTGGTAGAAATTCATATGTTTCGTCATATCCTGACGCTTCTTTGTCAGTTCTGCTATCCGGCTGTTCATAGCTGCCAGACGTTCATTGCGGCTGGCTGCCATAGCTGCTTTTATATTTCTGGCAGTCTCCATCCTGGAGGCAGCTTCTTCACGGTACTGAGACGCTTTTTCATCAGCAAGTTCCTTTAACTGGGCAGCTTTCAATGCAGTCTCATACCGCAGTCTGGCAGTCCGATCTGTTGTCTCATATTTCAGCTGGGCTGCACGCTGGGCAGTCTCATTTCGCAGCAGTGCAGCTTTTCCGGCTGCTTCTACACGGAGAGTTTCCAGCTTCATAGCAGTATCTTCTTTTGCTTCTTCCAGTTTCTGCTCTGTTTCTGCCTTCAATAATGCCAGCTGTACCTGAACATCGTCCAGTTCCGCTTTCATCTTTGTCATGGCATCCAGAACCTTGGCAAGATCCAGGGCAGTACGTACAGATTCTGCAGTATCAATAATGAAAACCACTGTGATCACGGACAAACATGGGATGCCGATCATAGTTGGAACATGAAGCACCCATCGTTCAATGGGCTTGTGGATCACCTCAGTGAGAAAAATCGTCAAAAATCCCCATGCAACAGAAGAGGAAAGACAGATATATCCATTTAAGTTAAAAGGCTGGTTGCTGTAATCCCAGTATTTCATCTTAAACAGCCGTTCCATTCCCCATCCAGTTACATATTCCAGGACCGTAGCCCCGATCACACCGGAAATATAAACCATGACCAGACTGCTTTTAAATGGAAGAGATACCCACAGCATCATCACCGCTCCCGTGCCATAAAGAGGCAGCATAGGAAGCCGCAGAAAACCGCGGTTTACAAATCGTCGCTGTTTCAGGGATACATAAGAAGATTCAAAGATCCATCCGAAAAAGCAATATATATAGAAGAAACTCAGCCATTGATACCAGGTGTATTTGTACATAAGTTGTCCATCCTTTGTTGTATTTTCTTGCGAGGGGTCACTCACGAATCCCGCGCATTCGCGCTCTACTGCCTGCTTACGCAGGCGATTCGTTCGTTAATGGCTTGTGAAAAACAAATGTCTGCTGACGCAGCCGCTTGTTTTTCCCTGCGCTCATTACATCATCTTATCAACCATAGCCATAACAGCTGCGCCAAGTGCATTTTCTTTCTCTTCTGCATCCTCCAGAGAGGTTCCCTTTACGCCGAAGTAGAATTTGATCTTTGGCTCAGTGCCGGATGGTCTTACGCAGATCCATGCACCGTCTTCCAGGTCATAGTAAAGAACATTGGAAGAAGGAAGTCCGGTTGGCTTCACTTCGCCGGTTGCCATATCTTTGATGGTGTCTAACTTGTAGTCTCTTGCAGAAGTTACTTTGTAACCGCCAACTTCAGTTGGGGTATTATTTCTCAGTGTTTCCATAATGGACTGGATCTTTGCAAGTCCTTCGATGCCGGATAAGCCGATAGCCTTTACCGCGTCTTTGTAATAGCCGTATTTCTCATACATGGCGATCATGGCATCCCATAAGGTCATGCCTTTCTGCTTGTAGTATGCAGCTGCCTCGCAGAGAGCGGCTGTTGCGGAAATAGCGTCCTTATCACGGGCATAGGTTCCGATCAGGCAGCCGTAGCTTTCTTCCATTCCGAAAAGGTATGTACCATGTCCGGTAGTCTCATTCTTTAAGATCTGCTTTCCGATCCACTTAAATCCGGTAAGAACCTCGATCAGTTCTGCACCGTAGGCTTTTGCTACTGCATCGATCAGGTTGGTGGAAACTATGGATTTAACTACCTGACCGTCTGCAGGGATCTTTCCAGCTGCCTGCTTCTGGCTGAGCACGTACTCACACAGCAGGGAACCGGACATATTTCCTGTTAACGGGATATATTCGCCGGACTTAGTATCTTTTACATATACACCGAGACGGTCTGCATCCGGGTCAGTAGCCAGTACCAGATCTGCATTTTTCTCTTTTGCCAGCTTTAAGCCCAGCTCAAATGCCTCTTTTGCTTCCGGGTTTGGATAGCTTACAGTTGGGAAATCACCATCTGGCAGCTCCTGCTCCGGAACTACGTATACATGGGTAAATCCGATCTCTTTCATAACTCTTCTTGCCGGAATGTTTCCTGTTCCGTGAAGAGGTGTGTATACAATAGTGATCTGATCCTGCATCTCATCAATGGCCTTCTGGTTTACTACCTGAGCCTTTACCTGGGCAATATATTTGTCATCAATTTCCTGTCCGATCACCTGATACAGACCTGCTGCTGTTGCAGAAGCCTCGTCTGTGGTCTTTACTGTAGACAGATCTTCAATAGCCAGAACTTCTTCTGTAACGCCTTTGTCATGAGGAGGTGTAAACTGTGCGCCATCTTCCCAGTATACTTTGTAACCATTGTATTCCGGCGGATTGTGGCTTGCTGTGATATTGATACCTGCTACGCAGCCCAGCTCACGTACTGCAAAGGACAATTCCGGTGTTGGACGAAGGGATTCAAACTTATATGCCTTGATACCGTTTGCTGCTAAGGTCATAGCTGCTTCCATAGCAAATTCCGGGGACATATGACGGGAGTCGTATGCGATTGCTACGCCTTTGTCTGCTGCTCCCTGCTTGATAATATAATTTGCAAGTCCCTGGGTAGCACGTCTTACTACGTAAATATTCATACGGTTGATGCCTGCACCGATGATACCTCTTAAACCAGCGGTCCCAAACTCAAGGTCCATATAGAAACGCTCTTTGATCTCATTTTCATTTCCTTCAATGGCGCGCAGCTCTTCCTTTGTAGCCTCGTCAAAATAAGGGTTTGATAACCATTCCTGGTATATCTTCATGTAATCTTTCATTATAACATACTCCCTCCTGAATTAGATTTTGGAGTCAAAAGGTCTTTGGCAGCCTTTTGCAACCTTCTGATACCGAATTGCTACGTGCTTTGCACTCCCGCAATTCTAAAAACATTCGTA
>UQJF01000192.1 GCA_900541315.1 uncultured Clostridium sp. | reverse complement strand
TGGAAACACGTGCTGAAAGTTTATTGTCTTTGCTCATAGCTAAAAGTTTTTCTTTTCTGCTTCTTTATCATAAGAAGCCTGTCTGCTCAGTTCTTTTACTTTTTTGCACATTCCATTTCAGGATTGGCTAAGATCAGTTGCAGGAGGATTTGTGATATTGTAATACAGGAAAATGGTAGATGGCGGGTCCAAAGTTTAAAAATCCTCCTGAAAGCAAGCTTGCATCGGATTTCTGACCTTTTGACCCTGATATTAAATAGTATTGCCCATTATGTGTTGCTTACTGATACTTATCGGCAAAGCAAAGACGGGGCAGATCCATAAGCTTAGCTGCTCCGGCAAGAGATGTTCCGAAGAAGAGGATCTTATCCTTCAGCGGGAGATAGCGGGTGATGGTTCCGTTGCAGACGGTGCTTCCGGTACAGAGGACCAGATCTGCCCAGTCATATATGTCCTGTTGGATCTCATCAGAGTTTCCGTCCTCGACTGTGACACCAAAACAGTTTTTGCCGATATGATCCGGGTTCAAGTCCACAACGCGAAGCTCAAATTCAGCGGCAAGATGCTCAAAAAGCGCAGGCTGATAGCCTATAAGTCCGATCTTCGGGTTATTGTAATTTCCGTGGATATAGCTTACTGCATCGGCTGCACATAATTCAGGTGTATCGTTTTTGCAGTGTACGGTACAGTCTACGAGACCAAGGTGCTTCATCACTGCGTTCAGGGAGGCAATGAAGATGCCACGGTTGTGGGAGTCAGTGTTCAGATCCAGAGCGCAGATTTCCTCTAAGGTTCCGTGAAAAACAGCCGGTGCATCAGTAAATGCCTGGCCCAGACAGCCGGCGCATTCAGCCTGCACCATAATATCTTTTCCGGAAAGGATAGGAAAATCTTTCCGCTTCGGGATACCGATGGCTTCTTCCGGCGTCAGCATCTTAGTGTGCAGAGATACCTTTTCCTGAAGCAGGCCATGCTCTGTTAAAAGTGCCAGAAAACGTTGTTTTAAATCATCATAAAAAGCAGTCTGCATGCTGCATTCGTTATTATTCATATTTCATTTATCCTTTCCTAAGAAAGCGTCGATCTCATCACTGTAGCTGCCGGTCATGAGATCTGAAGCTTTTGTCTGGTTGCCTGATCCAGGGCTGAAAATGGTTCATCTAACAGAAGGGTATCAGGCTTTACGGCCAGTGCTCTGGCAAGTGCGGTCCGCTGGCTTTCGCCTCCGCTTAAAACACCAGGATATTGATTTTTTATATGGGTGATGGAAAGCAGTTCCATCAGGTGGTCAGCAGTTTGCAGCTGTTCTTCTTTGGATGCACCCCGCATTTTTAAACCATAGGCAATATTTTCCCATACCTTCATGTGGGGAAAGAGGGCATGGCTTTGATAAACCAGGCCGATTTTTCTCATTTCTGGTGAGATCTGGGTAATATCTGTGCCATCATAGAGGATATTTCCGGAATCTCCGTGAAACATACCGCTGATGGCTTCTTATGGAAATAAAAAACGTGGAAATAAACAATAAAAAAGCAAGCAGATTTCTACTTGCTTTTTGATGACCTGACCGGGAATCGAACCCGGGTTTACGCCGTGAGAGGGCGTCGTCTTGACCGCTTGACCATCAGGCCTTATGCTGTTTTGTCCTGGCTGTTTGCCGCTGACTTGTATATGATAGCATGACCGGATGGTTTTGTCAAATATTTTTTGAAAAAAGTTGAAAGTTTTTTTGAGTAAATTTTTGGGCATTGATCTTAGCCTGTTTTGGCGACTTTATTCATGGATCCATTTTCCACTGATAAGGCGGGCTGCAAAGAGACAGGCGCGGATGAAGCAGTCGATCCCGATAGCGGCCCATACGCCGGTTACGCCAAGACCTAATACATGGGTGGCGATCCAGACCATTCCGATGCGGAAGCCCCACATGCCGATGAGACTTACCATAAGGGAGAAGTTTACGTCACCGGAACCGCGGCAGATGCCGCCGGCCATAACGGTGAAGCTGAAGAAAATCTCTGTAGCAGCTGCGATGCGGAGTGTGATGCGGCCAAGATCGATTACCTGTGGGTCATTTGTAAACAGGTGGATGATGGAGCCGGACAGGATGTATACAGGTATGCAGGCTGCCAGAATGACAGCTGCACTGATCAGGCAGATATCTTTTGCAAAACGTTTAGCTAGTTTTTTATCACCTGCTCCTAAGGACTGGCCGATCAGGGCAGTAGCAGAGAAGGAAAAACCATATGCGGGCAGATAGAGAAGTCCTTCGGTCTGGTTGGTAAGGTAGTGGGCAGCCAGAGGTAAGGTACCAAGACCGGAGATCATGGCTGTGAGGGCTACCTGACCCATACATAGGGTGCTGCGTTCCATCATGACAGGAAAACTGATACGAAACAACTGATGGAGCAATGGCTTTTGAAACCGGTAGTTTCCTTTCAGGGTGAGTTTTACAGGTGTCTGGATCCGGTATATTACCCATAAAAGGATGGCTGCCAGAAGATACTGGGAACAGGCTGTGGAAATGGCAGCGCCTTTTACCCCAAGACCGGCTCCCCAGACGGATATGTTTCCAAAGGGAAGATGGATCTGGCGGCTTGGATAGATGAGGAAAAAGTTGCCGATCACATTGAACAGGTTTGAGGTCAGATTAGCAGCAAGGGGGATGCGGGTATTTCCGGCAGAGCGCAGATCTGCAGAAAGGACAACTCCCAGTGTTTCTCCTATCAGCCCCAGGGAAAAGATACCCATGTAGGCAGTTGCTCCAGGGAGCACTTCCGGGGCAGCTCCCAGCCATACAGGAAGCTTTTGGTGGATGGAAAATACTATGAGTGTAAGGAAGAAACCAAGGAGAATGGCTGCAGTAAGGGACTGGCGTACAGCGGATTCCACTTTAGTTTTATTGCCTTCTCCGATAGCATGAGAGACCAGATAGGAAAAACCGGCACTTAAGGCTGTGATGAAGCCATTGATAAGCCAGACGGAGGAGATGTTAATGGCTACGGAAGCAGTAGCAGCAGGTCCGATGGAGCCTACCATGGCAGTATCGGCCAGGTTTGCCATGCAGATCAGAAACTGCTCCAGGATCGCCGGCCAGGAAAGCTGTATGATGATTTTTGGTATGCTTTTTCCTGCAAAGAGTGGATTGGTATTATCGATATGAGATGTCATTTGTAAAACCTCACTGATCAAATTGTTAAGTTTATTACCTATTGATCAGTATAACATTTTTAGGCGGGAATGTGCAATCGTTTAGGGACATATCAGGACAAGAAAAAAGACCCGTCGGGGAACGGGTCTATTTAAGGAGAAGGTATTTCGTTTCTTATGGGGTGTAGCAAAAACTATATAATGTATTGG
>UQJF01000191.1 GCA_900541315.1 uncultured Clostridium sp. | reverse complement strand
AGCTTTCATCTCGGTAATTGAATTGCCGAGGATTCCCGCTTATTGTCCTAAAAAGCACCAGATCCCGAAGAACTTTGCTACTGCCTGATTCTTTACAAAACGATATTCTGCCGGAATACGGTCAATAGCACCTCTTAATGCAACATAGGCTACAAATACCCACAAGTAACGCATTGGCATACATACAGAATTTAACTTTGTCAGCTGGCGGAGAACTGCTGCTGCACCAGGTACAAAAGACTGTACCAGGATAATAGCACCGGAAAGCACAACTACCATTTTGATACCATTGCTGTATACGCCGTATTTGTTTTTCTTTCTTAATGCAGATGGGATAAACTGCTGGGTATTTTCATTGTCTAAAAGCATACGAAGCGGTGCGTCGATGCTTAATACCAGAACTGAAAACTGGCTGATCACATTACATAAAGCATATATGATCAGGAAAGTATCACCAACATGGTAATACTGTCCCAGCTTCTGGAATGCCCAGTAAGAACCATTTGCCACGTAGGCATTGAAAGTGCCTTCACTGCTGTTGATCACTGCCGGGTCAAACATGCGGCTCATAGCCAGTGTACCAAGGATGGCACATATAACCACCATTCCAGCAAGTGCGATCATTCCCTTTGGATTGTTGACAATTTATGTCGTATTCTTACCTTTTAATATCACATTCTTCCCCTTTGCTTGAAAAATATGGCAGGAAAAAGTAAACTTAAAAAATAAGAAGATTCCGAAAGAACATACATTTCTGAGGAGGATTTATCACATGACGCAGGAAGAATTAAAAGTGAAATTAACTGAATGGAGACATTATCTCCATGCACATCCGGAAACTGCATTTGAAGAGACAAATACCGCTGCTTTCGTAGCAGAAAAGCTGAGAGAAATGGGGCTTACTGTTCATGAGCATATTGGCGGTACCGGCGTTGTAGCTGACCTGAAGGTTGGTGATGGCCCACAGGTGATCGGACTTCGTGCTGATATGGACGCTATTAATCTGAAGGAGACCACCGGACTTCCTTATCAGTCCCTAAATCCCGGGAAAATGCATGGATGCGGCCATGATGGCCATATCACTGCCTTACTTGGTGCCATGCTCTTACTTTCAGAACGCCGCAATTTCAATGGAACTGTACGCTGTATCTTCCAGCCTGCAGAAGAACCAGGAAAAGGCTCCAGGGCCATGATCGATGACGGACTTTTGGAGAAATACCCAATGAATGAGATTTATGGCATCCATAACGCACCATTTCTTCCAGAAGGAGAACTGCATACTAAAACCGGCGGCATTATGGCAAGTGAGGACAACTTCCGCATTAAGATCAAAGGAAAAGGCTTCCACGCTTCCAGCCCCCATATGGGCATCGACCCACTGGTAACTGCTTCCCAGATCATCCTGGCATTGCAGACTGTTGTTTCCAGAAATGCTTCCCCTTTAGATGCTGCTGTTATCTCCTGTACTGAACTTTTCACAGACGGCGCACACAATGCAGTTCCATCTAACGTAGAGATCTTAGGCGATACCAGAAGCTGTACTCCACAAATACAGAAGCTGATCGAAGACCGGATGCGTGCCATCTGTGAAAATATCTGCCATATGAATGGTGCAGAATGCGAATTTATTTACACCCATGAATTTGCCCCAACTGTCAACTGGGATCAGTGCGTCCTGACTGCAGTGAAAGCAGCTACTGCTGTGGTAGGTGCTGACAAGGTAAATGCAAACTGCGTTCCGTGGATGGCTTCCGAAGACTTCGGCACATTCTTAACCAGGATCCCAGGCTGCTTCTTATTCCTCGGAAGCGGAAAATGCCAAAAAGCCTCTGACAACATCATGTGCCACAACTCCCAGTATGACTACAATGACAATATACTGGTAACTGGCGCTGAGTTTTTTGCTGAGCTGATTGCAGAGAGACTGCCAATTACAAAATAAGAGGATCCTGCTTCCTTTTTCAGTTTAATGTCCTCTCTGAATTGAGGGGACATGTTTATAAACATACTTTGTCAATAGGCATTGTTTTTCATATTGTCTTGCGGAATATATGTTTTCTGGTGTATACTATGATGTTGAAGTCAAAAGGTATTTAGATCCTTCTGATACAGGATTGCTGCGTGCTTTGCACTCCCGCAATCCTGTTATATGATAATCTGTGAAAAGGAGAATTGGATAATGATCGTTTCTACAAAAGGCCGTTACGCACTGCGGGTCATGGTAGAACTGGCTCAGCATCAGGGAGACGGCTATGTTCCTCTGAACGTGATCGCTGAACGGCAGGATATTTCTGAAAAATATCTGGAAAGTATATTAAAGGTACTTGTACAGGACAAACTCCTTACAGGACTCCGTGGACGTGGCGGCGGCTACCGCCTGACAAAAGTGCCCGAAGATTACACTCTGGGCGAAATTCTCCGGCTTACCGAAGGTTCACTGGCTCCTGTAGCCTGCGCAGAAGAAGGCGAACATGACTGTCCAAGAAAAGAGAGCTGTCCATCCCATCCTGTATGGAAGAAACTGGATCATATGATCAATGAATTTTTTGACGGGATCACGCTGGCAGACCTGATACAGCCGACATCAGACAAAGCTGAAAAAGATACTGCTAAGTAAATAAATATACCGTTAGCATGTTTAATAATCTCTCCCGTTTTCCTTCAGCCACGCCCGTCTCGCCTTATAATCCGGCAGCACTTTTTCTACCTCTGCCCAGAAAAGAGACGAGTGGTTCATCTGTTTTCTGTGGGCAAGTTCGTGGACTACTACGTAGTCTAATATTTCCGGCGGCATAAGGATCAGTTTCCAGTGAAAGTTTAAATTGCCTTCCCCACTGCAGCTTCCCCAGCGCGTTTTTGCAGCCCGGATGCTGATCCGGCCGTAGGTGACACCCATGAGCTTTGCATACCAGGCAGTGCGCTCTATGATCTTTTTTCTGGCAGCCCGGCGGTAAAAAGCTTCTATCTCCGGATGTCCTTCATAATCCGGCTTTGGAGCTTCTGCCTTTTTGCGGCGGTGTTTTTCTATGAGGAACCATTTTTCCACGATCCATTCCTGCCGGTCATTTACAAAATCCATCAGCACCTTTTTAGTGATACCTTTTGGGGCCCGGATCAGCACTTTACCATCTGCCTGTACCTCCAGCCCAATGGTACGCCGTTTGGAATATACTACATCTACCGGGATCGTTCCTTCTTTTTCTCCCTGGCGCCATCCAACTTCAATCCTGCTTACCATCTTATCACCTCATTCCTGTCCTGTAGATATATTGCACGAAAGCATATCACGCTGCAAAATTTTCATTTTTAAAAATACCCCCGGCACAAAAACGAACATTTTTCCTTTTTGTACTGAGGGTATATCATCTTCTTTTATCTGTCTGTCGCCTAGTACATCGTTTCGTAAATAACTGTACTAATCACGTAGGATGCGGATTTGAGT
>UQJF01000190.1 GCA_900541315.1 uncultured Clostridium sp. | reverse complement strand
ATCCTCCTGCAAGCAAGCTTGCATCGGATTTCTGACCTTTTGACCCTGGTATCATCATATTATGATTCATAAAGAAAAAGAGGACCTGCTGCTGGTCCCCTTCGATTTATCTCTGATATATAAATATATAGTTTCTTTATTTTCCTTTTAAACTCTGAATTGCATCTTCGATCTCTTTATTATTTTCATCTAACAGCGGGGAAAGTCCACTTTCATGGCCCTGCTTATCTTCTTCCGGGATATACTTTTTAAAGATCGGTGTGAAGATATAGGAATTCACAAATGCGATCAGCGGAAAACCAAATAACAGCAGGAGCATGGCTGCCTGAGGCATTACAAATAAAGCAAAATATACGGCTGCGACTAAAAAGCCATCTACTACCAGCATCATAATGGTCTGTCCCATATGACGGACTGACATGAAAAGCGCGTTAAATAATGTACGTTTTACTGTATTGTAAAATCTTGCCTGAAGAGGGAATACGTAGGTAGTGATAAATAAAAGGATCAGGGTCATTCCACCAAAAGCAGCTGTCAGTATGGTCTTTAAAGTACCAGACATACCTGCTGCCGCTCCTCCCATAATAAACCACAGATCAAAAGCAACCAGCGATCCCGCTAAAAGGATTAGCAGCCAGATGGCTGTAGCCTGTTTAAAGTTCTGGATAAAGGAACGGAAAAAGGATTTTATCGTAGAATCATCCTCATCGCGCACCAGCTTTAAGGTTACGTAATATACTGCTGTGGTAGCTGCACCGGCTGTAAATACCGGAATACAACAGACCAGCCATAAAAGATTCAAAAGCACCAGATCTCCCAGCTTTCCAATAAAGCGCCAGACCGGATTGTCATAATTAAAAAATCCCTGCAACATAGTTTGTCCTCGTCTTTCTTTAATGCCCCATGAAAAACATCTGTACCTGCAATGGCGTCTGCTTTTCTTTGGTTCATTACATTGTATCTTATACTCACGAATCCCGCGCATTCGCGCTCTTCTGCCTGCTTACGCAGGCGATTCGTTCGTTAATGGCCCTAGAAAAACAAATGTCTGCTTGCGCAGCCGCTTGTTTTTCTTTTGGGCTCATTATATCATATCTAATGTAAAAAGGAAATGGGCAGTTGCAGGTATCTGCTTTTTCAGCTATACTATAAGTTAATGATGTTAAAATATTCGTAATCCACTCATTTTTCTAAAAAAATGCTGACCTGAAAGGAACACACCATGGACCTGAAGAAAAACCTGAATAGCGAACTTGAAAAACTAAAACACATGTCTGTCAAAGACAAGATCTGGTATATTTTAGAATATTATAAATTTCATATGATCGCGATCATACTTTTTATCTCTATGTTGTGGGTGATCGGCAGCAGCATTTACCGCCAGTCTTTTACCACACGGCTTACACTTGCCATTGTTAATGACTACTCCGGCGGCAATTCTTCTATAGAACCATTGGAAAACAGCCTGAAAGACGCTCTTGGCTGTGGAAAAAAGGATCTGATCGAGATCAATTCCGGTCTTTTCATCAATACAGATGAGCCCCAGGCCTCCCAATATGCTTATGCCAGTATGGCAAAGATCGCAACTCTGTCTGCTGGAGGAAATCTGGATATTATAATTGCTGATCCACAGACCATCCAGCACTATGGATCCCAGAATGCATTTTTAAACCTGGAAGATTTTTTACCGGAAGATTTAAAAGATCGTGCTGAAACGGAAGGACTTTTCTTCTATACAGACAATGGAAGCGGCCAGTCTATAGCTGCCGCTATTTCCCTGGATTCAACGGATTTTTCTGAGCTTACAGGAGCCGTGATCCATTCTCCTTATCTGGCTGTTGTTGCATCTTCTCAGCATACAGAAGATACCCTTCGGGCCATTCACTGGCTGTTTGACCAGAATTGATCTTTACTGCTTCCATTCCAAGGCTTTCTGCCAGTGTGCAGGAAGCCTTGTTTTTTTTCTCGATCCAGGCACAAAGTCTGGCGGAAAGAACTTCATGGGCATAGGAAAGAATGGCAATTGCCGCTTCTTTTGCATAACCATTTTTCCTGTAGGTTTTAAAAATATGGTATCCCAGTTCCAGCCAGCACAAACCGTCCGGAAGTGCCGGAAGAGCCTGCAAAGCAGTTTCCGGGATCTGTGGATTGCCAACACCAGCCATACCGATCAGGACTGTATTATCTTTTTTGACTGTATTATCCTTTTTAACTGCATTATCCTTTTTAACTGCATTTTTTTCAGCTTTCTTTAGCACAGCCCATGTTCCATATTCGTAAAATCCATACTGGTTCTTTATATAAGCTTCCAGCTTATCTGGATCACGAAATATTTCTTCTTCCTTCCCATATTCTTCTTCCGATATATTCTTCGCATCTTCTTTTATAAATTCACGAATGACCAGTCTTTCTGTTTCATCGATCAGCCAAGGAAGCCCCAGATAACGGCGCAGGATCAGCTCTGTAAGTTCATCTGTGGCATACTCTATGGAAGGAATTACATAGGGAATCCCCTTTAAATCCCAGCTGTCTATGGATTTCTCATCTGTTTCCCCACTACTCATACAGCCTAAAACAGCCCTTTCGGAAGCTTTCGCCTCCAAAAGGGCCTGTGGTTCATCGGATATGAGAAGCGTATATTTTCTTCCTTCTATTAAAAGAATGCGCTCCTGTTTCATATTGTTCTATCTCCTGTGAGAACCGTTTTTGAGTTTTTCTGCCATTTTAATATTGATCCCATCATTTCCCGATCGATCAGCACTTCTCTGGCTCTGGATAATCCACACCAAAGGTATCTACAGTCATAGATTTGATCTTCTGCTCCTTTAACGGACGGTCAGAATAATCGGTACGCTCATTTGCGATCTTATCTACAATGTTCATTCCCTCTGTTACCTTACCGAATGCTGCATACGCACCATCAAGATGAGGCGCATCCTTGTGCATGATAAAGAACTGGGATCCTGCAGAGTTTGGCATCATGGACCTTGCCATGGATAAAACGCCTTCTGTGTGCTTTAAATCGTTCTTTACACCGTTCTGGCTGAATTCGCCCTTAATGCTATAGCCTGGGCCCCCCATACCAGTTCCCTGTGGGCATCCGCCCTGGATCATAAATCCACGGATGACTCTGTGGAAGATCAGACCGTCATAATAACCTTTCTTCACCAGACTGATAAAGTTATTTACTGTGTTTGGCGCTACTTCCGGATATAATTCTGCTTTTATCACATCACCATTTTCCATGGTAATGGTAACTACTGGATTTGCCATTGTTTTTATCTCCTTTTCATTTCAGAATGGGCCCTGTGATATATGGCCTTTCTGTTTAATATAGCAGATTGCGGGGTGGTTGTCCAGTGAGGAGAAAACCCAGTTACTATAATGGTATCGTAATTTAAGACACTTTGAGAGACATTTTTTAATGAATCTGGTATACTGTAAGCACTATAGAAAGAAGAATC
>UQJF01000189.1 GCA_900541315.1 uncultured Clostridium sp. | reverse complement strand
CGAGATGTAGCTCCGTCTCGTGGGCTCGGAGATGTGTATAAGAGACAGTCATGATCCCTTTCATAAAAATATCCCTCTCTTCTTTACTTGATCTTGTTCCCGGCACAGATCACTGCGCTTTCAGGACCTGTCACCAGCTGGTTTCCCAGCTATTGATCTGCCTGGAACTTATGCACTAAGTATAGTAAAAAAAGAGAGGGATTTCTCTGGACAATTTTTATCTTTTACAAGACTATTTTGTCTTTTTATTAAATTGTATTAACACTTTTTTAGCGTATTTTTTATTGCTTCTTAACAAGGTGTTTTCAGCCTTCCACGCCCGCTTTTTTACAGACATCGTTTACACAGCAGTGGTCACAGTCCGGCTTTGTCCTTGCGCTGCACACTGCTCTTCCATGGTACACCAGGCGATGGCAGAAGTCACTGCCTTCTTCAGGCGGGATCAGCTTCCAAAGAGCCATTTCCACCTTTTTCGGCTCTTTTATGCCTTCTACCAGTCCCATGCGGTTTACCAGGCGAATACAATGGGTATCTGTTACAATAGCAGGCTTTCCAAATACATCTCCCATGACCAGGTTGGCACTTTTTCTCCCTACCCCCGGCAGCTTTAAAAGAGCATTAAAATCATCAGGTACATTTCCGTTATACTCTTCTTTCAAACAGCTCATGCAGGCTTTGATGTCTCTTGCCTTGCTGTGTCCCAGACCACAGGGCTTTACAATGGCCTCGATCTCTTCCACCGGGGCCTCTGCCAGTGAATTTACATCTGGAAACTTTTTATACAGATCTTCCACTACCACATTCACTCTGGCATCTGTACACTGGGCTGCCAGGCGGACGCTGACTAACAGCTTCCATGCCTGGTTGTAGTCTAAGGTACAGCCTGCACCAGGATATTCTTTTTTCAGGCGTTCTATGATAACAAGGGCAAGTTCTTCTTTTGTCATGGTCATTCTCCTGTCTTTTCCGGTTTTTTTCTTTTTTTAAGTCATGCCTTCTTAGAGATATGCTCCCAGGTACTTTCCGGTACCAGCCCCCGGATCTCTTCTGTTTTGCCTTCCTTTACTGCCTGACGCACCCGGGAAGCGCTGATGGCGGTTCCTTCCTGTTCTTTTCTTTGGATCTCTGTTACTTCAATTCCCAATCCCGGAAGGACCTCTTTCATAGTCACATTATAACAGTCCGTAACAGCACAGTTTGGCTCTGTTCCCACAAAGCGCTTTGTAATGTGTAATTCCGGCGCGATCCTTTTTCCAAATAATTCCAGATCAAGACGGCAGTTTGCCTTTCCTGCCTCTGCTTTTTCCTTCATAAAGTAGGTTGGAAAGGTAGCTGCAGAAATAATATAATCAGAAGTCTGATGTAAGATCACCCGGTCCAGATCCTTTACACCTTCTTTTACCATTTCATAACGCTCTGAGGCACTGTAAAAGGTACGCTTATCAGAAAGCACGAACAGGTGAAGATAATCACACTGCTTTAAGGCAGTTTCTATAAGATAACGGTGTCCCAGTGTAAAGGGATTGCAATTTGCTACGATCGCACCAATGACTTTTCCTTCTTTTAAGGCATCTTTTGGGCTTTCTGCTTTCACTTTTTCTATAAAATCTGTAAAACCTGTCTTTTTATTTTCCATAAACAAAACCCGGTCTGTCTTTAAAATGGTATAAAAACCCAAGTCCTCAAACATAGCCTGGTTTTTCGGTTTTGTATACATTAATAAATGACTTCTGCCCTTTTCAAACTCATACTGGGTCAGGTGGGAAATAATAGTGCCGGACAGCCCTTCTCCCTGATGATCCGGAGAAATGGCAATGCATTTTAATACATTTTCCTCTACAGAACCTGCTGCAATAATGCGGTAATCCTCATCTTCCAGGCAGATACTGTATTCAATACCTGTATCATAATCCAGGTCCATGGACTTTAAAAATTCTTTCAAACGCTCCAGGTCATATCCCTTTAATGGTCTTCCTTCTAACACGAAATTGTTCTCCCTTCATAAAGTCTGCATTCCTGCAGGACTACCTGGCTCTACTGCCTAGCTTTCTTTCCCCAGGTTTTATAAGTCTTTAAAAGTAATGGTGTTTCTGCAACCAGCATTCCGATCCAGCCAGCCAGATAGGAATATGGCAGTGCTTCGATTCCCATTTTCCATATAAGTACTAATGGCGCAGCTGCCAGAACACGCAGTGCCATATTAATAAAACTGCTTATTAATGTGATCTTCAGGTCACCGATCCCTCTGAAAAATCCCTGAATGCCATTAGTGAGCGCCGGAAGCAGATACATCACAGAGATCAGATGCAGATAAGTAACACCATGGCCAATAACCTCTTCATCTTTTACAAACATAAGCATTAATGGTCTTGCAAACGTAAAACAAATGATAAAAATCAGGATACCGTAAATAATCTCCAGAATAATACCTGACCGGAATCCTTCTTTCATGCGTCCGGTCTTTCCCGCTCCCTTATTCTGGGCCATAAGGGCAGTCATTGCATGGGCAATGTTCTGCTCTGGGGTATAGGCAAAATCGTCAATACGGTTAACTACTGCAAATGCGGCTGAAACTGATACACCCATAGTATTTACAATGGCCTGGATACCGATCTTTCCAAGCTGCACAGTGGCCTGCTGCATGGCAGAGGCCCAGCCAAAAGCAATGGTTTTCTTTAAAAGGCTCTTGTCAAAAACAAGCCACTTCTTTCCAAGGCGCAGTAGGGGTACTTTTTTCTGGATATAGATCAAACAGAACAGGCTGCATAAAGCTTCACTTAATACAGTGGAGATAGCGCAGCCTCTGCTTCCATCCTTTAATACAACTACAAAAAACAAATCCCCAAATACATTTAATACAGCACTGATGATCAGAAAATATAAGGGGGAATTACTGTCTCCCAGTGCCCTTAACGTACTGGAAAAGAAGTTATATAAAAATGTAAACATCAGTCCCCAGAATATGATCCGCAGATATTCTGCTGTCAGGTCCAAAATCGACGGGTCTACCTGGATCAGCTGCAGTATGGGCACTGCAAATATAACGCAGAGTACCGTTAATGTAACGGAAAAGACCACACCCGAAATCATAGTGGTACTGATCTGGCGATGGAGAGTATCATAGTCTTTTGCCCCATACTGCATTCCCATTAAAATACTGGCACCCATGCACAGACCATTTAAAAATAAAATCATCAGTGTTGTGATAGGATTGCAGATACCTACAGCTGCCAGTGCCTCTTTTCCCACAAAATGACCTACGATGATGCTGTCTACTGCATTGTAAGTAAGCTGGAACAGATTTCCCAAAACCAGCGGAATTGTAAACTTCACCAGAATAGGCATGATCTTCCCAGTTGTCAGATCTTTTGTCATAATCCTTTATCTCCTTGTATCTCATGGTCTCTTTGAAAAATGACCTAGTACATCGTTTCGTAAATAACTGTATTAATCACGTAGAATGCGAATTTGAGTGTGCAGGTCTAAAAACGCAGGCGTAGCGAGCTACGCTGAGGCTTTTAGGACTGTGCAATCAGATTCGCAGACAAGTGAGTGGTATAGTTATTTCGAAAACGATGT
>UQJF01000188.1 GCA_900541315.1 uncultured Clostridium sp. | reverse complement strand
CGAGATGTAGCTCCGTCTCGTGGGCTCGGAGATGTGTATAAGAGACAGGTCCTCTTATGTATTAAAACTGGCAGGTCTTGATATGACTCCTTATAACCGTTTTCTGTTAGACCTGTCACAGATCTATCCGGTCCTTCATTTTCTGGGATTTTATGATAAAGATGGAAATTACCAGTCCTGGTCAGAGGCAGAATCAGGGGAGAATCCAAACAGAAAACAGATTTTAGACTATGAGGCTATGGCCTATAATCACAGTATTGACAGGCGTAAATATAAACCTCTGTTTACGCTGGAAGAAGCAAAATAAATTTTGCAGATAGAGTCCATTGCAAGGAAATGGCAGAATGGAAGTTACAATGGAAAATCAAAGAGACCTGTTATCCAGGGTCAGCGAAGAATGGGGAAAAATCCCGGATCACAGCCCTTTTCTGTCCTATAATGTTTTTCAGGTTTTAGGAATACAGGAAAAAGAAGTAGTCATGTGCCGGTTTCTGGCAGATCTGTTAGATCCCCAGGGGGCTCATGGCTGCGGTATCCTGTTTCTTAAAACTTTTGTCCGGGATGTGCTGAAAATAAAATCCATGAGTGACCTGCTTCTTATGCATACAGTTGTCACAAAAGAATATGTCACTGATCATGATCGCCGGATCGATATTGTAATACGCAATGCAGATTATTTTATTCCGGTGGAAGTAAAGATTTATGCCGGAGAACAGCAGGGGCAGTGTTTTGATTATTTTAAATATGCGAAAAATGCTCCCATAGTTTATTTGACACCTTTTGGAACACCACCTTCGGAATACAGCAGGAAAGAAAAAAATGGAAAGGGGATACTGTCATTAAACAGGATCCTTTGTATTTCCTGGTCAGAAAATATCTGCGCATGGCTTACGGGATTGCTTCCTTGCCTGAAGGAAACATTAAGATCCATGGTTATGCAATATGTAGATGCTATCCGTATGACGGCAGATGAAAGGGAAATAAAAATGGTGGAAAAAACGGTTGATCTGTTGTATGAGTCTTCGCAGTATTTCAAGGCGGGGATCCAGATAGAAAGATCCATGAAACAGGCAAAACTTAAGCTGATCCGGCTTGTGTTTGGGGATTTTGAAAAAGAAATGGAGCCACTGGCTGCAAAATATGGTCTGGAACCTGAAAAAGATACAGGGTATTATTCCTATAAGGATCCTCATCATGAAAGATTTTATGATTGTTACAGTACATATCCAGGACTAAACTATGTGGTAAAAAAGGCAAAGTTTAAGAAACAAAGTTTACAGCTGTGGTTTCGCATTGAAATAGAACATGACCTGTTTGCAGGATTTTGTCTTTTTGATAAAGAAGCAAAGGCACAGGATGGGGCTCCCATAGGCTGTCAGGTGGATCATATAACAGATGAACTTACAAAGGAAGCTGCCGGATATATCAAGAAGGAGGTAATACTGCCGGAGGACTGGTGGTTTGCCTGGTGTTATCCAAATGGAAGCCACGATTATGCTTATAAAGATACAGCAGATTTTAAAAACATGAATCCTGGAGCAGTCCGTCTTGCAGATAAAGAAGAACGGGAAAAATATGTAAAAGAAACAGTAAAAGCTTTTGAAGGATATCTCTTAAAATATTTATTATGAGCAGTAAGAAGCTCCAAAATCCGGCAGGTGTTTTTTGAGTCTATCTATATGGAAATAGCACCGGGCAAGCCGCCTTCGCATAGTATGTAAGTAAGAATATGCGGGGTGGCTTTTTTTGAAGACTTTTCCGAAACCACTATCTCACGGAGAAGAAAAGCTGTACCTGAAACGCTGCAAAGAAGGCGACCAGACCGCCAGAAATATGCTGATCGAACATAACATGCGCCTGGTGGCTCATGTAGTAAAAAAATATCAATGTCAGGAATACGATACAGAAGACCTGCTTTCTGTGGGGACCATTGGACTGATCAAGGCAGTGAACACCTTTGATACAGATAAAGGATCCAGACTGGCTACCTATGCAGCCAGGTGCGTGGAAAATGAGATACTCATGCTTCTTAGGGCAGGTAAAAAACGGGCCAGGGAAGTGTCTTTATTTGAACCTATTGGTACGGATAAAGACGGAGAAGCAGTGAATCTTGTGGATGTGATCGAAATGGAAAATCCAAGGACCATTGACCAGCTTATATTAGATCAGGATATCAGAGAACTGTATGAAGCATTTGACACATGCCTGACAGAAAGCGAGAAGCAGGTGATCACCATGCGCTATGGCCTGTTTAGGGAAAAGGAGCATACCCAGCGGGAAGTTGCCGGAGTTTTAGGCATTTCACGTTCTTATGTAAGTAGGATCGAGAAAAAGGCTATTGGGAAAATGCGGGATGTATTTGAAAAACATCAGGTTCTGTAAAAGTAAGGGATAAAAATAAGAAAGCAGAAAAAATACGGCAGAAAGAAGATCCTGGAAAGAAAATCATAGAAAGACAGAAAAAATATGCATTGTTATTAATGGGATTTAACGCTATACTAATAGTAATAGAAGTCGAAAGGACTTTCTGGGAAGAAAGATGTGAGAAACAAGGAGGATAACGCAGTGGCTATTTTAGTGACCGGAGGAGCCGGATATATCGGAAGTCATACATGTGTGGAACTGTTAAATGCAGGTTATGACGTGGTAGTAGCAGATAACCTTTATAACTCCAGCAAAAAAGCATTAGACAGAGTAGAGCAGATCACAGGAAAGAAACTGAAATTTTATGAGGTGGACCTGCTTGACCAGCCAAAGGTAAAAGAAATCTTTGATAATGAGGATATTGAAGCTGTGATCCATTTTGCAGGCTTAAAGGCAGTAGGAGAGTCTGTTCACAAACCCCTTGAATATTATAACAATAACATTACCGGAACGTTGATCCTTTGTGATGAGATGAGAAATCATGGTGTAAAGAATATTGTATTCAGTTCTTCTGCAACTGTTTATGGTGATCCGGCCCAGATTCCGATCACAGAAAAGTGCCCGAAAGGTGAGATCACCAATCCTTACGGACGCACCAAAGGAATGTTAGAGCAGATCCTTACAGACCTGCATACTGCAGATCCGGAGTGGAATGTAATGCTCCTTCGCTATTTTAATCCAATAGGTGCTCATGAAAGTGGCTTGATCGGCGAAGATCCTAAGGGTATCCCTAACAATCTTGTACCGTATATTGCACAGGTTGCCATCGGCAAGCTGGATCATTTAAATGTATTTGGTGATGATTATGATACCCCGGATGGAACCGGCGTCAGAGATTATATCCATGTAGTAGATTTGGCAAAAGGCCATGTAAAGGCTATGAAGAAACTGGAAGCAAAAGAAGGCGTCAGCATCTATAATCTGGGAACCGGAGTTGGATACAGTGTATTAGATGTTCTTCATGCGTACGAAAAGGCCTGCAAAAAAACATTAAAGTATGAGATCCAGCCACGCAGGGATGGAGATATTGCAACCTGCTATTCTGACTGCACCAAGGCAAAAGAAGAGCTTGGTTGGGTGGCTGAAAAGGGAATTGAAGAGATGTGTGCTGATTCCTGGAAATGGCAGAGCATGAATCCGAACGGTTACAGAGATTAATTAATATGATGTAAGTGTCAAAAGTATAAATTGCGTTTGTGCTCGCACAAATAAGC
>UQJF01000187.1 GCA_900541315.1 uncultured Clostridium sp. | reverse complement strand
CCAGATGGATCCCTTGCAAAACGGGGAACTTTTTATCTTAAAAGCGAAATCCCTGCAGATTTCTTTATGCCAAAAGATCCCCTTTACCAGCTATTTACCGCCAATAAAGGAGATCTTACATTTCTATATTTCCATTATCCCGCTGCCTTCCCATGCAGATAAAAGCACACACCACCAACCATAACAGCACCGCCAATGATATTTTCAAGAGTACCGGCAAAAATTAATCATTGTAAAAAAGCCTGCTGGAATATAATACATATTTGCCACGCAATGCTCAAAACCAGATACTACAAAAGCCAGAATCGGGAAGAAGATTGCCAGCACTTTTCCTCCAATATCTTTTACCGCTGCCTTTGCAACAGCTGCATTAATATTCGCCAACACCACTTCTGCCGGCACATTTAATAATGACTGCATTTTATTTTCCTCCGCTTTGTTTCTACAACTCTGTTGCTACAGCTTTATTCCAATTTCTGCTTCACAGCATCTGCCATTTTTTCACAAAATGCCGGGGATAATCATAGCACTGTCTGTCTTCTGGAACAATCAGCTTCTATGAATTAATTGAGAAAAAACATTCATGTATTCTTTTATGTATTTTTTATGCGCTCTTTATATCTGCACTTATATCCTTTTCCTTTCTTTATCTGCTTTTCTTTATAATAAAAATATCCTCAATAAACAAAAGCTTTATGCCTTACATTCACTGAGGATATCTGTTATATGATTTTATTCACACAGGAGGAGATTTTATGCTGATACTTTTTGCATTTACGATCATTTTTATTCTGTTCATCTTTGGTTATTTTGGCATCGACAAACTGGAGCATTACTTTAAAACCCTGAATAAATGATCATTCTGCCTTGATCATGCGGTACCCAATCCCTATGTGGGTCTGTATATACTGCGGGGCATCCGGTTCGCTTTCCAATTTTTTACGTAAAGTTGCCATAAATACACGTAAAGAAGCAATATCATTTTCCCAGCTGCTGCCCCACACTTTCTGGGTAATATAAGTGTGCGTCAGCACCTTACCTGTATTTTTAGCCATCAGGCACAGCAATTTATACTCTGTAGACGTAAGATGCAGCTCCTTATCCCCCATATAGGCACAACCTGCCGCAAAATCGATCCGCAGTCTGCCATTTGTATAAACAGACTCTGCTATCTGGGCTTCGTCATTCATAAGAGCCATTCTCCGTTCCACAACACGCAGACGTGCCAGCAGCTCCTCTACAGAAAAAGGCTTTGTAAGATAATCATCTGCCCCTGCGTCCAGTGCATCTATTTTATCCGTATCTTCGCTTCTTGCACTGATCACAATAATAGGTAAGTTAGACCAGGTACGTATTTTCCGGATCACATCTACACCATCCATATCAGGCAGTCCCAGATCTAAAAGAACTACATCCGGATTGTGGGAGGAAGTTTCTATAACTGCTCCATCTCCAGTCCCGGCAGTCAGGTATCTGTATCCATGGGTCTTTAATGTGATCGTGATCAGATTTCTTACCGGAACATCATCCTCCACAACCAATATCAATGGTTTACTCATTTAATGCCACCTCCTCTGCAGGCAATGTAAATGTAACGACTGCTCCATGGGGAATATTATCAGATATCCATATTTTTCCTCCATGGGCATTAATAATAGATCTGCAAAGCCCAAGCCCAAGTCCTAAGCTCCTGCGGCTGTCTGCCACCTGATCACCGCCAGTATAAAACATGTCAAATACTCTTTCTTTTCTGTCATCCGGGATCCCATCCCCCAGATCACATACAGAAATGATAACCTGGGAGTTTTCTCCGTTTTCTGCCTTTTCTTTCCTCACCCGAACCGTAATATCCGTTCCCTGAGGCGTATACTTTACTGCATTGCCGATCAGATTGATCAGTACCTGGACGATCAGCCTTGCATCCATCTTTGCAAGGATCAGCTCATCTTCCTCTTCTACCTTTATAGTTCTTCCTGTCCGGCTCTGCCCGGTATGTTTTAACGCCTCCCTGATCACCTCATCCACCAGTTCTGCTGACTGGCGGATCTGCATCCGTCCTTCCTCGATGCGGGTCACAGAAAGAAGATTTTCCACCAGATCGATCAGCCACATGGAATCATCATAAATGTCCCCATAGATCTGCCGGCGCATCTGTGCATCCAGACAGCTTTCATTGTAAAGGAGATTATTTGCATTACCTGAAATAGATGTAAGAGGCGTTCTCAGATCATGAGAGATCGTTCTTAACAAATTCGCTCTTAACTGTTCATTCTTTGCCAGGATCGCAGCCTCCTCCTTTTCCCGGACATTTTTATCATTCTCCAGCGCAAGGGCACATTCTCCCAATATGGACAATAGCACACTGTTTTCAAATGCATCTAACGGCTGTTTCTGGATCATGATACCTACCACACCATAAACGGTACTGTTTACACGGATCGCCAGATACTGCCTTTTTGCCTGCTTAAAATGGTCTGTTCCTGTTCCGGCATGGCGGTTATTCTCTAAAGCCCATACAGCTGCCTGTTCCTCACAGGTTTCATCTTCAACCAGGATTTCTCCCCCCTGTGGAATGGTGTGCAGAGGCTGTCCCAGTTTTCCATTTTTCACATCATAAATAACCGTTTCTCTTTTCAAAAGTTTAACGATCTGCTGTGCCGTTCCTTCCAGTATCTCTGATTTTCCCTTAGCCTGCTGTAAAAGCTGGTTTGTATCCAAAAGTACTTTCAGCCTGTACGCATCCCTTGCCGCCTGTCCTGCATGCTGTTTCAGCCTTGATGCCAGGGATCCTGTGATCAAAGCTGCAAGAAACATGACTGCAAATGTAAAAGGATAACTCCGGTCATAAGCACGCAAGGTAAAACGAGGTGCCGTAAACAGGAAATTAAAGACCAGAACGCTGGCTATAGTAGCCGAAAAACTGTAGAACCAGCCTTCTGTTACAATAGAGATCAGAAGTACGCCTAAAATGTAAACGGTAATGATATTGGCATCTGTCAGCTTTAACTTTTCAAACATCCAGCCTGCTGCTGTAGCTGCAAATAAGATGCCTGCACTTTGAACCGCTGCCTTAAGGGAAAAATCATTCTTTTGCGCCAGCCTGTTCCATTTGCGGATCACCTCAGGTCCCATCTGGCTGTCAGGTATGATATAAATCTCCATTTCAGGCGCATGATCGATCAGCTTTTCCACAAGAGATGTTCCTGCAAAAATCCCTTTTTTCTTTGCAGCACTGCGTCCGATCACGATCCTGGTGATCCCTGAAAGCCTGGCAAACTCCGCGATTTGAAAAGAAATGTCATCACCGTAAACTGTTTCTATTTCTGCCCCGGATTGTTTTGCCAGCTTAATATTCTCTTTCAGACGCTCCTGATCCTCTTTTCCCATTTTTCCGGCCAAAGGTGTTTCTACAAATAATGCCGTTAATGTTCCATTAAAAGCCTCTGCCATCTGGGCAGCTGTGCGTATGATCTTTCCATTAGACGGTGAAGATGATAAACATACAAGTATCCGTTCTTCCATTTTTCTTTTCCCCAGGTATTCTGATGCTCTTCTGAAATCTTCTTAGGATCCACAAGACCTGCAAATGACTAGTGTACTGTATCATTCACTTTCAGCAAAATGACGCAGAATGAATTTTCAAT
>UQJF01000186.1 GCA_900541315.1 uncultured Clostridium sp. | reverse complement strand
ACTCAAATCCGCATCCTACGTGATTCGTACAGTTATTTACGAAACGATGTACTAGTGCAGACAGAAGCTTACATTCCCAGTACTTCTTCCCACTTTTCTTCGATGACCGGAATACCTTCTTCTTTGTTCTGCTTGATGTTTAACAGTTCCAGTTCGCCTGGATAGTAAACTTCTCCGCCTTCTTTTACAGGAATGGAGCTCTTTACATCTGCTACGATATTATTTACGATCTCATCAGTCAATTCTACGCTGTTGCCCTTTGACGGATCGATAGCGATCATGATCTGGGTCAGACCTACTTCATCGCCGAAGGTGCCGATCTTCTGTACAGAATTTCCGTTAGAAAGTACAGTTGCGATCAGGTCAAGAGCAATTGAAATACCGCTGCCTTTCCAGTAACCCATTGGAAGTACACGCCAGGTCTTTTCGATTTCCCCAGGATCTGTGGTCAGATTGCCATTGGTATCATATCCGCCAGGTACCGGCAGCTGCTGTCCCTTTAAACGGCAGTCTTCCAACTTTCCATAAGAGAACTGGGATACGGCACAGTCAATGACTACATGCTCTCCATTACTTCTTGGTACTGCAAAGATCAGTGGATTATTACCGATCTTACGATCCATACCACCCCATGCAGGCATGTTTGGACAGGTATTGGACCAGCAGATACCGATACAGCCCTGGTCTGCTGCCTGCCATCCATAGCTGCCGCCGCGCATCCAGTGATTGTTATTTCCCAGTGCAACGATACCCATACCAAATTCCTTTGCCAGCTCTACTGCACGGTCCATTGCCAGTTTTGCATTTAAAGGCCCGAAACCACGATGTCCGTCCCAACGCTCAAAAGCACCAAATCCCATGATCTTTTCAGCCTTTACCTTTGGATCGATCTCGCCTTTCTTTAAATAATCAACAACTCTTGGGAAACGGTTTAATCCATGAGAATATACACCAGCCATAGAATTCTGTGCAAACAGCTCTGCGGAAGCCTTTGCATCCTTTGGCTCAAAACCGTACTTGGTTAATACTCTCTCAAACTCATTTACCATTACTTCATAAGGAACTCTTTTCATGATCACTTTCTCCTTTATCTTTCATCTTTTATACTTTTTTAATTGCTTTTTTTGCAATCGATTTCAATAATGTTAAAAGAAAATGGTTCTATTGAAAGAACCTTTTCTCTTTCCATCCACACATCTGCAAAGAAACTTTCCGATGAAGAAATCTTTCCGGCAAATGTTATGTGGTCTCTCTTTCTTTAATATCTGTCAGAAGCATCACTTTATGGGACACTTCTTTTTTATCAAGGGCATCCAGGATAGCCCTTGAAGCATTCTGGCTGACTTCCACCAGCTTGTTATCCAGACTGCTAAGCTTTGGTGTAACGATCTCACCGTACATAGTATTATCCACGCCCATGATCGCAAGCTCTTCCGGAATACGTTTTCCCATTTTTTTTGCTGCTTCCAGACCGCCTATTGCCAACAGGTCTGTGGTATAGATAATTCCGTCTGTTTCAGGTCTTTCTGTAAGGATATGTTCTGTAAGCTTTGCACCTGCAGCCCTCACATCACGGGGATTGGTAAATTCTTTGTTTACCGCCGTATATAAGAGGATATCTTTCTTAGCGATCCCCTGCTCTGTCATGGCTCTTATATAGCCTTTTTGCTTATTCCGATTGGAAGGTGTATCAGAATCCACTGCCATTACCAGATGCTTCTTTCCTTTCTTAAGCATCAGCTCGGCACAGTCCTTTACTCCCCGCTCTTCATCAATAAGGACACCATAAACATTTGGCAGATCCAGATAGCCGTTTACAATGGCTACAGGAATATCCGGGAGGTGTTCTTCAATGCTTTTTTTCACGGCTTCTGTTTCAAACATAGAACCCATGAGAATGGCACCATCTACTCTCCGCTGTTCCAGGATGCGGATGTAATCCGCCTTTTTCTCATCCTTCCGCCCGGTACTCAGAGTAATACAGGTATAACCTAAAGCAGTCATCTCCTGTTCGATCACATAGGCCGATTCTGTATGATGCTCGATACGCAGATCCTCGATCAGGATACCGATGATCTTAGAAGACTGCATCACCAGACCTCTGGCTGCTTCATTGGGAATATAATGATTTTCATTTAATAATTTTTGTACCCTTTTACGCGTCTGGGCGTTGATCCCGGGCTTATTATTAATGACCCTGGAAACGGTACTGGCAGATACACCTGCCTGCTTTGCGATGTCGTAGATCGTCATATTTCTCTCCTGTTTCTCTGATGACTTTATCATACGCCTTTTTATATAGTCTTGTCAAGTGCTTTTGCAATCGATTTCAGTTTTTGTTGCAATAAATTGCATAGTCTTGTTTTCATGGATATGGAAACAAGACTATGCAATGGTCAAACTGTAATATTCTATTTTCCTGATATCAGGGGCAAAAGGTCGGAAATCCTCCTGCAAGCTTGCTTGCAGGAGGATTTTTGAACTTGGGGCCCGCCAAAAACATGAGTAAGGAGCCATTTTTTGAAGAAAAATGAGCGGATTACGAATGTTTTTAGAATTGCGGGAGTGCAAAGCACATAGCAATTCGATATCAGAGTTATTTTTGGACTGCATTAACAGCATTGATAGAAAAATCCGTACGTACCAGTTTTTCATATGGCACCCGTTTTTTTAGTTCTCCTGATTCCTCTAAAATATTTTCCAGAAGCTCAAAGCTGTCTTTTTCAAAAACCGTATTTTCTTTCCATGTATCCTGGGATTTATACCGGTCTACGATCGTAGCGATTTTTTCCACCGGTGTATCTTTAAACTGTGGCTGGATCGTCTTGGCGATCTCCCATGCAGAATGGGAATTTACATAATCCAGTCCTTTCTGGATGGCATTTGTGAATTTCTGGATCAGTTCCGGGTTCTTTTCTATATAACTTTTCTTTGCGCAGTAAGCAGTATAAGGCACATAACCGGAATCACGGCCCAAAGAAGCTACCACAGTTCCGCAGCCTTCCATTTCCAGCGTAGTTGCAAAGGGCTCAAATTCTACGGTATAATCTGCATCTCCTGAAGTAAAGGCTGCTGCCGTCAGGCCGAAACTGATGCTCTGGTCAATGGTAAGATCTGTTTTGGGGTCGATTCCATGTTTCTTTAAGATATATTCAAATACCATCTGAGGCATGCCACCTGCTCTTCCGCCAAGCACTTTCTTTCCTTTCAAGTCTTCCCATTTAAAATCCGTCTGTTTTGTTCTTCCCACCAGAAAATTACCTGCACGCTGGGTCAACTGGGCGAAATTCACAGCCGGATCTGCAGCACCTTCCTGGCTTACGTAAATACTAGCTTCTGACCCCATAAAACCGATCTGGGCATCGCCGGAAATAAGCGCTGTCATTACTTTATCAGCACCAGCACCATTTACCACAGTCAGGTCAATGCCTTCTTCTTCAAAATAACCAAGTTCAATCGCTGCATATTGCGGGGCATAGAAAATGGAATGGGCGACTTCATTAAGTGTCACAGCTGTCATTTTTCCACCTGCAGCTTCATCCATTTTCCCACAGCCAGTGAGACAGCCAACAGCAAGTACACCTGCCAATACAGCTGCAAGAAATGATATATATCTTTTTTTCATAAAAAGTCCTCCTGCTTCCAGAAATGTATCGAATACTATGATGTGAGTGTCAAAAGTAAATTTTGCCACCCACTGATGTAACCGGATTGCTCCATTGCTATGCAATTCCCGCAATCCTCGAACAC
>UQJF01000185.1 GCA_900541315.1 uncultured Clostridium sp. | reverse complement strand
CGTAGCCCGCTACGCCTGCGTTTTTAGACCTGCACACTCAAATCCGCATCCTACGCGATCAGTACAGTTATTTACGAAACAATGTACTAGATCAGTCCTCCAAACTGAAGGAAGAGAGGAGCAAAAACTAAAGATACGATAGTCATCAGCTTGATCAGGATGTTAATAGACGGACCGGAGGTATCCTTAAACGGGTCACCTACTGTATCGCCTACAACAGCAGCTTTATGAGCTGTACTTCCCTTGCCGCCATGATTACCTTCTTCGATATACTTCTTTGCGTTATCCCATGCGCCACCGGAGTTGGACATGAAGATAGCCATGAGTACACCGGTTAAAAGAGCACCGGTCAAAAGTCCGCCTAAAGCATCCGGACCCAGGATAAGACCTACTGTGATCGGAGCAAGGACAGCCATAAGTCCTGGAAGAAACATTTCTTTTAAGGCTGCGTTGGTGGAAATGGAAACACAGGAAGCATAATCCGGACGGGAAGTGCCTTTTAAGATACCGGCATCTTCGTGGAACTGACGGCGTACCTCCTCGATCATCTCATGGGCTGCCTTGGATACAGATTCCATGGTCATGGCTGAGAAGAGAAAAGTAAGCATACCGCCAATAAATAAACCTACAATAACATGTGCATTTAAAATATCAATGGTCTTTAACTGAACAGCTTCTGCATAGGATACGAAGAGAGCCAGGGCAGTTAAAGCAGCAGAACCAATAGCAAATCCTTTGCCAATAGCAGCAGTGGTGTTGCCCACAGAGTCTAATTTGTCAGTGATCTCACGGACAGATTCATCCAGACCGGACATTTCAGCGATACCGCCTGCATTGTCAGCGATTGGGCCATATGCGTCAATAGCAACTGTGATGCCTGTAGTAGAAAGCATACCAACAGCTGCAAGGGCTATACCGTAAAGTCCCATTAAATGGTTGGCGATCAGAATACCGGCGGAAACTAACAGGATTGGAACAGCAGTGGATTCCATACCTACTGCAAGACCGCTGATAATAGTAGTAGCAGAACCGGTTTCAGACTGCTTTGCGATCTTCTTTACAAAACGGTAATCACCGGAAGTATAAACTTCAGTGATCGCACCAATAAGAACCCCTACGAAAAGTCCTGCGATCACAGTGAAGGCAGCTAGGAAGTTGTCAAAGAAAGTACGGCTTAATACAGGGCACTGATCACAACCAGGGCAGTAGCACTGTATTCGCCGGTTTTTAAAGCTTTGTGTGGATCTGCATTTCCAATGGCCTTTACTAAAGCAGAGCCGATCATAGAAGCGATGATGCCTGCTGCGGAAAGTAAAAGAGGAAAGAGGACGCCTGCTTCCTGATAAAATACAATACCAAGAGTCAGGGCGGAGATCAGGGAACCAACATAAGACTCAAACAGGTCAGCCCCCATACCTGCAACGTCACCAACGTTATCACCAACATTATCTGCGATAACAGCCGGGTTGCGGGGATCATCTTCCGGGATGCCGGCTTCTACTTTACCAACCAGGTCAGCACCAACGTCAGCAGCCTTGGTGTAAATACCGCCGCCTACACGGGCAAACAATGCGATAGAAGAAGCGCCTAAGCTGAAACCGGACAGAACAGAAACATCACCGGTGATAAGATAAAGGGCTCCTACACCTAAAAGCCCAAGACCAACAACTGCCATACCCATAACACTTCCGCCGGAAAATGCCAGTGCCAGAGCATGTTTCATACCCTGGGTGCGGGCTGCATTGGCGGTACGGCAGTTTGCGCGGATAGCAGCGCTCATTCCAAGATATCCGGCAGCGGTAGAGAAGATGCTTCCGGTAAGAAAACATACAGCTGTTACCCAGTTGTGTGTACCAACACCGATGACAACAAATAATACAGCAACAAAAATAACCAGAATACGGTATTCGGAAGCCAGAAATGCTCTTGCTCCTTCTGCGATAGCGTCTGCGATCTCACGCATTTTGTCATTTCCCGGATC
This sequence comes from uncultured Clostridium sp., assembly GCA_900541315.1. Taxonomy (GTDB): domain Bacteria; phylum Bacillota; class Clostridia; order Lachnospirales; family Lachnospiraceae; genus Enterocloster. The sequence continues at coordinate 1,804 of UQJF01000185.1, read as the reverse complement.
CTGTTTGATCACATAAGATTTCAGGAAAATGGCAAACAGTAAACCTGCCAGTCCTACTACCGGGACTAAAAATAATAGTTCTTTCATAATACCCTCCTAATACACATACGTTTGTTAAAAATGTAGTTATTGACCTGAAAATATTGTAACAAATATAGTAAAAATTATCAACAAAAAAATTGTAAAAACCTAAAAAAATTTGCAAACAAAAATTACTTGCTAATTGCCTGCTCCTGTATTACAATTAAAAATATAGGTGTAAGCGCTTACAATCATACTCTCGTTAAATTGGCCGCAAAATCAGTCACAAAAGATTCCGAGAGAACCTATTAAAACATGGGAGGTATTTTATACTATGAATGGTATAAGAGGAAATGTGATCGTAGGACAGTCCGGCGGCCCTACAGCAGTGATCAATTCAAGTCTTGCGGGTGTATTTAAAACAGCAAAGGACAGAGGTGCAAATAAGGTATATGGCATGCTTCACGGTATCCAGGGGCTTTTGCAGGAGCGATATGTGGACTTAGATGACCATATTAAAAACGACCTGGACATTGAGCTTTTAAAGAGAACACCTTCTGCTTACTTAGGTTCCTGCCGTTTTAAGCTGCCGGATATTTCAAAGGACAGAGAGATCTACGACAAGATATTTGATATTTTAAATAAAATGGAGATCAAGTATTTCTTCTATATTGGAGGAAATGACTCTATGGATACCATTAAAAAACTTTCCGATTATTCCCTGTTAAACGGAAGCGATATCCGTTTCATGGGTGTACCAAAGACCATTGATAATGACCTGGCAGCTACAGACCATACACCTGGTTATGGAAGTGCCGCAAAATATATTGGCTCTATTACAAAAGAAGTGATCCGGGATGGTCTGGTATATGACCAGCAGAATGTGACCATCTTAGAGATCATGGGACGAAATGCAGGCTGGCTCACTGGTGCAGCAGCTTTGGCAAAATGCGAAGACTGTGAAGGACCTGATATGATCTTCCTGCCAGAGGTTACTTTCGATGTAGATGAGTTTATGAAAAAGGTAGCAGAGCTGCATAAGAAGAAAAAATCTGTAGTAGTTGCAGTATCAGAGGGTGTAAAAACAGCTGATGGCAGATATGTATGCGAACTGACGGATGGTATTGAGTTTGTAGATGCATTTGGTCATAAGCAGTTGACAGGAACTGCCCGTTTTCTGGCTGAAAAGATAAATCGTGAAGTTGGCTGTAAGACCAGGGCGATCGAATTTAACTCTCTTCAAAGATGCGCTTCCCATATTGTATCCAGAGTGGATATTACAGAGGCTTATCAGGTAGGTGGAGCTGCTGTAAAGGAAGCATTTGAAGGTGAAACAGGCAAGATGATCATCTTAAAGAGAGTTTCTGATGATCCATATATCTGCGTTACTGATATTTACGATGTACACAAGATCGCAAATGTAGAGAAGAAAGTTCCAAGAAACTGGATCAATGAAGCAGGAGATTATGTAACAGAAGAATTTGTAAATTATATCCGCCCGCTGATCCAGGCAGAATTAACCCCGATCATGACAGATGGACTTCCAAGACATTTGTATTACACAGATATAGAGAAGAAGTAAGAGTGTAAAAGCTGAAGCTGCGTTAGTGGGCATTTCAGTTACGCATAGCAAAAAATCCTCTGCCAGATGGCAGGGGATTTTTGCGTGTGAAGAAAAGTACATTTTTATTTGTGGGGAAGGTTTTTGCCTGACTTTGCAGCGCCGGTTACGCTGAAAAATTCTGTTGTATCAGTTCTGTCTCTTATACACATCTGACGCTGC
>UQJF01000184.1 GCA_900541315.1 uncultured Clostridium sp. | reverse complement strand
TAAAACCGTCAGGTTTTATGAATGAGTCGCTAAGTTGTGGAATAAAATAAGTTGTGGTTGATATTCGGTAGTTCAATATGTGGTTTTGAAGGTATGTATAGATTTTATAGATTTAGCCTGGGCAGAGATGACCAGGTTTTTTTGTGCATAAAATTATTTTTTCTCTTGTCAATGTGGGTAAACTATGCTATACTAATATAGCTGTTCAGAGATACAAGATATTTATGCCCTGAGACAGGCAGTTTTAGCATTCGCGTGAGTCAGAACCTTGCGGGAAGGATGCGTATAACTTAAAAGATGCTGATATCTGTGCGTTCTGGTGACGGTACCTACCGGCTGCTTGCAGTGTACAGAGGCAGATTGGCATACAGGCCGCGGTCGGAAACCGCAAATTATATCAGAGAGGTGAATAAAATGAGAGAAGGAATCCATCCAAATTACTACCAGGCAAAGGTAGTTTGCAACTGTGGCAACGAGTTCGTAACTGGTTCTACCAAGAAGGACATCCATGTGGAGGTTTGCTCCAAGTGCCATTCATTCTACACTGGCCAGCAGAAGGCTGCTGCAGCTCGTGGACGTATTGATAAGTTCAATCGTAAGTACGGCATCAATGCTCAGTAATTATAAGAGAGAATTTAAGGGGTTGAGCTTTTGCGGCTCAGCCCCTTTGCGTTAAAATGCATTTTCGGATTCAGACTCCGAAAGTACATGAAAATCGAAAGGTAATGCATAGATGAAATATTCAGGAATTGGCGGACAGGCAGTGATCGAAGGCATTATGATGCAGAATGGTGAAAACTATGCAGTAGCCGTCCGTAAACCCGATGGAGAGATCGAGGTTAAAAAAGATACTTACAGAAGCGTAACAAAAAAGTATCCATTTTTGGGTATTCCCTTTATCAGGGGCGTGTTTAAATTTGCAGATTCCATGATCGTAGGCATGAGGGCACTTACCTGGTCCTGCAGCTTCTTTGAAGATGACGAAGATGCAAAGGAGAGCCGCTTTGAACAGTGGCTGGATAAGGTCTTCGGCGAAAAATTAGAAGGCATCCTTATGACCGTTGTTATGATCTTTTCCTTTATCATGGCGATTGGTATTTTCATGCTGCTGCCTATGTTTATTTCCAATATATGTAAAAAAGTGATCCCGTCCCATACTGTGATGGCGATTTTAGAAGGATTTATCCGTATTGCCATCTTCGTTATTTATATAAAAATGGTATCCCGCATGGAAGATATTAAACGAACCTTTATGTATCATGGTTCCGAACACAAATGCATCAACTGTATTGAACATGGTTTAGAGCTGAATGTAGCCAATGTACGGGCCAGCTCCAAGGAGCACAAGCGCTGCGGTACCAGCTTTATTATGATCGTTATGGTCATCAGCATTCTGTTTTTTATGGTGATCCGCACCGACACCATCTGGCTGCGTATTGTAAGCCGCATTGTGCTGGTCCCTGTGATCGCAGGTGTTTCCTATGAGTTTTTAAGCTTTGCAGGAAAACATGATTCTAAACTGGTAGATATTTTAAGCCGTCCGGGAATGTGGATGCAGGGATTGACCACCAAAGAGCCAGACGATACTATGATCGAAGTAGCCATCGCTGCTGTAGAGGAAGTGTTTGACTGGCGGGCTTATCTGGACGAAAACTTCCCGGATTGGGAGAAGAAAGAGGAACAGGCATGAAAATGACCCTTGGGACTCTTTTAGAAGAAGGAAAAGAAAAACTGGAAAAAGCAGGTGTTCCTGACCCGCTTTTAGATGCCCGTTTCCTTTTATTAGATGTATTTGACATGAATTTTGCGTCTTTTCTTGTAAAAAGGGATCGCCCTCTTACAGAAACGGAAAATGGGACAAATGTAACAGAAGCAGATACGGATACACGGAAAAAAATTGATAAATACTGGGAACTGATAAGTAAAAGAGAAATGCGTATCCCTCTTCAGCAGCTTACTGGTGTCCAGGAGTTTATGGGACTGGAATTTTATGTAAATAAACATGTTCTGATCCCAAGACAGGATACAGAAACACTGGTTGAACTGATATTAAACGAACACAAAGAGAAAAATATTTCACTTTTAGATGTGTGTACCGGTTCCGGCTGTATTGCTGTCAGTCTGGCAAAGCTTGGAGGCTATGCAGATGTAACCGCTCTTGACCTGTCAGAAGAAGCGTTGAAAGTGGCAAAATCCAATGGGGAAAAACTTCTGGATCATCCAGTGAAATTTATAAAAAGCGATATGTTTTCTGCTTTAGATCCAGAAAACCGCTATGATGTGATCGTATCCAATCCCCCTTATATCCCGAGTCAGGTGATAGAAGGGCTGGAGCCGGAGGTGAAAGACCATGAGCCACGGATGGCATTAGACGGTGAGCCGGACGGATTGAAATTTTACCGCATTTTAGCAGAAGAAGGAAAAAAATACCTGAAGAACGGTGGAGAGATCTATATGGAGATCGGCTGGGATCAGGCAAAGGATGTAACAAAGATATTTGAAACAATGGGATTTAAAGGGCTTAGGACTGTCCGTGACATGACTGGAAACGACCGGGTGGTATGTGCCAGGAAGGAGAAGTAGAAATTATGTTTGATAAACTGGATGATATGTTGATTCATTATGAAGAACTGATGCTTATGCTTGGGGATCCGGATGTGACCCAGGATACCAAACGCTTTACCAAGCTGATGAAAGAACAGGCTGAACTGGCACCGATCGTAGAAGCTTATAAGCAGTATAAGCAGGCAAAGCAGGACGTAGAAGACAGTCTGGCAATGTTAGATGAAGAAAATGATGAGGAAATGCGTGAAATGGCAAAGGAAGAGTTATCCGATGCAAAAAAACGCATTGAGGAATTGGAGCATGAGTTAAAGATCCTCCTTCTTCCAAAAGACCCTAATGATGATAAGAACATTATCCTGGAGATCCGTGCAGGCGCAGGCGGTGACGAGGCAGCTCTTTTCGCAGCTGAGCTTTACCGTATGTATTCCAACTACGCAGACAGCCAGCACTGGAAAGTAGAGATCATCAGTATCAATGAAAATGGTATCGGCGGCTTTAAGGAAGTTGTAGCTATGGTTACAGGAAAAGGCGCCTATTCCAAGTTGAAATATGAAAGCGGCGTACATCGTGTACAGCGTGTGCCTGAGACAGAGTCCGGCGGCCGTATCCATACCTCTACAGCAACGGTAGCAGTTATGCCAGAAGCAGAAGAAGTAGATGTTCAGATCGATATGAATGATTGCCGTATTGACGTAATGCGTGCATCTGGCAATGGTGGACAGTGTGTCAACACCACTGACTCCGCAGTACGTTTGACTCATATGCCGACGGGTATCGTTATCTACAGCCAGACAGAAAAATCACAGCTGCAGAACAAGGAAAAGGCGTTTCGCCTGTTACGCTCCAAGCTGTATGATTTAGAGCTGGAAAAACGCCAGAATTCCGAGGCAGAAGAACGCCGAAGCCAGATTGGTACCGGAGACCGCTCTGAGAAGATCCGCACCTATAACTTCCCACAGGGACGTGTTACTGATCATAGGATTAAATTGACTTTATACAAGATCGATTCTATTATGAATGGTGATATCCAGGAACTGTTAGACAACCTGATCGCCGCTGACCAGGCTGCGAAGCTGGCTAAAATGAACGAGAATTAAGATTCAGATACAGTATAAAGAAAGCTATTGCAAAGTGATGATGTAAGATCAGTTTGCAATAGCTTTTTTGGATATATGGTGTGAACACGCCATTTTATGGGAGTTTGAGGTGTTCGAGGATTGCGGGAAT
>UQJF01000183.1 GCA_900541315.1 uncultured Clostridium sp. | reverse complement strand
GCCCAGGACATGCTGACTACGTTAAGAACATGATCACTGGTGCTGCTCAGATGGACGGCGCTATCCTGGTTGTAGCTGCAACTGATGGTGTTATGGCTCAGACTAGAGAGCACATCCTTCTGTCCCGTCAGGTAGGTGTACCTTACATCGTAGTATTCATGAACAAGTGCGATATGGTAGACGATCCTGAGTTACTTGAATTAGTAGACATGGAAATCCGTGAACTGCTGAACGAGTATGAGTTCCCAGGCGATGATACTCCTATCATCCAGGGTTCCGCTCTGAAGGCTCTGGAAGATCCAATGGGACCATGGGGCGATAAGATCATGGAACTGATGGATGCAGTTGACAGCTGGATTCCAGATCCTGTTCGTGAAACAGATAAGCCTTTCCTGATGCCTGTAGAGGACGTATTCACCATTACTGGCCGTGGTACTGTTGCTACTGGTAGAGTAGAGCGTGGTACTCTGAACCTGAACGACGAAGTTGAGATCGTTGGTATTCACGAAGATACCCGTAAGACTGTTGTAACTGGTATCGAAATGTTCCGTAAGCTCCTTGACAGCGCTGAGGCTGGTGATAACATCGGTGCTCTGCTGCGTGGCGTTCAGAGAACTGAGATCGAGCGTGGACAGTGTCTGTGCAAGCCAGGTTCTGTACATTGCCATCACAAATTTACCGCTCAGGTTTACGTTCTGACCAAGGACGAGGGTGGCCGTCATACACCTTTCTTCAACAACTATCGTCCACAGTTCTACTTCAGAACAACTGACGTAACTGGCGTTTGCGAGTTACCAGCTGGTACTGAAATGTGTATGCCTGGCGATAACGTAGAAATGACTGTTGAACTGATCCATCCAGTAGCTATGGAGCAGGGACTTCGTTTCGCTATCCGTGAAGGCGGACGTACTGTAGGTTCTGGTAGAGTTGTATCTATCATCGAATAATTTTACAGAATTTATATATAAGTAATACAACATGTCTGAATGGACATTATGCTCAAATGATTTGGCTCCCGGAATTACTTCCGGGAGCTTTTTTTACTATGAAAATGCTGCCAAGGGGCTGTAGTGACATGTCTGTTACTACAAAAATGCTTCTAAGGGGCTGGGCCTGCGTGCCTGAAATGGTGTTTTGAACCAAAGGGGAAAGATATGTACGAAAAGATGATAGCAGTAACCAACCGGCATCTGATAAGAGAAAGTAATGAAAATGAGAAAATAAACGCAGGGACAGACTGGAGCGAAGCATATATAAAGCAGCTTGCATACGTTGCTTCCCTTCATCCAAAAGCTATGGTGCTGCGTGAAAAGGATCTGACAGAAGAAAAATACGAAGAACTGGCAAAGGCAGTTATCAGATTATGCGAAAAGGAGGGGACTACCCTTATTTTGCATCGTTTTCCAGAAGTAGTGGAGCATTTAGGATATGATAAGCTGCATTTGCCTTTAGAAATGCTTAAAACGATGGGACGGACTGATGGGCTTACCCTTCTTGGTACGTCTGTTCATTCTGTAGAAGACGCAAAAGAGGCAGAGCATCTGGGGGCTGATTATATATTTGCAGGAAATATTTTTGAAACTGACTGCAAGAAAGGGCTGCCGGGGCGGGGACTGGAATTTCTTGAAAATGTATGTAAGGCAGTGAATATTCCTGTGTATGCCATTGGTGGAATATCAGAAGAAAAAATGCCCCAGATCCTTGGGACCGGGGCAGCAGGTGGATGTATGATGTCCGGGTTTATGCAATTAAAGGATCATGAAAGTAATCGCTAAAATGTTGCTTTTACAACGAAATGGTAATGATGATTTACTTTAGCGTTATTGCAGCAACTGTATATTTGCTAACTGGGCAATCTTGGTCTCATTTATGAGGGAAAGTTGGTCAATCAGCTCAATATGATAGGTTCCAAGGCCTTTTGCAGCATTGGCACATTCTCCGGCACAGTCTAACGTGAGTGCAGCCAGAACACAGGCTGTAAGGGCGTCTGTGACAGAAAGATACGTACCTGTAATGCAGGTAAGCATACAGCCGGTGCCGGTTACTTTTGCCATGTTGGGAGAGCCGTTATAGATGGCATAGGCAATCTCATTTTCAGGGGATGCTATGATATCTACTTCACCTGTGACCATAACTACAGCACCAGTCTCCTGGGCCAGTTTTCCTGCAATATGGGCCATAGATTTGACGGAATCAGGATTTTTTGCGCTGACAGCATCAGCTGCGCTTACGTCCACACCAGTGCCGTGAAAGGCAGTTCCTGCTATAGCACGTATTTCAGAGCCATTGCCCTTAATGACAGCAGGTTCACATTCTTTAATAAAACGTTTTGCAAGTTCCATGCGGAAAGAGCTACAGGTGATCCCTACCAGGTCGATCACGGAGGCTCTTTTTCCATTTTCAGTATTATTAATTCTTTTTATGGCTTTTCCGGCCAGAAACATGGACTCAGCTCTTGCATCTGTAATATTTCCAAGACTGACTGTAAGGGCTGCAGCACTGGAAGCAATGTCAGTCACTTCTGCTGGATGTTCAGCCATAATAGGGCGACCACCAATGGCCAGAACTGCATTAGCACAGTCATTGATCACAATCGGGTGGGTGATGCAGTGGATCAGCGGCGCCTGATTACGGAGCTGGCTGCGGATCTGTTTTAAGTAGGAAAGAACAGGCTCATTCTCTATATTCGTAGTTTCATCTATTGTTTTATTTATATTGTCCATTAGATGCTCTCCTTAAAAATATATCTCAATATGTTTATATAATAAAAACGCCGCAACAGAACCATGCAGGCTTGTTACAGCGTTTGTTTTATCATTGTAGATATTTAGTACATTTATGTACATCAGGCATGTTTCTTATTTGTATTCCAGTATACCACTGCCACTGTAATAAAGGCAATGAGAACAATATATTTGATACTGCCTGCTACTGGTCCAGGTTCAGCAACGAATTGCTTTACAGCAACAGTAGCAGCCAGATAGCCGATAAAGCCTAAAAATGCGATGCCAAGAGAGTCATTCACAACGGTATCTGTATTATTGTAGACCTGAGAGCCTAAAGCTGCCTGGAATGTGGATAACATGTGTGCTTTCTGTAAATGTTTTAAGAAAATGAAAGCAAGGCTTCCTCCGATCAGTGTACCTGCAATAAAGGATGGTACATAGAAGAACCAGGTAAGTCCGGTACGTCCCCAGATCAGTGTCATTACAGGATAGGAAATAATAGCTCCGATGATGCCGGTTCCAATGACTTCGCCGATAAAAGCACATACCAGTTTGCCTTTGGAAAGGCGGTAGAGCATACCGGAAAGGAAAGCACCAAATATTGCACCAGTCAGTGCCAGAGGCGGGATGCCCATGCAGGCCATGCGGATAATGCCAATAGCCAGAGCGCATACAAAAGCGTACCAGGGACCAAGCATAACAGCACAGGTCACATTGATGAAGTGTGCCATAGGACACATTCCCTCTACACGAAGAATAGGGGAGATCACTACTCCCAAAGCTACCATCATGGCAAGGAAGACAAGTTTCGTTACGTGTGTTTTTGAATTTTTCATATCGTTTTCTCTCCTCATTCTGGCTGTATACTGGATGAAGATGTTTCATATTGGCTTCATAGAAACAGGCAATAAAAAAACGCATCCATAAGGCGCGTTTGGCAAATCTCTGTTAAAAAATAGACATAGCGATGGCGCCTTTTTACAGCTGTAATTGGCGGTCGATGCTCACTAGCATCCTCTCAATCCGAAACACGGAGTCCCATCGCATCTCTTTTGTACGCAGTATAAGGGCGCTCCCCCTCATACCGTCTCAGCCCGTAGGCAGATACAAAAGGTCTAACAGTATTATAAACGGAGAGAAAAAAATGTCAATAGGAAAAGCTGTATACAGCACGACAAACGCACGAACGATCATCTGGCATCAATTCTGCTTTCTGTTATTTTTT
>UQJF01000182.1 GCA_900541315.1 uncultured Clostridium sp. | reverse complement strand
CAATCAGATTCGCAGACAAGTGAGTGGTATAGTTATTTCGAAAACGATGTACTAGAATAAGTAAAAAATAAAAACTCCCAAAGAAGCAGGCGACATTAAATAAAACAGCTTCCTGTGCTTTGGGAGTTTTTGAACATCTCAAATATATAGCGTACAGACTTAATGGCTTATCGTATTACCAGGACAGAATCTCATATCCGTCTTCTGTGATCAGAACCTGGATTTCCCACTGGGCGGAAGGCATACCATCATCTGTATAAACGGTCCAGTCATTTTCCGCATCAACAAAAATATCTGCTTTTCCCATATTGATCATAGGTTCAATGGTAAAGATCATACCTGGGACCATAAGCATCTCAGTTCCCTTTTTGGAAACGAAGCTTACCCATGGATCTTCATGAAATTCCAGTCCAATGCCGTGACCTCCGATCTCACGGACAACTGTATAACCGTTTGCAGTGGCGTAGTCATGGATGGCTTGTCCCATATCACCTAAATGGCCCCATGGTTTTACATGTTTTAAGCCTTCATCAATACTTTGTTTTGTCACTTCTACCAGACGTTTTTTTTCAGGGGAAACTTCACCGATACAGAACATTCTGGAAGAATCAGAAAAATATCCATTATAAATAGTAGAAACATCTACATTGATGATATCGCCATCTTTTAAGATAACATCAGCAGAAGGGATACCGTGGCACACCTGATCATTAACAGAGGTGCATACGCTTTTTGGGAAACCTTCATAATTTAATGGAGCCGGGATGCCGCCTCTATGAGTAGTCTGTTCATATACCCAAAGGTCGATCTGTTCTGTTGTGATACCGGCGTGGATATGCTCTGCCACATAATCCAGGACTGCCACATTGATCTTTGCGCTTTCGCGGATCGCTGCGATCTGCTCTGGATTCTTGATCATGGCATGAGTGGGAATCTTGGAGCCTTTGCGGCGGTATTCTGACAGTTTCGCGTCAAAATCCAGATGACAATCTTTATATTTATGACCGCTGCCGCACCAGCAGGGATCGTTTCTTCCTATTTTTTGCACTTTCTGCATTTTATCCTCCTTCTGGTCTTCCGGCAGATAAAACAGGTTTAGGACCTGAGACCGGAAAACACTGCCTATTCAGTATAACACAGCAGAAGGGGCAAATCCATAGGTGGATTGAGAATTATTCCCGGGACATAGATCTGGGCTTGGCAGACATATTGCGTATCATCTGATCCGGACCAGATGGTGTAAAGGCAAGGATATCGCCTGGGGTACAGTTTAGGATAATGCACAGGTCATTGATCGTACTGGTGCTGACTGGCTGGTTCTGTCTCAGCCGGTTGATAGTAGCACTTGAAATAGAATGGTTGTGGATCAGGGAATAGGTGGATTCTTTGCTGTTTTTTAATGTTTCCCAGAATGGCTGGTATGTGATCATAAATAGATACCTCTTTTGTTCTTTCATATGTTTTATTATTCTCTCTATAATAGTAAGCGTCTGAAAATGGAAAATTCCCCGTTTTCTCAGAAAAAAATTAAAAATAAATGGAAAAACTGTAATATTTAAATATCCCCTCTCTTGCATTTTTGTAAAAGTCATGTATAATGGGGAAACGGAGGAAGAGTACCATGAAATTGAGAAAAGTTTTAGGTAGTTTTGCCTGGGTGGTTCTGGCAGCTGCGCTGATCCTTGTAAATGCAGCTGCAGCTAATGCACAGGATAAGGCCACAGAGAATGGACAGACTGTTCAGACTATGACCGTAAAATAACAAGGGGCAGTATCCCACACAGAGTCGCGCTGCGGCTCTTTTTTAATTTGCCGGCTGTCAAAAGACTATAAGTGGCGGTGTGGTTGTACGCGAGAATGTACAGACAGCAACTTTTGCAATGATATTAACAAAATCTTATATGGATTTTAATTGCGAAATATAGTAGAATAAATTTCAGATAGTAATATATTAGTGTATAAGATATGTTCTCTCGGAGTCTTTCATGCACTTGCTTTTGCGGCCGATTTTCTGCCAGTCGCACCCGAATTTCATCAACGTATGCACCGCGTACACCTCTGAAATTTGGGCACAACTGACAAAAAATCTTCTCACAAAATCAAGTACAAAAAGATTCCGAGAGAACATAGATCAAAACAGGAGGAGATCATTATGCGTTTATTAGACAGTGAACTGAACAACAAGGAGCAGTGGAAGAAGGCCGAGATCAAACTTCCGCAGTTTGACCGTCAGGCTATGAAGGAAGCAACAAAGAAAACCCCACAGTGGGTACATTTTGGGGCAGGAAACATTTTCCGTGCATTTCCGGCAGCTTTACAGCAGAAGCTGTTAAATGAAGGAATTGAAAAGACCGGTATCATCGTAGCAGAAGGCTATGACTATGAGATCATCAAAAAGGCATACCGCCCACAGGATGACCTGAGCCTTTTAGTTACTTTAAAGGCAAATGGAACCATTGAAAAGACTGTGATCGGAAGTCTTGCTGAGTCACTGACTGTAGACCGTCATGACGCAGATGACTGGGGACGTTTAAAAGAGATCTTTGCAAGCGATACTCTTCAGATGGTAAGCTTTACCATTACAGAAAAGGGCTACAGCATCACTTCTCCTGATGGCGCATTCCGCGCTGATGTAAAGGCTGATTTTGAGGCAGGTCCTGCAAATGCAGACAGCTACATTGGCAAGCTGGCAGCATTATGTTATTGGAGATATACCAATGGTGCAGCACCACTGGCACTGGTAAGTATGGATAACTGCTCCCACAACGGAGACAAGCTGTTTGCAGCAGTGGATGCTTATGCAAAGGCATGGACAGAGAATGGAAAGGCAGAAAAGGGCTTCTTAGAGTATATTGAAAATCCTGCAAAGGTTTCTTTCCCATGGAGCATGATCGACAAGATCACCCCACGCCCTGATGCAAGTGTAAAGAAAATGCTGGAAGACTGTGGATTTACTGATACAGAGAGCATTGTTACCACCAAGAATACTTATGTAGCACCTTTTGTAAACGCAGAAGAGGCACAGTATCTTGTAATTGAAAATGCATTTCCAAATGGCCGTCCGGCATTAGAGAATGCAGGCGTTATGTTCACTTCCAGAGAGACAGTAGAGAAGGTAGAGCGCATGAAAGTGTGTACCTGCTTAAATCCTCTGCATACTGCACTGGCTGTATATGGCTGCCTGTTAGGTTACACCAAGATCAGTGATGAAATGAAAGACGCTGACCTGGTAAAGCTTGTTGAGATCATTGGATACAAAGAGGGACTTCCTGTTGTTACAGATCCTGGTATCCTTTCTCCAAAGAAGTTTATTGATGAGGTACTTCAGATCCGTGTACCAAACCCATTTATGCCTGATACCCCACAGAGAATTGCCTGCGATACTTCACAGAAGCTGTCTATCCGCTTTGGTGAGACCATTAAGGAGTACATGGCAAGTCCTGACCTTGACGTAAAGTCCCTGAAATTCATCCCAATGGTTCAGGCAGGCTGGTGCCGTTATCTGTTAGGTGTAGATGATGAACTGAACGCTTTCACTGTAAGCCCGGATCCGATGTATGAGGAACTGGCTGGCAAGCTGGCAAGTGTAAAGGTAGGAGAGTCCTGTGACGTACACGCAGTATTAGCCCCGATTTTAAGCAATGCAAAGATTTTCGGCGTAGACTTATATGAGGCAGGTCTTGGGGAGTATGTAGAAAGCATCTTCGCAGAACTGATCGCTGGAAAGGGTGCTGTAAGAGAGACTTTAAAGAAGCATCTGGCTGAGGCATGATCGCAGATCCTGTAGTCAGACTGCTAGTACATCGTTTTGTAAATAACTGTACTAGAAATAAGTTTATATAGAAATCTGGCCGTGGCAGAAATGCTGCGGCCTTTTTTGCGCCTTTTATAATCTGCAGACATGTGTTATACTGTGAAAGAAACATATGTACGAAGATTTAGCCTGTGCCAGTGACTAGTACATCGTTTTCAAAATAACTATACCACTCACTTGTCTGCGAATCTGATT
>UQJF01000181.1 GCA_900541315.1 uncultured Clostridium sp. | reverse complement strand
CTGGCGGAAAATCGGCCGCAAAGGCAAGTGCAGGAAAGACTCCGAGAGTACATAAAAACCACTGGGAGGACATCTTTATGCATTTTTTATTGCGTAATTAAATATTTTCTCTGTAATATTTTATCAAAAATACTCTTTTCTGACAATATAAACAAATTTTTTACTCTACTACTATAAGCAGGATTTTACTCTATTACTCTGGCTTGAACCACCATCCGCTTTGTTTTCCCGTAACAAGTAGACAATGTAAGCAGCTTATCTGTGCCGTTCTGATAAGGTGTCACTTCATTTTCCTCTATAACCTTTGATGTAGTCACAGGACAGCTTATCCATTTTCCATGACGATAGATCTCCACATATGGGTGTTCTCTGGTAAAATCTTTATCTTTATACTTTTTTAAATCACTGAACATGGAGCCGTCTTTCATATTGTGACCATAAACAATGGTATTGGCTGAAACAAAAGGGATCCTTGCACTGTCTGCAAAAATAGCTCCGCCCAGGTGTTTTTCTTTGTCAAATCCATGATCCAGATAATATGCTTCCTCTTTTCCCCATACAACCGGGTAATCAATAGATGTTCCCGGAATACGGATCCAGAAACTGTAATCCGGATTTATTTTCTTTAATTTTTCCTCATCAATTTCCGGTTCTGTTCCCCCTTCATCTATTGAAGCGCTCTGCACCTCCTTTCGCATATTCTCATAGGATCTTGCTGCAGTTTTATATTCTTTCAGGATTTTTCCTGTATTTAATATCCCTGAAACTGCGAGTATCGCGAAAAAGATCCCAAATGCCAGGCTATTTTTCCGGATCAGCAGACACACCTTTTTTATGTACCCCCTTTTCCAGCTCCATATCAGAATGATGCTCCCAAAAATAACCGGGATCAACAACCATATCAGATGATCAACCTTTTGAGGTTCTGCTGCATCAAGCTCCCTGAAATATTCCTCCGTTAAATACTCCCCCTTATCATCTGATAAAGCTTTTGCATTCTCTCTGGCAACCAGACCGCCATATACTGCTCTGCACATAGCTGCATTTTTCCCACTTTCAGGCTCTTCATAAAATCCATCCATATATTCTACTGTTTCCAATGGAAAAAGTCTTCTCTCTCTTTTCCCATTTGCAGGATTTTTTACCAGGATCCAGGCTGTCTGCGGTACATCTTCTATTCCCTGTATATCCCGGTAAATGATCTCTTCTGATACGTAATAGTGTTCTTCTTCCTGTATCTCCTGTGCAGCTGCACTAAATCCAGCCAAAAGCACCGTTCCCATCAGGATGCCCATAAACCAAAGCAGTCTTTTCCTTTTTTCAGAATCATTTATGCCGTTTAAAAAGCACCATCCGGCTGCCAGAAAGCTTAAACCTGTTGCTGCCAGTATTTCCAGTATCCTGCTGTTATCTCCTGTTTTCATCCTGTAGCCAGATGCGGTTTTATATGCCCCGTCAAATCCTGAAGTTCTCATTTTTCTTTCATAAAATGCCTGGATCCGTCCTTGTTTCTTCTCCTGTATCTTTTCGTTTTTGATCTCAAATATTCCTTTTACAAGTTTTCTGTTTTCAATGGTAAAATGATACACTTCCGGACTAATCTCATAACCTTCTGGCGCTGTGATCTCCCTGAAAACATAGGTTCCATCTGGCGGGGTTTTGATCTTGAAATAACCATTTTCACCGCTTTCAGCTATTTCCATTACCTGACCTAACTGGTTATAAAATGCAAATACTGCACCAGAAAGTGGATTTTTCTCTTCATCTGTCTTTTTAAAGGAAATATAAGATTTATTTGGAACAGTATGATTTCCGCCTCCGCCTGAAGAACGGATCCTGCTGTTATAGAAAATAAATTCCTGTGGCTCCTGTACATCATCCAGGATCCGGATCTCCATTTCTTCTTTCTTCTCAAATCCTGCCGGTGCTTCCAGTTCTCTGATAATATAGTTTCCTGGTTCCAGTCCATAAAAAGTCTTTCCCTTCTGCTCCTCTGATATCCACCGGCAGATCACTTCCATGGTATCTTTTCGCACCAGTTCCAGCTTTGCTCCTGAAAGCAGTGTTTTTAATGTATCATCCCGTTTTTCCACATGTACAATGGTCCCATAATTGCGAAGGATCACTTCTGGTATTTCTGTCATTCCATCTGTAATGGTAAAATAGACTGGTTCATCCCACTTTGTATATCCTTTTGGTGCACACATCTCCACCAGACGGTATTTTCCGGCTTTCAGGCCTTTGAGCAAATGAGGCTGTTTGCCTGTAGTCCACGTTTTAGCTGCTATCCAGACTTTTTCTGCTTTAAACTCTCCCTTTGCATTTTCTTTTATAACCTCATCTTCCCGTTCCAGCTGCAAAACAGCACCTTCCAGATATTCCTGGGTATCCCCAAGAAGTTTTTTTATCTGCACCCGGTTGCTGTCATTGATCGGATCATAAGTAAGTTTTATAAGAGGTGTCTTTTCATCCTTATACTCAAACTGGAATTCCATTATTTTTTCAGAAAGCATATATCCTGATGCTGCTTTTGTCTCTCTTACCAGATAATCATAAGGGCAGAAATTTCCATTTTTATCCATATATCCTATTGGCTGGGCTAAAAATCCTGCTTTTCCATGCTGGTCTGTTTCCTGTTTTCCACAGGATGTGCCCAATGTCTTATTAAACAGCTCAAACTCTGCTCCCTGTAATAACATTTCCTGATCTTCAGAGTCATGTTTGATCACTTCCAGTCTGCCCTGTGGTATTTCATCCTGCATTTCCAGTTTCTGGATTTCTTTCGTATCTTTTATGGTAAATGGAATATCCACAGACTGTAAAAATCCATAAGGTGTAGTTTCTTCCTTTAAAATATAAGAACCTGCAGGAATATATTCGATCTGATGAGGCTTAAGGTCTCCAGGTTCCAATCCATGGGGTATCTCCCCCTTTTCCATTTCTTCCTGTGTATAAGCTCCATCCATACCAGAGATCCACACTGCCTTTTCGTCCCGGTAACAGCCATTTTCCTCTGGAATATGCAGCACCAGGGGTGTTTTGCTGACTTCCCCGTTTTCATCCACCGGATAGATCCCCATACTGGCTCCTGCTACCTCTTTTCCTCCTGTAATGATATTTTTACTTATCTTAAGGCGCAATGGCTCGTCTTTCATCACTACCTGATGGATCAATTCTAAATGACCGGTATCTGTAATTTCAAATAAAACAGGTTCTGCTGTAGCATAGCCGGAAGGTGTAACACTTTCCTTTAATATATAAGTTCCCACCGGCAGATATTCAAAACGGACCGCTCCATTTTCTGTAAAACAGTAACGTCCCTTTCTGGTTCCCGTAACCTTCTTCCACTGATAGTCATATTTTGTAATAGGATTTAAACCGGCAGCATCTGTTTCCTCTCTTCCGGTAGCCCAGATTTCCTGCCATTCCATAAAACCGGCCCGGTCAAACGTAAGGAGTTTATTTTCTTCTTTCATTAAAGACTCCAAAGTTTTATCTTTTTCCTTTTCCGGCACCTGATATAAAGTAAGCTTTGCCAGGCTGTCTTCATAAAGAAGTTCTCCTGTTTTTCCATCCTCTTTGCGGATCTCAACAGAAGTAAAATCATCTTCCATTGTAAAAGACTGGACATTCTCCGTTTCCAGGATCTGAATATTCTCCCTCTTTTTCTGTACATAGCCCTGTTCATAAGGACATTCTGTCTCCTCTAACACATATTCCCCTACAGGAATATGGTCGATCCAATGTGGTTCATCTGTTTCGGTCCATTCCCCATTTTCATCTGTTTTCAGATTGCCTGCATCATCATAAGAATAACCGCTGATCCATGAAGCATACACCTGTCCCGGCAGATAGGTACCATCTTCATCCCTAAGCAGCTCCCCTTTTTCATCTCTCTTTGCCTCATACAAAGTCATTACAGCACCCCTTATCTCCTTTTGGGTACGGACATCGATCTTAGCAAAGGCAGCTCTTGTAAAGGCATTAGAATGAAAATATTCCTGGGGTTCTATGGCTGTCTCTTATACACATCTCCGAGCCCACGAGACGGAGCTACATCTC
>UQJF01000180.1 GCA_900541315.1 uncultured Clostridium sp. | reverse complement strand
CAGATGGATCCCTTGCAAAACGGGGAACTTTTTATCTTAAAAGCGAAATCCCTGATACTTTTAGCAAAAAGACTTCTCAGATATGATCCGTATCTGGAATGAAGTAGTAGAAGATGGTGTGGCATTTCCACAGGAAGAATTTCTTACAGAAGACAGAAATAAAGTAAAATAAAGAAGATTCCCCCACTTTCCAAAGAGCTTTATAAAATATTATCCCTCATTCAATTTCCAGTCTGAAAGAAGCTTTAATTCGATTTTTGTTCCGTTTGGAAGTGAGAACCAGTGGTCGTTAATAGGGGTAACAGGATATGCTTTGATTTTTTTCATGATTTCAGGAATAGAGTCTACAGCAAGGGAAATATGGTCGTAGCCGTTTTCAGCAGAAACAGATATTTCTGTTGCTTCGCATAACTGGATCCCTTCTTTGAACCAGCATTTGCGTCCTGGTTTTTCACCAATCTCCCGCCACATATGCATATTAAAAACATCCTTAAAAAACGTTTGTGCTTCCTCGTAATGAAATGTGCGGATAGCAGTATGATCGAGCTTGGTCATAAAAATGTCCTTTCTGGCTTCTTTTTCTTGGAAAAGGCCATAAAATGTATGATTAAGTATGGATATGATTATACAGCAATACTCTGGATGTGAAAAATAGTTTTTTTTTAATAAGATATATAAGTTTTTTTAATGGGGCATGTAAGAAGAAGGCAGGATATACTTAGCAAAATCATCAGTGTGTTTGCTTGGTTATTGCACTGTCTGCAAGAGAATCTTTGCACAAAGTTAAGGGAAAAGACAGGTTTGACGGGAAGAAATCTGATATACTGAAAATACAAGGAAGGCAGCGTGGTAAAAAATCAGATTATTTTTTGAAATGAAAAAAGATTCCGGGAGAACATTAGACATGGAAGGAGGAAAATTATGAGGAAGTATTGGCGTGGTATTGCAATTGCCGGAGTAGTGGCAGTCATTTCAGGGTGTGGAGCCGCAAGCGGTTCTAAAAACAGCATCAATAACGGGTATATCATGGAGACAGCAGCCGCTGCCATGGATGTGGAGAATGAGAAGGGGGAGATGTCCGGGGAAGGGGCATCAGCTTTTGTGGATACAGCAGCGGGCACAGCATCAGAAACAGAGAATATGGCAACAGTAGAAACAGGCCGAAAGCTGATCAGAACTGCCAGCATGGACGTTGAGACTGAGCAGTTTGAGCAGTTGATGACAGCTTTGAAAACACAGATCAGGCAGTTCGGCGGATATATTGAAAATGAAAATGTTTCTGGCAATCAATTAGACTGGCAGGGCAATCCTATGATGCGCTGGGCTGATCTGACCGTACGTGTGCCCAAGGACCGGTTGGATGAATTCTTAAATGGTGTGGAGTCAGCAGGAAACGTAGTTAGAAGGTCAGAAAGCACCAAGGATGTGACACTGCAGTACAGTGACATTGAGAGCCGCAAAAAGACATTAAAGATTGAACAGGACCGTTTGTGGGTACTGCTTGAAAAGGCAGACTCCATGGATAGCATCATCGCATTAGAAGAGCGGCTGTCAGATATCCGTTATGAACTGGAATCTTACGAATCCCAGCTGCGTCTCTATGACAACCAGATCGAGTACAGTCAGGTGACGTTAAATATTAACGAAGTGAAGCGGTATACCGAGGCTGTTCCGGAATCTGCTGGAGAGCAGATTTTAAAGGGATTGTCAGATAATGGAAGGCGGTTGGCAGAAGGAGTGAAAAACTTTGGAATCTGTGTGATCATTACCAGCCCATTCTGGATAACAGCAGCAGTGATCGGAGCAGTGATCGGGTGCCTGGTGTGGAAGCTCCGGAAAACTTTCAGGAAACGGAAATCTGGAAAAATAAGAATCGGCAGAAAGGCAGATACAGAGGTATCTCAGGTTAAACTGCAGGATCATGATCATATGCAGGGAGGAGAAAAAGACAACCCGGCAGAGGATCAGCGGAAACAGTAGTTAAAGAAATGATTATGTAGATACTTAAATTCCATGAGACAGAACATTATGGGAAAATCACTTACAAGAAAAATCATTGAAGCTCACTATGTATCCGGAAGCATGAAAGCCGGAGAAGAAGTTTTTATAAAAGTAGATCAGACACTGACACATGATATTAACGCGGTTATGACATATCTGGCATTTGAAGCCATTGGCCTGGACCGGATCCGCACAGAATGCAGCGTAAGCTATCTGGATCATAATCTTCTTTATGTAGATCATAAGACTCCGGATGACCATATTTACTTACAGTCTGCAGCTGAGCATTTCGGTGTTCATGTTTCCAGACCTGGAAACGGTATCTGTCATGCAGTCCAGGTATCACGCTTCGGCGCTCCTGGAAAGGTAAGCATGGGAGGTGACAGCCATACACCTCACGGTGGTTCTATTGGTATGCTGTGTATCGGTGTAGGAGGTATGGATGTTGCTACTGCCATGACCGGCGTTCCTATGCGTCTGAAAATGCCGAGAGTGATCAAAGTTAACCTGACCGGCGCTTTAAAGTCAGGTGTCAACGCAAAAGAGGTAATTTTAGAGATGCTGCGCCGTGTGACCATTAAAGGCGGTCTTGGAAATGTATACGAATATGCAGGTCCTGGTGCAGCAACTCTGGAAGTACCTCAGAGAGCGACTATTACAAATATGGGGGCAGAATTGGGTGCAACCACGTCCATTTTCCCGGCAGATGAACAGGTACGTAAATTCATGAAGTCCCAGAAAAGAGAAGATGAGTACAGAGAGCTGCTTGCGGATGAGGACGCAGAATATGACGAAGTGATCGACCTGGATCTTAGTTCCTTACAGCCATTAGTGGCATGTCCTCATCAGCCGGACAATGTAAAACCACTGTCCGAGGTAGAAAAACTTCCTGTTCAGCAGGTATTTATCGGCAGCTGTACTAATGCAAGCTATGCAGATATTGCAAAGGCAGCCCTGGTATTTAAAGGACATAAGGTAAATGATAATGTAAGCTGTACCTGTGCCATTGCCTCCAGACAGACCTATAAGGCACTGATGGAAGATGGCTATCTGGGAATGCTTATGGATGCAGGTGTGCGTATATTGGAGATTGCCTGTGGACCATGCTGCGCCATTGGCCAGACACCGGCTACAGAAGGAATTGCAGTGCGTACTTCTAACCGTAATTTTAAGGGTCGTGCAGGAAATCCAAATGCCAAGATCTATCTGGTAAGCCCGGAAAGCGCAGCTGCCACTGCTATTATGGGTACTTTTGCATCAGCAGCAGATATTTTAGGAGATCAGATCGATATTCTGGCAGAAGTTCATGAAAAAGAAGAGTATGAGATCAATGACAACCTGATCATCAAACCTCTTCCAGAAGAGGAAGCAAAGAAGGTAGAAATTGTCCGTGGACCAAACATCAAGTTTCTGCCGGTTCCGGAAGTACCGGTTCAGCACTTAAAAGTGCCGGTAAGCTTAAAAGGCGGCGACAACATTTCCACTGACGATATAACACCGGCCAGCGCGGAATTTTCCAGCATGCATTCCAATATCCCGCTGATGTCCAAATACTGCTACTACAGATATGATCCTGAGTTTTCTGAAAGAGCAAGAGAAATGGGATCCAGTATCATTATCGGTGGTGAAAACTATGGTCAGGGCTCTTCCAGAGAGCATGCAGCTATCAACCCAATGTATCTGGGAGTAAAATGTGTCATTGCCAAGAGTATTGCCCGTATCCACAAAGGAAATCTGGTAAATCATGGTATCGTCCCAATGCTTTTTGAGGATCCGGCAGATTATGAAAAAGTTGATCTGAGAGATGAACTGGAGATTGAAAATTTCCTGGACCAGATCCCAACAAGGAGAGTAGTAGTCAAAGATGTGACAAAAGGCTTTATTTTTAAGACAAAGCTAGACCTGACAGATAATGAACTGGAAGTAGTGCTCTGCGGAGGCCAGTTGCGGTACCTGAAGAAGGAACTGGCAAAGCAGGGGAATATTTGATAAATGCTTATCAATGAGGTATGATAATAGTAATTTAGATACAAATGTATCAATGCCCTTTATTTTATTGTGTCGCATTAAGTACATCAAAAGAAATGGATATCACACTGTCTAATGTGTGGATATTAACCTATTCGCTTAGAGACGAAGGTAGCAATGGCAAATTTGATATTTAGTGGATTGATCCTCTTAGCCATGGTGATCCTGAAAAGAAAAGTAAAATGATCAGGGGAGAACCGGCAGCTGCGGCGGCTGGTTCTCCTTTTTAGGACAATAAGCGGGAATCCTCGGCAATTCAATTACCGAGATGAAAGCTCA
>UQJF01000179.1 GCA_900541315.1 uncultured Clostridium sp. | reverse complement strand
TAAAACAGCTGATTCATCAACAAGTCTATCATTTATAAAGTTGTAAACTGGTGTTCTATATACATTTTAAAATAAATTTTTATACATTGATCTGGGCAGTCATTCCCAGTACTTCTTCATTTTCCTTTAAGATCGGATTGATGACTTCCTCTAAGAACTCTTCTACCTGCTTTGGAGCACGTCCAACATAGCGGGATGGCTCCATAGCCTTCTTTAAATCCTCTAAGGACAGGTTAAATGCAGGATCTGCTGCGATCAGCTCTAACAGGTTGTTGTCCTCACCTTTTTCTTTTACGTTTCTGCCTGCTTCCATAGACAGCTGGCGGATACGTTCATGAAGCTCCTGGCGGTCTCCGCCTGCCTTTACAGCATCCATCATAATGTTCTCCGTTGCCATAAATGGAAGTTCTGCCATCATGTGCTTCTCAATTACCTTTGGATATACAACCAGTCCGTCTACTACATTTAAGTACAGATCCAGGATACCATCAATAGCTAAAAATCCCTCTGGCACGGACAGTCTCTTGTTTGCAGAATCATCCAGAGTACGCTCAAACCACTGGGTAGAAGCAACTAACATTGGATTCATCATATCGCTCATTACGTAATTGGACAGGGACGCAATACGCTCACTGCGCATTGGATTTCTCTTATATGCCATAGCAGAAGAACCGATCTGGTGTTTTTCAAATGGCTCCTCTACTTCTTTTAAGTGCTGCAGCAGACGGATATCATTGGAAAACTTGTGGGCACTCTGGGCGATTCCTGCCAGAACACTGATCACCCGGCTGTCGATCTTTCTGGAATAGGTCTGTCCAGATACCGAATAGCAGCCGGAAAATCCCATTTTTTCTGCAATCCTCTGGTCTAAACGGCGGCATCTCTCATGGTCTCCATCAAAAAGCTCCAGGAAACTTGCCTGGGTTCCTGTGGTTCCCTTGGAACCTAACAGGCGCATGGAACCGATCAGGTATTCCAGATCGTCCAGATCCAGCTTTAATTCCATCATCCATAAAGTTGCCCTCTTACCAACAGTAGTTGGCTGTGCTGGCTGGAAATGGGTAAATGCCAGTGTTGGCTGGTTCTTGTATTTGTCTGCGAATTTAGCCAGTTCAGCCAGTACGTTTAATACTTTCTTTCTGACTAACTGCAGCGCCTTAGTCATAATGATCAGATCGGTATTATCCCCTACATAACAGGAAGTAGCACCTAAATGGATAATGCCTTTTGCCTTCGGGCACTGTACGCCGTATGCGTACACATGACTCATAACATCGTGACGGACTTCTTTTTCTCTTGCCTTTGCCACATCATAGTTGATGTCATCTGCATGGGCCTTCAGTTCATCGATCTGCTCCTGTGTGATATTTAATCCCAGTTCTTTCTCTGTCTCAGCCAGTGCGATCCAAAGCTTTCTCCATGTTTTGAATTTCATATCCGGTGAAAAAATATACTGCATCTCTTTGCTTGCATAACGCTCAGAAAGAGGACTTACGTATTTATCATTACTCATTGGTTTTTCCTCCTGTGCCTGCTTACCAGGCGTTTTTTACTCATGACCCCCGCGCTGACGCGCTCTGCTGTCTGTTCCACAGACGATTCATTCGTTAACGGTTTGTGAAAAACAAATGTCTGCTTCGCAGCCCCTTGTTTTTCCCTGCACTCGCTATAGTATAGCATAGCTGCGTCATCTAAACAACCATCTACTTATCATAGCTGCCGCGGATATCCTCTTTTGGCGGCTTGATCGGATAGTCACCACTGAAGCAGGCAGTACAGATTGGCTTTTCTCCTGCCATTTCATACAGACGATCCATTTCCAGATAGGATAAGCTGTCTGCGCCTAAAAGATCACGGATTTCTTCTACTGTACGGTTATGTGCGATCAGCTGGTCTTCTGACGGGATATCTGTTCCAAAATAGCATGGATGAAGGAATGGCGGGGCACTGATACGTACATGGACTTCTTTTGCACCTGCGTCTCTTAACATACCTACGATCAGGGCACTGGTGGTTCCGCGGACAATGGAGTCATCGATCATGATCACACGTTTTCCTGCCACTGCTTCTTTTAATACATTCAGCTTAATGCGGACTGCTGATTCACGGTTGCTCTGTTTTGGCTTGATAAAGGTTCTTCCTACGTAGGAATTCTTTACAAAGGCAGTTCCGTAAGGAATGCCTGACTCCATAGCATATCCAAGCGCTGCTGCATTTCCGGATTCCGGAACACCCACTACCAGGTCTGCATCCACTGGTGAATCCATTGCCAGGAAACGGCCGGCCTGGATACGGGAATGATATACGCTTACTCCGTCAAATACACTGTCCGGTCTAGCGAAATAAATATATTCAAAAACGCATCTTGCTTCTTTTCCATGATCTGTAAAGCACAGTTCCTTATTAGAAGCAATACCGTCCTTTGTAATGGTAACGATCTCACCTGGCTCTACGTCACGGATAAATTGTGCACCGATGGTCTCTAAAGCACAGGTTTCAGATGCCAGAATATAGGAGTTATCTCTTTTTCCGATGCAAAGAGGCTTAAAACCAAATGGATCTCTGGCTCCGATCAGCTTTCTTGGACTCATTACTACCAGTGAATAAGCTCCCTTGATCTTTTTCATTGCCTCTGCTACAGCCAGCTCTACTGTAGGTGTATGGATACGGGCTCTTGCAATATGATAAGCAATAACCTCAGAGTCAATGGTAGTCTGGAAGATAGCACCGGTATACTCTAATTCATGGCGCAGCTCAGGCGCATTCACCAGGTTTCCATTATGGGCTAATGCCAAAGTTCCTTTTACATAGTTTAATACCAAAGGCTGTGCATTCTCTCTGGTACTGCTTCCTGCTGTTGAATATCTTACATGGCCTACACCAATATTTCCATGGAGAGGTTCGATCACATCCGGTGTAAATACTTCGTTGCAAAGACCCATTCCCTTATACGCGCTTACTTTTCCTTTTGGGCCTTCTGTATCACTGACTGCTATACCGCAGCTTTCCTGTCCCCTGTGCTGGAGAGCAAACAGTCCATAATAAATTGTGGAGGCAACATCATTTCCGTCAAAATCGTAAATGCCGAAAACGCCGCATTCCTCCCGCACTTCATCTCCTCTGATATCAAAGTCCATCTGATTCTGGTTCATTGGTCTTTCCTTTCCGCTTTCGCCTTTTATGTATCCGGATACTGTCAGGAATACATTTTGCATTGACTGCTTTTTCTTGTTTTGATCATTTATAAGTCTAGTCGATAAAAGAAGTCATTTTCAGTAGAAATTATAATACACGATTTTAATGAATACAAGCAAAGTGCTCATTAAAATTGCTAATGAATGAATCCGCCCCGTTCTAATCAGTGATTTTTTGCTGTTTTTCTTCTTCCCGTATCCGGTAAAATAAAAGCTTTCCTTCTTTCAGAAAAAGAACTGCCCCTTCTTTCAGGACTGGTTTTTTCCATACTGTATCTGCCCTGTCCTTCGAATCATCTGCATTTCTTTCTTTTTCCAGTTTATACAATTCCTGAATAAGATATTTTTTTATAAATACTTTTTTGCTGATACAGATCTCCTGCCAGCTTCCCTGCTCCCTATAAGAGGACATACACAGCACAGATACCAGAAACAGCACACAGCCCACCTGCCATTTGCAGTTTTTTTTCTTCTTCCAGGCTCTTATTCCCGCCTTTCGCATCTTCTTTAAACATCTTAAGGCTTTTCTTTTTTTCATGGGTTCCTTTCCCACGCACTCCAGTTTTATTATAAAAAATTTTTATCTTTCCTTCAAGAGTAAACGGTGATGCAAAAAGGGCAAAAAAACTGCCAGGAAAAAGATTTTGCGTCCTTCTCCTGACAGTTCTTGCTGAAATACACACGGGAAATACATCTAAAGCCTATCTCATTATCCTATAACTTACCGGTTCTCCAAAGCTCCTGCTGCATCGGAAGCACCGCGGCTTAAATCATCTGTAAGATCATCAATAAGCCCTTTACCGGTAGTCTCCGTTTCTCCATTGGTACCGCCGGTCAATGTGCCGTTCTCTCCTTCTTTCCAGCCGGATGCAGCATCTCCCGTCATACCATTTTCACCGGTTCCTGTTTCAGCAGCCGCTGAGGAGGTGGCCCTGTTGTTTGAAGTCTCATTCATATTACCGCTTTTCCTTCCTGCACAGGCAGTAAGAGAAAGAGATAAAAATACCAGCATACATGCAAATAATAACGGTCTGATCTTTTTCATAAAACATTCTCCTTTCATTGTCATGTACTCTTAGTATGTGAAATCAAAGAATGCTTTATAGTGTTAAATCTGTCTCTTATACACATCTCCGAGCCCACGAGACGGAGCTACATCTCGT
>UQJF01000178.1 GCA_900541315.1 uncultured Clostridium sp. | reverse complement strand
AGATGTAGCTCCGTCTCGTGGGCTCGGAGATGTGTATAAGAGACAGTTCCAGGCCTGACTGTTCTGGAAGCTTTAAATACTGACCTGGTATGTGATGCGATCAATACCGCTATGAGAGAGCTGTTCTTACAGATCGTTTACGGAAGAACCCAGAGTGCATTCTCTGAAGACGGACTTCCTGTAGGTGCTGGTCTGGAAGACCTTGGAAAGGGACTGCGTTCTCAGGTTGGTACTATGTACGGAACTCTTAAGAAAGGTCCACGTTACCTGGAGATGGCAGAGGGCTATGTAACCGGTATCGCATTAGATGCTGAAGATCAGATCATCGGATATCAGTTCGTAAACCTTGGCAAGATGACCGATTTCATCAAGAAGGGTGATGATCCTACTACTGCATGGGAAAAGGCTAAAGGACAGTACGGCCGCGTTGCTGACGCTGTTAAGATCGTTGACCCACGTAAAGAATGATGAGGACCAATTAGGAGGATTAAAAAGATGGCATTATTTGAATCATATGAGAGAAGAATTGATAAGATCAATTCTGTATTAAACAGCTATGGCATTGCTTCTATCGAAGAAGCTGAGAAGATCACAAAAGATGCAGGCCTGGACGTTTATGCTCAGGTTAAGAAGATCCAGCCTATTTGCTTCGAGAACGCTTGCTGGGCTTACACTGTAGGCGCTGCTATCGCTATCAAGAAGGGCTGCAAGAGAGCTGCTGACGCTGCTGCAGCAATCGGCGAAGGTCTTCAGGCATTCTGTATCCCAGGTTCTGTTGCTGACCAGCGTAAGGTTGGTTTAGGACATGGTAATCTGGGCAAGATGCTTCTGGAAGAAGATACTGACTGCTTCTGCTTCTTAGCAGGACATGAGTCTTTCGCAGCTGCTGAAGGCGCTATTGGTATCGCTGAAAAGGCTAACAAAGTCCGCCAGAAACCTCTGCGCGTTATCTTAAACGGTTTAGGAAAAGACGCTGCACAGATCATCTCCCGCATCAACGGATTTACATATGTTGAAACTGAGATGGATTACTACACAGGCGAAGTAAAAGAACTGTGGAGAAAGTCCTACTCTGAAGGCTTAAGAGCAAAAGTAAACTGCTACGGCGCTAACGACGTAACAGAAGGCGTTGCTATCATGTGGAAGGAAGGCGTTGACGTTTCCATCACCGGTAACTCCACCAACCCAACCAGATTCCAGCATCCAGTAGCTGGTACTTACAAGAAAGAATGCATCGAAAAAGGCAAGAAGTACTTCTCCGTAGCTTCCGGCGGCGGTACAGGACGTACTCTTCACCCAGACAACATGGCAGCTGGTCCTGCTTCCTACGGTATGACCGATACCATGGGACGTATGCACTCTGATGCACAGTTCGCTGGTTCCTCTTCCGTTCCTGCTCACGTAGAAATGATGGGTCTGATCGGTATGGGCAACAACCCTATGGTAGGCGCTACTGTTGCTGTTGCTGTTTCCATCGAGGAAGCTGCAAAGGCTGGCAAGTTCTAAGAAATGGCTTAAAATAAGGTTTTTAAAAGGGAAGCTGATGCAATGTCAGCTTCCCTTTTTATATTCCTGTTATTTAGAATACAACCGGTGAAACCAGATTTTTAAGCACTGCCACAACGCTCCATCCCGCAATAGCACTGGTACTGGAATAAATATCCAGCTCTGCCTTTACTCCCGGTATCTGGGCTGTAATCTTGTGATCATCTCCCATCATTTCCGGGACACTAAAAATACTCATATCCACATTTTCAGGGCCGGAAGATGCCAAAGAAGCCGCAATGGCTACATTTACCTTTGTAGGCAAAATAGAAATAGCTTCCTTTGCGCTTCCATGAAATACCTGCTTTTCTTCTCTGTCCGTCATAAGACTTTCTTCAAACAACGGTGTTCCTGAAAGGGATTTCGGTCCTTTTTTTGTGCGGAAAGAAGTCTGTGCCTGTCCCATAAGAGAAATAGTCCGCAGTACATCAAAACCGCCAATGGCACCGGAAGCAATGTGGATCTTTCTTCCACTTTCTTTTGCACATTCACTGATCTTTCTGTAAAATGTTTCATCTGCCAGTGCACCAATAGATAACAGGATCATATCTGCCCCGCCAGACAATATTTTCATACCATAATCCTGAACAGCTTTAACAGAAGCTGCCTCTGCCACATAATCCGGCTTGTCTTCCAACAGTTCTTCTAAAGTGCTGCATGGACGGCAGCCGCCTTTTTCTGCCAGTGCTTCGGTCTTTTCCTTTGTCCGTCCCAATATACCGGTCAGCTCATATTCCTCCAGAAGACCCTTGTTATAAGCCTCTACAATGATCCCCGCCAGAAATCCATTTCCTAAAACAGCCAGTTTTTTCTTTGTTGTAGCCTTTGTCATTTTCACCTTTTCCTTTTAATATGTACTCTCGGAGTCTTTCCTACACTTGTCTTTGCAGCCGATTTTCCGAGAGTATATTTAACGCAAACTTCATTTCTCATTATTTTATTTATTATTGCTTTTTATTTAAACAGCCATTCCATCCATTCCCGGTGCACCCGTTCCGGCAGCTTCTCATACACATTTACAAACTCCCAGCCTGTACTCCGGTCCTTAAAAGCCGGATACAAAAATCCAAACTCCGGTACCCCAGGCTCATATTCACCTGTCAGCGGGCTGATAACACACAGCAGATAAGTATAAACCTCTTCAGAGCCTTCCATCCACTCCTTGTCCGTTCCCTTTACCGGCACATCATACTGACCATAATACATAAAGCAGGAAAACGGATATCCCGGGTGATATTTCTCTCCCAGAACCTCGTAAAACAGATCCATATACCCGTCATTCTTCATTTCCGACTCTTTTACGCCATCAAGCAGCTGCCATACACTTCCCGGCTTTCCCATCTCTTTTGTAATTCTGTATTCTTTCAACTGCTCATTTGTCTTAGAGATCAGCACCGTTTTCGCCATATTTAAATTTCTGGTACGCTCACTGGCTGACAGCTTCAGAAAATTCGTATTAAACGTGCCGTCCACATAGCCTTCTTCATCAAAATAGGCCCCTGCGATCCGGCCTACGGAAGCTCTGGCCGGTGTCATACGCCTGGTCAGCTCCAGCATGTCATCTCTGTTTATCATGCCCTTTACATCCTCCTGTTTTATATCCACCACACCAATTTTCAAAGAAAAATAAGCGGATCACGAATATCTTTAATATATTCTTCTATATGTAAATCTCAAACTCCACCTGTTCCATTTCTAAAAGCACCTGGCGCAGGCACTGTAAAAAAAGCTGGATTTTTCTGCTTCCCGCTGCCTTTTCCATGCACATATAATTGATCACCCTTGGCGGCACTTTAAAATCCACCGGCAACTTCTTTATCCCGCCTTCTGCCAGAAGTCCTACAGCTACACTGGCCGGAACCAAAGCCCAGCTATCCCTTTTGCGCAGAAAAAACTGAAGCTGGTTCATAATAGATAACGCCAGCTTCGGCTGCCGCCCCTGAAACAACTGATTATGCCAATGGACAAATTCATACGACCAGTCCACATATACTTCATGGTCCAGATTCAACTGATCCTTTTCCACTTTCTCCACGTTTCTCTCATTCCAACTGTTCATATACCGGCTGTCCTCTGCACACAAAAACACCATAGGCTCCGCACAAACAGGACGCACCTGCACAGTAGCAGACTCAAATTTTACCACTGTAAAAGCAAGGTCTGTTATCCCTTCTTCCACTCCCAGATGCGCCTGATCCGAATAATCCTTTATCTCCAGTATAATATCCGGATTTTCCGCCATAAACCGCTCATACACAGGTGTCAGCAGATGAGTTCCTAAACTGTTCATCGAAGAGATCCGAAGTTTCTCGCTTCCTCCATCCCGGCCTAAAGCCAACATTTTTTCCAATATCTCCTGATATTTCACTGCCAGTCCCAGAAATTTTTCTCCCTTATCTGTGAGCATTACACTGCGGCTTCCCTTTCCCCTTATAAAAAGAGAATAGCCTAATCTCCGCTCCAGAATACGGATCTTGGTGCTTAAGGATGACTGACTGATGAATAATTTTTCCGCTGCTTTTGAAATGCTCTTACACCGGCAGATCTCTAAAAACGCCAGTATCTCCTGATCCATATCCTTTCTTTCCCCATTTCGCTTTTAACGATCTTCTATCAATAAAACAGACCTGATGTTTCATCCAATACCAATATATCATTTTCAAAACGGTGTACTAGTACATCGTTTACGAAATAACTGTACCAGTCAAATATATTATTCAATCCATTCAATATAATATATGATTTTTCTGTATTTTACAAGATATACCTGCAATGATACACTCAGCTTGTATTAAAAACGTTACTATACACGGGCAGACTTGTGTACAACCACTCGGTCAATTAAAATAAGGGA
>UQJF01000177.1 GCA_900541315.1 uncultured Clostridium sp. | reverse complement strand
CACGCGTAAGATCGTCGGCAGCGTCAGATGTGTATAAGAGACAGATCCGGGCGTATACGCCAATAGGTTCGTGGCAGCCTGCATTTAAGGAGGCCAGTACCCCACGCTCTGCATTCAGACAGATATGGGCATTAGGGACATCTATTTTTTCACAAAGTCTGGCAGCAGGACTTCCCTCTTTAACTTCTACAGCTAGGATCCCCTGGCCACCGGCGGGAATAAAATGCTCAGGATCTAAGGGATAAAAACACAGGTCATCACTTTCTGTTATCCCCAGTCTTGCAAGTCCAGCCTGTGCAAGGATAATGCCATCATACAGGCCGTCTTTTAATTTTTTTAACCGGGTATGCACATTTCCACGCAAAGTTTCAAAAGTCAGATCCGGGGCCGGGCCAGCCCCGTTTATTTTCCATAAATATTCCCAATATTCCTTGAAGAAACATTGCCTTCTTGGACTGGAAGTTCCTACAACGAAAGAATTTCCCTTTAAATGATCCAGTTTTGTGTCTTTTCTGGTCAGTAATACATCTCCCGGATATTCCCGTGTGGATACCGCAGCAATGCAAAGACCATTATCCAGCTTTGCAGGCATGTCCTTGGCACTGTGGACTGCCAGGTCGATCTGTCCACTTAAAAGGGCTTCTTCTAATTCTGATACGAAAACACCCTTTCCGCCAAAGGATTGCAAAGGGCTTGTAAGGTTTTTATCTCCCAGTGTGTCGGAAGTAATGATCTTAGTTTTCAGATCCGGGTATGCCTCTTTTAAAAGACGTTCTATGATATAGGTCTGTTTCAGTGCGAGTTCACTTTTTCGGCTTCCGATCCGTAATGTATAGTCTGTCATATTGTTCCTCGTTAAAATTTATTTTGTTGCTTTCAAAAAAATCTGGTTTTTATCATTCCTGGTTTCTATATTTCAGGATGATCTGCCGGATCTGATCTTCCTTTAAAGTTTTCTCCTGATCCAGTGCCAGTTCTGCCAGTTCTGTAAAAACAGCGGCTCTCTTTGTGGAAAGATCCGGAAAAAGGGAAAAAATCTCTTTTCTCAGGTTTCCCAGCTGTTCTGCAATACTTTCTGTCTGCTCCGGCAGCACCTGTTTCATACGGTCTTTTAAAAGTCTGGTAAGAACGGGGCTTGCGCCTCCACTGGAAATAGCAACAGTTACCGGTCCTTTTTTTATCATAGACGGGAAGATGAAACTGCATCTGTCCTTTACATCTACTACATTGACAGGTATTTTGTTTTCACGGCAGTAAGCAGAGATCTGGTTGTTTAAAGCTTCGTCTGATAAAGCAGCGATTACAAAGTCGGCCTCCTTTATATCCTCTATGGAAAAAAGCCGTCTGTTAAGCTGCAGACGTCCCTGAGTGCGGAAAGTATCCTTGCATAAGGCTTCCAGTTCAGCGTTAAAATCCAGTGCAATAACTCTGATACACACACCAAAAGGAAGCAGGTCACATACCTTGCGGTATGCAACCTTTCCTCCTCCTGCAATGACACACAGTTTTCCTTCAATATCCATATAGAAGGGAAAATATCCCATTACTTGTCCTCCTTGGGATCGTTATCTTCTTCATCTTCTTCAAAAGAGTCATTCTGGATCTCATCCATTTCCTCAGACGTTTTATCTGGCTCGTCCTCTTCATCCAGATAAGGTTCAATGACATCATTTTCAGCTTCTTCTATTTCTTCCTCATCCGGTTCCGGCAGAGGACGTTCTTTTAAAGCATTTTTACGCTCATTTACAAGGCGTCCAAATTCTTCTTCACTGCATCCCATATCAGCCAGTCTCTTGCGGCGCTTCTCGCGAAGGATGCGCATGCGCTCTTCTTCTTTCTTTCTCTGGATCATGATCCAGGAAATGAGCAATACCACCAGAAGAACTGCTGCAACTATTCCAACTGTGATCCAGGCACCCTTTGTCAGTTTCAAAGGTTTTTTATCTTTCTTTGCATCTTTCACGTCAGATGGCGTACCGTTTTTATTATCATCTGTAGTATTTGTTTCGGCAGGATCAGTATTTTCTGTACTTTCGCTGCTTTCATCAGAAGCAGCGGCTGAAACTGCATTTGTGCTGTAGAGCCAGGCAACACCGATCTGGCGGTCATTGTATGTATAGATAAGACGTCCTACAGCTCCCTCAGGATGGCTTGCAGGTATCTCTGTCTGAAGATACTGGTCTGCATCGGAAAACTGGGCATCATTTGGCAGAGTGATCACTGCTTTCTCATCTAAATACAGGTCAGATGGCTTATAGGCCGTATCACCAATGGTCACAGGATCATCTCCTGTTACATAGGCAGTTTCATTTTCTGCTACAGAAACATTTTTAAAGCGGGCAAAACCGAAATCCAGGATGGTTTTTGTATCTGAATAATGGGTTCTCTGGGTACTCTTTAAAGTAACAGCTACCTGGCGGCGGTCATCCTGTTTGGCATAAGTAACTAAGGTCTGTCCGGCAAGGGAGGTATAACCTGTCTTTCCCGCAACAGCACTTGGATAGTAATTTTCATCCTCAGAATTATCTGTTACTACCAGTTTATGCTCCATAGAATAGATCCTGCCGTTTGGATTGTTGATGGTAGGCGGCAGTGTGGCACTAGTAGATGAACAGATCTCTAATAAAGCAGGATTATTAAAAACAGCTGACCCGATCTGGGCCATGTCGTAAGCAGAAGTAAGCTGCTCAGGATCATTTAAACCAGATGGATTTACGAAATGGCTTTCGCGGCATCCTAAAGAAGCCGCAGTTTCATTCATCATGCCGGCAAAAGCTTCTCTGCTGCCTGCCACATGCTCTGCCAGTGCATTGGCAGCCTGGTTAGAGGACTGAAGGAGCATAACATACAGGCAGTCTTTTACAGAAAGGACATCCCCCTCTTCTAACTGCAGCTTATTTCCACTTCCATCCTCTACATTATAAACAGCATCATGGGAGAATGTTACCTGGTCATCCATGGAGGCATTTTCCACTACTACCAGAGCTGTAAGCAGCTTTGTAATGCTGGCGGGGTATTTCTGCACATGGATATTCTGGGCAAATAAAACGGCTCCGGAGTCCATATCCATAACAATCCCGGCTTCTGACTGGCAGCCTGTATCAAGAGGCCAGTCCGGCTTTGCAAAAGCACATAAGGATATAGTAAAGAGGCTGACAGCGCAGGTAAGCACCAGTAAGCCCATTCGTTTCAGCTGTTTTAACATCATTTTCTTCCTCCATCCTGTTTTTCAAGGTGTGTTTTCAAAAACTCCAAAGCCCCTAATATCACAGCACCCAGGATAAAGAACCCAATATGGAAGGTGGAAATGTTCATAGGAGGCTGCGGTACATCTAAAGTTGTAGGCCCCTGGATAATGGCATATAAAGAACCGATCATCAGTCCTAAAATCATATAAATAGTCTGGGAACGGTAATTAGCCAGACAGTTCTTAATGATCCTGATAATGGCAATGATGCCTGTAAGCACTCCCAGACCAAAGATCACAAGAACCGGAAAATAGGAAAAGTTTAAATGCATAAATTCATGGATCGCATTGATTACCGGTACGTAAAGGCCAAAGATCAAAAGCAGGGTAGAACCGGAAATTCCCGGAAGCACCATGGCGGTAATGGCAACCATGGCTGCAAAAAACAGGTAAAGCCCAAGGCCTACAGTCAGATGCTCAAAATTTACAGAGATCCCGTCTCTATTTGAAGTATTAAAATAAGAAATACAAAATACCAGAACTGTGCCGGCCAGAGTAAAAATAAGGCAGCCGGCTTTTCCATGTATACTGTCCCACTCTTCTTTTACTACCAGGGGAATGGCAAACAAAGTAAGACCCAGGAATACAGAACTGATCTCATAGATGTGTGCCTGAAACAGAGAAGAAAGGACCATAACAGAAGCACCAAAGCCGATGACCCATCCAATTCCCAGTTTAATAAGAAAAATAAGGGCTGCTTTGCGCTTTGTATTGTCCTTTCCGATCATATCGTTTAAAGAATTAATAAATTCATCATAAAAACCAAGTAAAAAAGCAATGGTTCCGCCTGAAACACCTGGAACACTGTCAGCCAGTGCCATGCAGAAACCCCGTACTGCATTTAATAGCATAAAAACTCCTCCTGAAACATGCTGGTTAAAAAGCTTTCTGCTTTCGCCTTAAGAAAAGCTTTCTGTGAACCATTATACATGAAACAGGAGGAAATTCAAGTGAAATGTACTTTATAAGGGGTTTTCAATCACCCTGAAGAGCATCATATCCCTCTTCTCCGGTACGCACCTTTACCACATTTTCTACATCATAGACAAATATCTTTCCGTCGCCGATGTGACCGGTATAAAGTACTTTTTTTGCAAGAGAGATCACATCTTCTACAGGTACTTTACTTACTACAACCTCTAATTTGATCTTTGGAAGAAGGGCTGCTTCTTCTACTTTAATACCTCTATAATAATTGGTATGTCCCTGTCTCTTATACACATCTCCGAGCCCACGAG
>UQJF01000176.1 GCA_900541315.1 uncultured Clostridium sp. | reverse complement strand
GATCTACACGCGTAAGATCGTCGGCAGCGTCAGATGTGTATAAGAGACAGATAAGGAGTCATATCAAGACCTGCCAGTTTTAATACATAAGAGGACAGATACACTGCTCCCAGCTTTCCAATATCCTTTGAGGGCTGCTCATAATTAGTCCAGATGATAAATGGGGTCTCATACCACATTAAACGGTCTTTCGTAGGCACTTCATAACTTGGCGTGCCGTATATTTCATCAAAAAACTCATCTTCTACACTTGGCTGGTGATCTCCGAACATAACGATCATAGTCGGCTCATCACTGTGACTAAAATAATCCAGTAAATAAGCAAAAGCTTCATCAGAGCGCTTTACCAGAGAAAGATACTGGTCAGCCTTTGGATATTTTCCTTCCATATCACCAGTCAGCCACACAGTCTGATCAAACTCATCAAAAGTCCCCTCATAGCCACCATGGTTCTGCATGGTAACATTAAATAAAAACAGTTTTTCCTGGGGATCTTCTTTTTCTTCTACTACCTGGATCAGTTTTTCAAAATCTCCCTGATCACTGGTATAATAACGCAGCTGCTCACTGCCCTTAAAATATTCCCCATCTAAGAACTCATCAAATCCCATATTGGCATAACAGGCATTTCTGTTCCAGTTTTCTCCTGGATATGGGTGCATAGCTACAGTGCGGTATCCCTGGTCTTTCATGGTACTTACCATAGTCCTGGCATCCGGCTTTACATTAAACTGATAGGCAATAGAATTAGATGGGAGCATGGCAACTGAATCTCCTGTAAGAAACTCAAATTCAGAATTGCTGGTCATAGAGCCAAATACAGGCATGCACAGATTTCCCTTTATAGTATTTTCTGTCAGGCTGTTGATAAAGGGGAAGTATTCCTGATTTGTGGAAAAATCTCCGGCTACCCGCAAGTCAGAAAGACTTTCGTTCATAATGCAGATCAGATTGACTGGCTGGATAGTTACTTTGTGAGACAAAATCTCATCATCTTCGTTTTCTGTTTCGTTTATTCCTTTCTCCTGCTCTTCTTCAGAAATTTCCTTATAAATACTTTCCAGACGTCCCTGACTGTATTCTGCCGGCGGTTTCTTTACCACATACTGAAAAGACATGGCTGTGGATAAAATATACCCGCAGGATTCATAAGTATCATTAACTGCCCACATATTAATCCCCATCTGATGTGCAGGAACAATACTGTGGAAAAAGCCATAGCCAAAAGCAAAAGCAGTTCCCACACAGGAAACACCCAAAAGCAGCCTGTTTTTTAATCCTTTTACATGAACCGGGAAAAACCATAAAATAATATTGGCAGCGACTACTGCTTTGGCAGCCTGTACCATTTTATCTGAAATAACAAATGCATAATTGCCGGATACAGTCATGGCTGTGCGCACTGCCAGCACATCCCAGATCATAATAGGCCGGTCCCGGAAGCCTACTACAAAGGTTTCAGCAAATGATATTATAAGCAATACAGCTGATCCAACTGGTACTGATATGCGGGTAGTTCCTGTAATACCTGTAAGGATAAGATACAGTACATAAACCCAGCATATATTTAATGCTGTCATAAAAGCGGAAATATTTGCCAGATTCCCTGTCACATATTCAAATAAATAATACGACAGTATGGGAACAAGAAAAAGACACAGATAACCTGTGCCTTTTATTATGTATTTACATATAGTTATAAAAATATTGCTGTTTTTTACAACTGCCTTT
Organism: uncultured Clostridium sp.; assembly: GCA_900541315.1. Taxonomy (GTDB): domain Bacteria; phylum Bacillota; class Clostridia; order Lachnospirales; family Lachnospiraceae; genus Enterocloster. Next base: position 2,909 of record UQJF01000176.1, on the reverse strand, counting down.
TCTGTGATCTTTTCTTTTTTAGTTCCGCTTTCCTCTGTATTTCTGATTTCTTCTGCCACCTGCTGTAATCCTTCTCTTCCCGTATCGCCACGTATCTGGGATATCTTTTTCATATACTTTTTAGAATATCAACAGGAATTTTATCATATTTTGTAACCACTTTCAATCATCAATATGCAGAGATATGTCTTATTTTTTACAGGCGGATCACATATTTTCCGAAAATAATGCGGCGATAGAAAATAATAGTCAGAACCGTTGCTGCGATCCAGCCAAATGGCCAGGCCATCCAAATACCTGTACTTCCAAAATACTTTGTAAGCAGCAATGCTACCAGGATACGTAAAATCAGATCCGGAACCGTTGCCATTACAAAATAATGCATGGCACCTGCACCACGGATGATCCCGTCAGTCATTAGTTTAATAGAGATCATAAAATACATAGGACTTACAATATGCAAAAACTCCCGTCCTGCATTAATAGCATCTGTACTGGACTTATTCAAAAACAGTCCCATCATCTGCCTGCTGGCAAAGAAATAAAGAACCACAAAAGGAATAGCGGCGATCAGTGACAAACGGATACCTGTACGAAATCCCATAGACAGCCGTTCTTTCTTTCCTGCGCCAAGATTCTGGGCTGTATAGCTGGAAAGACAGCTTCCAAGAGCCATAAAGGAATTGATCGCAAAGGTATTTAACTTGATGGCGCCGGAATAACCTGCGATCACTGCAGAGCCGTAGCGGTTTACAATCTCCTGTACAAACATATTTCCAATAGATAAAACGCTCTGCTGCATAATACTTGGAATGGCAATAGCAGCAATCTGGGCTAAAAGAACAAGATCCAGCCACTTAAAAGTTCCTTCGCAGTTTATCCTTTTTAAACGTACTGCCAGAAATGTAAGAGCCAGGATAGCGGAAATACCCTGAGCAATAAAAGTTGCCCAGGCAACGCCTGCCACTCCCAGTCCTACACAAGCTACAAAATAATAATCCAGGATAATATTTCCCACAGAAGAACCGATCAGGAAATACAGCGGTGTTTTAGAATCACCTAAAGCCGTAAAAATGCCGGTACACACATTATATAAAAGTAAAAATGTGATGCCGTAAACGTAGATCTTTAAGTATAACCGTCCATCTGCAAAAATATTTTCAGGTGTGTGGACGAGCCGCATCATACTGCCGCAGAAAAAATAGCCGATAAATGTGAGGAAAAAGCTCATAAAAGCACAGGCAATAAAAGCCGTACTTACTGCCGACTTCATTCTGACCATATCCTTAGCGCCAAAAAGCCTGGAAACCACAACAGAGGCTCCCAGGTTGGTTCCTACGGCAAACGCCATAAATATAACAGTAATAGGATAAGATGCACCTACCGCCGCCAGGGCATCCTCTCCTGCAAAACGACCGGCAATACAGCTGTCTGCAATATTGTATATCTGTTGAAACATAACGCTGACTAACATAGGCAGCAGAAAGCGCCATAAAATCTTATCCGGGTGCTCTCTGGTAAGGTCCTTCATCATAAGTACTTCCCCCTGAAATTCAGCCGGCGCACAAACTCTGCTGCCTTAATTTAATCTTAACGTTTCCTTGAAATCTTAAATTAATGGTGGAACAGACGGATACCGGTAAATGCCATTACCATGCCGTACTGATCGCAGGTTTCAATGACCTGATCATCTCTTACAGAGCCGCCGGGCTGTGCTACATATTTTACACCGCTCTTATATGCTCTGTCAATGTTATCTCCAAATGGGAAGAAGGCATCAGAGCCTAAAGCTACGTCTGTAAGACCGTCTAACCATGCTCTCTTTTCTTCTCTTGTAAATACCTCTGGTTTCTCCTTAAAAATCTTTTCCCATCTTCCATCAGCAAGAACATCCATATAATCTTCACCAATATATAAGTCAATGGCGTTGTCACGGTCTGCCCTGCGGATACCATTAATAAACGGCAGATTTAACACTTTTGGATTCTGGCGCAGATACCAGTTATCTGCCTTGCTTCCTGCCAGTCTGGTACAGTGTACTCTGGACTGCTGTCCTGCTCCAATACCAATAGCCTGACCGCCCTTTACGAAGCATACTGAATTGGACTGGGTATATTTTAAAGTGATCAGGGAAATAACCAGATCCATGGCTGCTTCTTCCGTCATATCCTTATTTTCTGTAACAATGTTTTTCAGCAGTTCTTTATTGATCTTTAAATTGTTATGTCCCTGCTCAAATACAACACCGAACACCTGCTTACGTTCCAATTCCTCCGGTACATAGTCCGGATCGATCTGGATCACATTGTAATTGCCGTTTTTCTTGGCTTTTAAGATTTCTAATGCTTCCGGCTCATAGCCTGGTGCGATCACACCATCAGAAACCTCTCGTTTGATCAGCTTTGCAGTCGCAACGTCACATACATCAGAAAGAGAAATGAAATCCCCAAAAGAAGACATACGGTCTGCACCTCTGGCTCTTGCATAAGCACTTGCAAGGGCAGAAAGCTCTCCCTGATCGTCTACCCAGTAGATCTTGCGTAAAACGTCATCAAGTGGAAGGCCTACTGCTGCTCCTGCCGGAGATACATGCTTAAAAGAAGTAGCTGCAGGAAGTCCGGTGACTTCTTTTAATTCTTTTACCAGCTGCCAGCCGTTTAATGCGTCTAAGAAATTGATATAACCAGGACGGCCGCTTAAAACAGTGACCGGCAGTTCCTTATTGTCATTCATAAAGATCTTAGCAGGCTTCTGATTTGGGTTGCATCCATATTTTAATTCCAGTTCTTTCATGTGAAGTTCTCCTTTTTTTCAAAATGTGCTTTCAAAGTTTTACACAGCTTCCAGTACATCGATGTACTAGTATAATCCACGATAATTACCGATCCATTACACGCAGGATAAATTTT
>UQJF01000175.1 GCA_900541315.1 uncultured Clostridium sp. | reverse complement strand
AGATGTAGCTCCGTCTCGTGGGCTCGGAGATGTGTATAAGAGACAGTTATTATACTAGGAGATAAGATTATGGAAAAGAAACCGTTTGTTACACTGGCGCAGGTAGAAGAAATCGCCAAGACCTATCCAACCCCCTTTTATCTGTATGATGAAAAAGGTATCCGCGAAAATGTAAAACGTCTGAAACAGGCATTTGCCTGGAATAAGGGATACAAAGAATATTTTGCAGTAAAAGCAACCCCAAATCCATTTATTTTAAAGATCCTGCAGGAATATGGCTGTGGTACAGACTGCTCTTCCTTAACAGAGTTAATGATGTCAAAGGCCTGCGGTTTTTCCGGTTCTGACGTGATGTTTTCCTCTAATGATACTCCACCTGAGGAATTTGCTTATGCAAATGAAATGGGCGGTATCATCAATCTGGATGATATTACCCATATCCAGTGTCTGGAAGATACATTAGGTTTTATTCCGGAAACCATCAGCTGTCGTTTTAATCCAGGCGGCGTATTTAAGATCAGCAATGACATTATGGACAACCCGGGAGATGCAAAGTATGGTATGACTACGGAGCAGATCTTTGAAGCATTTAAGATCTTAAAATCAAAAGGGGCAAAGCATTTTGGTATTCATGCTTTTCTGGCAAGTAATACAGTTACCAATGAGTATTATCCAATGCTTGCAAAGATCCTTTTTGAGCTGGCTGTTAAATTAAAAGAAGAAACCGGTGCCCATATCAGCTTTATCAATTTGTCAGGTGGTATCGGTATCCCTTATCGTCCGGATCAGGAGCCGAATGACATTATGGCTATTGGTGAAGGTGTACGCAAGGTTTATGAGGAGGTTTTAGTTCCGGCCGGAATGGATGATGTAGCTCTCTGCACAGAGCTTGGACGTTTTATGTTAGGACCTTACGGATGCCTGGTTACTAAGGCAATCCACGAAAAGCATACTCACAAGGAGTATATTGGTGTAGATTCCTGTGCAGTAAACCTGATGCGCCCGGCTATGTACGGTGCTTATCATCATATTACTGTTCTTGGAAAAGAAGATGCGCCTTGCGACCATAAATATGATATTACAGGTTCTCTTTGCGAGAATAATGATAAATTTGCTATTGACCGTATGCTTCCTGAAATCAAAAAGGGTGATTTTTTAGTGATCCATGATGCAGGTGCCCATGGTTTTGCAATGGGTTATAATTATAACGGCAAGTTAAAATCAGCAGAACTTTTATTAAAGGAAGATGGTTCTGTCCAGATGATCCGCCGCGCAGAAACTCCAAAGGATTACTTTGCAACCTTTGATTTTTGTGGTATCATGGATGGGTATGATAAATAGAAATCACATATAGAGAGAATTTTGGCCCGTCCGCGTATGCGGGCGGGTATGTGCGTTAAAATGGTTTAAATAATATGGCAATTATAGCAGGAGGCAAAAATATGGCAAAAATCGGTTTCATTGGAATGGGAAATATGGGATCTGCTATTTTAAACGGACTTTTACGGGTATATAAGCCGGAAGACTTATTATTTACAGCAGCCCACAAAGAAAAAATGGAGGCTGTAACAGCAAAGACCGGAGTGCCCCATGCAGTATCCAATGCAGAGTGTGTAAAAAAGTCTGAATACGTGATCCTGGCGGTAAAACCACAATATTTTGAGACAGTATTTGAGGAGATCCGTCCAGTATTAAAGGAAGATCAGATCGTTATCTCACTGGCACCTGGCCAGACCATTGCAAGCCTTACAGAACGTTTAGACGGAAAGGTGCGTATAGTGCGTACCATGCCAAATACACCGGCACTGTTAGGTGAAGGCATGACAGGTATGGCATATGAGGAGTCCCGTTACAATGAAGAGGAAAAGGCAGTGCTTTGTGGTATTTTTGAGGCCTGCGGACGTCTGGAAGTGGTAGATGAGCGGATGATGGATGCAGTTGGCTGTGTCAGTGGCTGTTCACCGGCTTATGTATATATGTTTATTGAAGCACTGGCAGACGGAGCTGTAAAATATGGACTTCCAAGAGCCAAGGCATACCAGATGGCAGCCCAGACAGTTCTCGGAAGCGCAAAAATGGTACTGGAAACAGGAAAGCATCCGGGTCAGTTAAAGGACGAGGTATGCTCACCTGGAGGTACTACCATTGCTGGTGTATCTGCACTGGAAGAGTGGGGCTTTAGGAATGCTGTGATCAAGGCAGAAGATGCCAGCTATGAAAAGGGTAAGAAAATGTAAATGCATGCTGCACATCACCTGAAGCTGCTTTTGCAGCGGATGCAATGCTAATGCCTGTGAAAACCGGACATAACTGCCCAAAAATCTTTTGCAAGATCAGGTACAAAAAGATTCAGGGAGTTACATATCATATAAAAGGAGAAAAGAAGAACTATGGGAAAAATAGAAAATGAAGGAATGCCGGTGGTACGTCTGGACCGCCAGTTAAAATACCAGGGAAATATCCTGAAAATGTATGAAGATACAGTTCTGGCAAATGGCCATGAGGCTCATTGGGATTTTATCCATCACGATGGCGCAGCTGCAGTCCTGCCGGTGGATGCAGATGGAAAGATCCTTATGGTACGCCAGTACCGCAATGCCTTAAACCGCTATACACTGGAGATTCCTGCAGGAAAGCTGGATGCCCCGGATGAGCCAAAGATCGAATGCGCTTACAGAGAACTGGAAGAGGAAACTGGTTTTCGTACTGAAAAGCTGGAATATCTGATGAGCGTAAATACTACGGTTGCATTCTGTGATGAAGCTATTGATATTTTTGTAGCTCACAACCTGATCCCGTCTCACCAGCATCTGGATGAAGATGAGGTCATTGAAGTGGAAGCATGGGAATTAAAAGATCTGGAAGAGATGATCTATACCGGAAAGATCACAGACGGCAAAACAATAGCGGCACTAATGGCTTATGGCCGTAAGTACCGCTCTGTAGATAAAAAAGATGAACTGGTATAACAGAAGGATTAAAGAAACGGGGCTGGCTTAAAAAGTCAGCCTCATTTGATACCATACTACATTTCCGTGAACGGACTGGGAAACGCCCTCGTTTACAAAACCGAATTTTGCATAGTAATGGATCAGCTTGTCCTTGCAGGTAAGTACCAGACCTTTACGTCCCTGTTTTCTGGCATCTTCAATAACAGCTTTGATCAGTTCACCTGCATAGCCTTTTTTGCGGTAGGAAGGAATGGTATTTACACCAAAGATCATCTGCCATGCACCATTTTCATTGTGCAGTTCTCCTTTTTCGTACATTTCATCAGTCAGATCGGCCTGGTCTGTTACCATGCCGTCTACAAAGGCAATCAGCTTGTCATTTTCATCAAACATCAGCCAGAAATGGTCTGCATAATAAGCCAGGCGGTTTTCAAAGTCTTTTTTTGTGGCTGCCTCCGCAGCTGGAAAACATTCTGCTTCTACGGCAGCTAATGCGTCTAAGTCATTTAAAGTTGCAGTTCTGATTTTCATAATACTTTATTCCTCCGTTGTATTTAATGTCCTCTCGAGTCTTTTCTACACCGGTTTTTGTGGCCGGTTTTCTGCCAGCAGATATTTGTCAATGGCTTCTGCACATCCGTTATGATCGCAGTCAGCTACTATCACATCAGCCAGAGCTTTGACAGGCTCTGTTGCATTTCCCATGGCAATTGCCAGACCGGCTGTTTTTAACGCCATAGTATCATTATCTGCATCACCTACAGCAATGGTCTGTTCTAATGGCAGTCCCAGATGTTCGCACAGTTTCTTTAGCCCTACGCCTTTGTTGATCCCTTTTGCGGAACACTCCAGGGAAGTAGACTCTGCCAGTGCCAGTGCAGTTTCAAGCCCGGCAGCCTTGATACGTTCTACCGTGCGTGCCCGTGAGGATTCATCTTTGTGATAAAGGTTCAGCTTCAGCACAGGAAAAGGTTCCTGGCAGAAAGAATTGTAAATGTTTTCCAGTTTGTCTGTGATCTTATCAAACATGGTCTGGTAAATGCCCATATGAAAATCGGCCATATGGGACTGCTGGTCCCTCTGTACAATAGAACGTTCTGAAAGAACATGGATCATGGCCTCTTCTTCCAGGGCAAATTCCATTAATTTTTTTACGATTCCAGGATTAAGAGCCTGGGAATAAAGGGTTTTCTTTTCCTTCAGGTCGTAAACACAGGCACCACTGACACAATCCAGATATCGCAGGCCAGGTATTATTTCTGTAAAAGCATTTAGCTCTGCAAGATTACGGCCTGTACATAAGATAACCGTTTTTCCGGCATCGCCTGCCCGTTTGATTGCATTTAAAGTCTCAGGAGAGATCTGTTTATCTGAATTTAACAGGGTTCCGTCCATGTCAAAAGCGATCAGCTGATAGTTGTTCATAGTAAATCCTCCGAATATATAAGATGTACTCCCGGAGCCTTTCCAGCACTTGCTTTTGCGGCCGGTTTTATGCCAGTTGCACCTGGATTTCAGAGGCGGACGCAACGCCAACGCCTCTGAAATCTGGGAACAACTGACAAAAAATCTTCTCAACAAGATCAAGTACAGAGGATTCCGGGTGAACATTAAGATGCCGAGAGTACACTAAAATCTAGTATAATCCACAATAATTATCCGCCCCTTTCACTTGTCTAAATTTCCATC
>UQJF01000174.1 GCA_900541315.1 uncultured Clostridium sp. | reverse complement strand
CCGGTGACATCATATCGGCAAATGATTCATATATTGTCCCGCTTTCCTTTAACAGTTTTTCTCCGGATGCCACTGCTTCGGCTGTCTCATCCGAATACCTGAACACCTTTACCCCTTGCAGCCATGCTCCAGCCTCATCTGCATGCCTTGCTACTGCTCCAACACCATCTGCGCCTTCTGCAACAACACTGACTTTTCCAGCATTCTTAAACAGTGTTCCGACTTCATCCGAATACTTTAGTGCTCCTATTACCGGGATCAGACCGATAAGGTCAAGTGCAAGCATTCCGATCAGATCCCATCTTACCCTGTCTGTTTCTGCAAGGTTCTTTATATCTGCAATGATATCCCGGATGTCACATGGCAGATCCAGATCAAAAATTCCAAGGACAATCTGCACACCCACTCCAAGTACTGTCACTTCATCTGTAAAATTACCAAGGACAACACATTCAGCACTCCGTATCAGATAATCTTCCGCTTTGTCCAGCATTTTTTTATACCAGACAGTCTCTATCTCATACAGTTCTGCCTCATAAGCCGACTGTTCCTGCTCGTGGGTATCCTTGGCATTCTGATAGCCGGTATTGATCCCCTCCAGTTTTTCGCGGTATTTATCCGGGGATAATCTCAGTTTCTCCGGCTGCAGCATGGCACATACAGCCTCAAATTTTTTCCCGTATTCTCCAAGCAGGCTGCAGTATCCTTCTATCTGTGCCGCATAGTTTGCATCCACTTTCCCTGCTTTTTCTACTATAGCATCAAACTTCTTTGTTGTCACATCATGTTTGTCAAACATATGTAAATGGTAACTGTTGATGTCATTGATATAGTCCCCGATCACTCCACCGCTCTGCCACGTCTTCTGCTCTTATACTTCCTGCACCATAAATAAACGCATCATCTTCACAATAGCAAGTACCATGAAAACAATGCGTTCTAAAAATTAATCCAAGTCTCAAATTACCAAATATCTATTGTAGATACTTCAAAATGAATACACATCCCATTTAACATATCTTTTGGGATTTCATCTTCATCAATATGTAATCAAAACCCATTTTGCATATTTTTTTATTCATCCCTTAACTTATACTTAAATTCGCTATGTTCGTCCATATACCCACCCGGCAAAATTTCGCTATTGTCAATTAATTAACATCATGGATTCTTAATTGCTTCGCAACAGCCATGATGATTAATTAATAGACGTGCAGGAGTTGTAGGTTGTTGGGAGTCCGAAAGTATAACCCTAATAAATACTATTATGCAGAAACATAGCAGGTTTTATTCAAAAATAATCTGCACCGTATTTTCATTCATACTTTTCTGTACTTCTTGAATGATTCTTTCTATTTGTTCTTTACTAATTTTCTCATTCTCATGTGGTGGCTCCCATGTTTTCATAGTGTCCATATACGCCACAAACTTTCTCCCTACAAGCATTTCTCCTTCTGCTTTTATAACATACCCATTTTCCAAATCAAACTTAACATAATTCATACTACCTGCAATTTTCATTTTCTCACCTCTCAAAAACGACATTCTCTACACCTGTTTTGGGGGTCAATTGTTGTTATCTTTGTAACATTAGGATTATTCTTAAGACGTGGCAACTCAACATTTTCCCATATATTACCTGGTCTTAATTCTGAACCTATGACTGCACGTATTTCTCCTGAAACCTGTTCAGCATATGCTCCAGATGCCAAATCCCATGCTTCCATCGTACTCGGATTATTGAAATCCCATTCTGACATAACAATATTTTTGATTTCAATTGTAGACTCTAATGTAACTCCGCCTCGACTTTTAGCAATATTTGCTGCATTCTCAGCACCACCTATTCCATCTGTTCGTCCAGACCAGAAAAATGCGGTGTCAGGTTGAGTTTTTAATTTGGGGCGTATTGCATCAATGTCTATCAATGAAGAAGTACCACTCTGGTCTCAAGAGCCTCACGCATCGTAACATCATAATTTGCAAAAATACTTCTTAACTTATTCTGTGTTGCTGCCATTATCCCATCAAGGATTTCTCCTATGACAACACCTGTTACAAAATCTGCCACCATCTGTCCTGGATCAAAAGCATATGCCCACTTCTCATCCCATGACATACTGTCATCAAAGACTGCATACGCAAGTCTTTCACCTGCTGATACCGTCGTATCTACAACACCTTCAACCAAACGATGTGCTCCCGGAAATTTTGCTCCAAATGCCCCCGTTATAAAACCTCTGGCAGCTGATATTCCTACATCCCGAAAAGCTTCTTTCGCACTTCGGACATTTCCAGTCGAAATTTCCTCTCCTGCTTTCATCGCTGTCGTAGATAATGCACCAATACCCACACCTATAAACGCCCCGGCTAAAATACTTCCAGCACCAAGCGTTGCTATACTAATTGCGGCACCAATGGCACATACTGCAACTACTCCAAGACCGATTGCAAGGTTTCTCGTAAATCCATCCCAGTCAAATTCACCCTCCTTAGGTGCATCATCATAGGGCGGATACCCAGTATACTTACTGGCTGATATTCCTGCCAGCCTGCCCAGCATATCCACACTGCCGTTCACACAAAGACTGGATGCCCCTTCTGCATACAATGCCATGATATCCGACATTCCCTGCATGGCAATCCCGTATAGTCCGGGTTATTCTCCCATGGAACCCACGTATAACTGTTTCCCACAAGGCGGTATGTAAAGATGACCTCCCCTCCTGCCAGTTCTGTTTTTTTTCGAGAAACAAGCAGCTCCCTTCCTTCATATGTTACTCTGTCCCCCAGCGACAGGCTTGTCCTCGTAACAACATCATAACAAATGAAATCTTCCCTATCAACAAGGCATTTTCCACTGACTGCATAATATCTCCCATCAAAACAGAGATTACAGGAAATGATTTCTCCCAATTCCCTTTTTTCACCTTCCGGCAATCCAAGGTAAAAGCGGGGATAATAGTAGCTGGTATCCGGCACTAATGGAAGCCCAAGCTGGGGCGCCATTCTTTTCAGAAATCTCCAGTCTGTTTCCTGATACTGTATCAGCGTCCCTCCGGTCCGCATGTCGCTCCCTGGCAGTATGCAGGCACTGTGCTCGGTATCTGCTGTTACGGTACTGGCAATCCCCATATAAGTCTGTACTTTTTTCTGAAATACCCGGTTACTTTTTTTCTGGTCTAAAAGAATTGTTCCTGACACAGCCTGTATGTCTGCAATCCTGTATCCTTTTTCTTCTTTGATTTCCACCTTTTCCGGATATCCGCTGAACAGTGTTCCCGCAGTATTCCCCTACCCCAAAAGCTGTATGGGTGCATTCATGCTGTTTATGTCTGTCCCATTTTCTGACAACAGAAGTCGAAAGTTTCCTCTGGCATGTTCCCCTGGATCCTCCTATATCTGAAAATCAAGGATCTTTTCCATGGCAAAGGAACTGATAAATTTTAAATCGGAATATTCAATTCTCCTTTGTAATCCTTCTGCCATAAACCTCTCCTATTCTTCTTCCTGACCTGATGAAATGGGTTCTATTAATCCTCCATAGGCACAAACAAGAAATGATCTCTGTGTCAATGCAGACAGCTTATCTCCTTCACTTGTTGCATCTGCGTTATTTCTAAGAATTTTTTCTGAATCATATACGTCTTTCCATGTTCCAACAATACAGGGTGTACACGGATATCCTTTTACATTCTGTCCATCCTCTGTTTGCAAAATTATCTTTTCTGCATCATCATCCTCTTCTTGCTCTCCAATGAAAACCCTTTTTTCTTATCTCCCGCCTTTACAAGCCATGATTTCAAATCACTTTTCGACTGAAGTAACATCTGGAAATTGTCCGTCATTTCTAAACATAATTTTTAATATTTGTTCAGATGCCCAGTTTTCATATGCTTGATTTGAAATTCTTGAATCATTAACTTGATTCAAAATGTTAAAAATTTTTTTTTCTTTGTCAAACTCAATTTCTCCCATCTGCTTTTCATTAGGTCCAAATTGATATACTACTCGTTTCTCATCATCAAACTTTTTTATCATTTTCACATATACTGCCATTAATTATTCTCCTTATATGGATCCCATATTCTTCCTGATTCTTCTGTTTTATTATGTGCCGTTCTATAATCAGTCTTATAAAAACTCTCAAATTTTGATTCAAAATACTCATGATTCAATAAATCAATATCATTTTGATTATAAGTTCCATTTGTCAATCTATACCATGCATCTGCAATTTCCGGATCAGCGTCAAACCTTTTTACTCCTGCATCAAGTATATGCTCATTAGAAAATACATGATCCTTTATTCTACTAATTTTCCATTCTGGCATTCCTGTATTTTGAGCAATTTTTGATATATCTGTAGTATCAATCCGTATATTCTCATATTCCATATCTATTGTTTCTAATCGCTTAATATACGCATTATAATCAATTTGCCGCCCCCCGTTTGTAATGTTGTTGTACCACTCTCCAGCATATCACCTGCATTCCTTAAATCCCATACATCCTCATATTTAACTTTCTGGGATACCAGCAATACATCTGCCTTTTCTACTCCTGCCAGCTCGGCACTTGTCAATCCTTCTTTGCTTCCATTCTCCAGAAAATCCAGATACTTTGCTGCATCCTCCGGTGACATCATATCGGCAAATGATTCATATATTGTCCCGCTTTCC
>UQJF01000173.1 GCA_900541315.1 uncultured Clostridium sp. | reverse complement strand
TTTTTTAAGAAAATTTTTTTCCATTTTCTATTGACATTTATTAGCTGGACTTTCCTGTCTGCATCTGTATGGTATAATAACCATACACCATATATTAATATAAGTCAAGTGCGTTTTGTGTTTTTTTATCTTTTTAACAACTTTTTCTTCATTTTTTAGGCACATTTTTCTAATTTCCTCCTGTTTTTTTCGTTTTTTCTTATTTTGTTCCGTGCTGTCTTGTATTAATTAGGACATGTATTGTTTTGCGTTGTTTTTATGGCATGTATTAAATTAATATAAGTTATGTCTTAAAAAGTAAAAAGCAGGTAAGACTTTCCTTCTGTCCTGCCTGCTCTCTGTTTTATGCCACTATTATTCTGCTTTTATTCTGCTTCCATTCTTTTTTCCAAAAGTTCTGCCAGACCTTCTAAGGTTTCTACCTGATTGATCTCACAGCGCAGAGCTGCAGAATTCCGCATTCCCTTGGTGTACCAGGCCATGTGGCTGCGCATTTCGCGCATGGCGGTCATCTCACCCTTATACTCTGTCAGCATCTTTCCATGACGCAGGATCATATCCCGTACTTCCATAAGCGTTGGTCCCGGCAGCAGCTCCCCTGTTTCCAGATAATGAGTGATACGCTTAAAGATCCAGGGATTCCCCTTTGCACCTCTGCCTACCATGATGCCGTCACAGCCTGTTTCCTCCAACATTCTTTTTGCATCCTCAGGTGTAAACACATCCCCGTTTCCGATCACCGGTATTTTTACCGCTTCTTTCACCTGGCGGATGATATCCCAATCTGCCTTTCCGGAATAATACTGTTCCCTGGTACGCCCGTGAACTGCCACAGCAGCCACTCCACAGCTTTCTGCCATTTTTGCAAACTCTACGGCATTGATGCTCTGGTCATTAAAGCCTTTGCGGAATTTTACAGTAATCGGCTTTTTCACTGCTTTTACCATGGCGGTAAGCACTTTTTCTGCCTGGGCCGGGTCTTTCATCAGGGCAGAACCTTCATGATTATTAACGATCTTCGGCACCGGGCATCCCATATTTACATCAATTGCAGCATATGGCCCGTCCTGGATCTGAGCTGCGATCGCCGCCATGATCTCCGGATCAGAGCCAAACAGCTGTACAGAAACCGGACCTTCTGCCGGATCCACTGCCAGAAGCTCTTTTGTATTTTTATTTTTGTATAAAATAGCTTTTGCACTGACCATTTCAGTTACCGACATGCCTGCTCCCTGTTCCCGGCACAAAAGTCTAAACGGCAGATCTGTCACACCCGCCATAGGAGCCAGGAATACATTGTTATCTAAAAGGGTATCACCGATCTTAAACTTCATCTGTTTCTCCCTTTTCGTCGCCTTCCTGATCTTCTTTTTCCTCTTCCCAGTCTACATTTTCCCCCAGAAAGAAGGTCCTGTAATAAAGCTCTAAAGCTTCCAGAAGTTCTTTCTTTGTCTCCTGGTATTCCTTGATCTTTAACACACTGCCGATCTCATCAAAGAGATAATCTCCCTCTTCAGAGATGACCTGAAAGTCCAGATTTCCCTTTTCATCGTATTCCATAGTAAGGATACCGCCTACATCTTCTGTAAAAAGGACACACATGATGTGCAGCTCATCTTTTACAGACTGTGGGAGAGACTGGAATTCTTCGTTAAAATAGTATTTCTGCTCATAGGAATTAGCTCCGCAGAGCACCACTTTATCTGTCATATTTTCTTATCCTTTCTGTCACAATACTCATAAATCCCGCATATAAAACACACCGTTGCACATTCGAAGCTTTTCCTGTACACATTAAAGTCCGCTGCACCGGCATATACCGGTAGCGGCGGACTCTCATATTTTCAACATTCATTACAGTTCAGCCGGACTGCAGCCGGCATTCACCAAAATAGCGGTGTTTATCTTGCCAGCAGTTTTGAAATCTCATACTGGGATTCTGGAATATCCTTCTTCATATTTAATGCTTCCTGGATATCGTAATCTACAAACTCACCATGCTTGTATGCTACCAGACGGTTGCTCTTTCCTTCTGCCAGCAGTTCTGCAGCTCTTGCACCCATAATAGATGCGTATACACGGTCTTTACAGGTAGGTGTACCACCACGCTGCATGTGACCTAAAATAGTAGCACGGGTCTCAATACCTGTAGCTGCTTCAATACGCTTTGCCATGGAACCAGAATGTCCGATACCCTCTGCATTGATGATGATGTTATGTTTCTTTCCTCTCTTGCGGTTCTCAATAATACGGTTGATCAGAGCCTGCTCATCGCCATCATAGCGTTCTGGAAGCAGGATGTCTTCTGCGCCATTTGCAATACCGCACCATAAAGCAATATAACCTGCATTACGGCCCATAACCTCAACGATGCTGCAGCGTTCATGGGAGGTAGATGTATCACGGATCTTATCAATCGCTTCCATCGCAGTATTTACAGCTGTATCAAAACCAATAGTATAATCAGTACATGCAATGTCCAGGTCAATGGTTCCAGGAAGTCCAATGGTATTAATACCAAGTGCAGAAAGCTTTCCTGCGCCGCGGAAGGATCCGTCACCACCAATAACTACCATACCGTCAATGTTATGCTTGCGGCAGATCTCAGCTCCTCTTTCCTGTCCTTCTGGTTTTGTAAATTCCATACATCTTGCTGTATAGAGAATGGTACCGCCGCGGTTGATGATATCTGATACACTGGTAGTATCCATGTCTACGATCTCTTCATCTAAAAGTCCGGCATATCCTCTCATAATGCCCTTTACTTTCAGACCCTTATTGATCGCACCTCTTACAACTGCACGAATGGCTGCGTTCATTCCAGGAGCATCACCTCCGCTGGTTAATACTCCAATGGTCTTTACTGACTTTGCCATACCAATCTACCTCCTTGTTTTAAGCACATCTCCAGATCTGATGTGTGTTACTTCTGTTCTTAAATAAATGCACAACGTTATTCTAATTCATTTTCCAAGATTAATCAAGTTTTTTTCTACAAGTTTGACATTTTTTTCACCAAGTTTACAAACCAGTGTATCCAACAGTTCTCCTGCAGCCTCTACTTTCCAGTTTGCCGGCAGTATTTTTTTCGCCCGCTCCTTCTTTAAGTAAATAACGACTCTGTCCGGGCCTTCACTTTCTTTTAGAATGCCTAAAATAGTTCCTTCCATGGCCTGATACATTTCTTTGTCTTCAAACTGCAGCCACAATTCTCTTGGAACCTTGGCAAAAGGAATCACCTGCTCACATACCAGTTTTCCCACTGGTTCATCCCCTAAAGACACTCTGCCTTTGATAAAGATTTTAGAATCCTCTGTTAAGATATCACGGTCTGCCTCATAATTTTTCGGGAAAACGATCACCTCTACAGAGCCCATCAGATCTTCCAGTGTGATAAATGCCATCAGCTGGTTGCTTCTTGTAGTTTTTACTACCTTTCCGGCCACCAGACCTCCTACTACCGCTTTCATGCCATCTTTTACTGCTGCTTCTTCAGTCTCTTCATCTACTATAAAATCGGCTGCTGTAGCAGTAATATTCTTTCTCCAGAGCCCTTCGTAATCATCTAAAGGATGACCGCTGATGTACACGCCCAGAATATCCTTTTCAAAAGCCAGCAGCTCTTCTTTGGAATATTCTCCCACATCCGGGAAGGATACCTGATATTCCTTTTTTTCTTCCTCTGATACCAGGTCAAACAGACTCATCTGGCCTTCCCAGGCATTTTTACGCTCCCTTGCTTTATTATCAAGAAGGACCGGCGCTACTGCAACCTTCTGTCTTCTGGTGCCTGGAAGGGAATCCATGGCACCTGACTTTATAAAGTTTTCAATGGTACGGCGGTTCACTTCTTTGTTAGTCATACGGTTGATAAAATCTTCCATGGAACTGAAAACACCATTTTTCTTTCGTTCCTCCAGGATCGCATCTACTACCGGTCTTCCCACGCTCTTGATCGCAGAAAGCCCATAGCGGATGCCGTCTCCTGATACAGAGAACCCGCTTTCTCCTTCATTGATATCAGGCGGCAGGATGGCAATATCCATCATACGGCGACAGGTCAGGATATATTCTGAAAACTTGCTTACATTATCCATAACAGAAGACATTAACGCCGCCATAAATTCTTTTGGATAATAATATTTCAAATAAGCTGTCTGATAAGAAACCACAGCATAAGCTGCTGCATGGGACTTGTTAAAAGCATATTTTGCAAAGTCGATCATCTCATCATAAATGTGATCTGCGGTCTTTTCATCAATGCCATTGGCGATACAGCCTTTTACGCCCTCTTTTTCATTTCCATAAACGAAGCTCTGGCGTTCTTTCTCCATAACAGCCGTTTTTTTCTTACTCATGGCACGGCGCACCAGATCGCTTCGGCCCATGGTATAACCAGCCAGATCACGGACGATCTGCATAACCTGCTCCTGGTAGACGATGCAACCATAAGTAGGGCTTAAAATAGGCTCCAGCTGAGGACACTCATAGGTAATGGAGTTCTTGTCATTTTTGCCCTTTAAATAACGTGGGATGAAATCCATAGGACCTGGACGATACAGGGATATACCTGCAATGATATCTTCCAGGTTCTCCGGCTTCAGCTCCTTCATGAAGCTTTTCATACCGCCGCTTTCAAGCTGGAACACACCTTCTGTACGGCCTGTACCAATGGCTGTCTCTTATACACATCTCCGAGCCCACGAGACGGAGCTACATCTCGT
>UQJF01000172.1 GCA_900541315.1 uncultured Clostridium sp. | reverse complement strand
AGCGAGTTTGCCGGAGACCTGCCTAATCGGCGGCGGAGCAAAATGGACAAAATTGTCGTGAATGCGTTTATACATGGAGGAGCCCTTTCGGCCCCTATTGAACTAAATCGCAATATAAGTTATAAAAAGCGACACTGGTTTATAATATTTTATAACTTCAAATCAACTGCTCGTTGCCTTCCTGTGACAGTCAGTACCGGAAGCATGATGTTCCAGGTGTACTCTCCTGTTGTGTCATATATATAGCGGACAGTAATGGTATTTCCGGGAGATAAATATTCTTCTAATTCTTCCCGGTCAAAATGTTCCTTGTCCGGTTTTACAGGATCATAATTGCCAGTATCATAATTATAAAAATACATGCTTCCTGCAAATGGAACAGTGTAATAATACCGCAGGCTGTCTGAGGCCTCGGCTGTCAACGGATGGAAATCCACAGATTCTACTTCCGTTTCATTTCCCAGATAATATTCTAAGATCACAGGCGTCATTCCGTACATGGTGTTACGGTCTGCATCATACTCCCCTGAAAGAACATTTGGCTGTTTCTGCATAGCAGAGCGGTAAATTTTCCCGCCCTTTTCATAGTTTACATCCAGCCGGGCTGTTAAAAGGGTACAGCCGTATGCTTCATAATCTGCCTGTTTCATAAAATCCATGTTTTCTTTTTCATTTCCAAAAGCCACCACACAGGCCTGGGCATGATACCCGGAAATATAATTTTCAATATAAAATGAAAGAAGATTTGCTCTTTCTAATGCCTTTACATAAGTGGCATCTTCCATATCCCCATTCATATCATACAGGGAAACACCTGTGATCTGGGAAGCCAGTGCATAGCTGAAATTAGTAGCACAGAAGGTCACAGGCCGGTTATCTAAGGAAACCGTTTCTCCCGGTTCCATATTTCCAATAATCAGCAACTGATTATAAAGGAGCAATGCTGCATTTTCCACTGCATAAGGATAATTATTGGTGATCGTACCGGAAAGCTCTCCGTTAAAAGCCCGGAGTTCTCCGGAAAATCCTTCTCCTGTTTCATTTTCCTTATGCGTCTCCATCTGGAAAATTTTGGAATTAAATGCCCCTGTGTCCACTGCCTGGATCCAGGTAGCATCATCATCGTACCGGATGGTGATATCTGCCTTATCTTCATCTGTAAATTCTGCTGCAGGCGCCTGGTCATAATAGGGACTGCCGGTAACCGGATACAGGCGGTACTGGGGATTCAGTCCCACTGAATAGGTTTTATTATAAGGCGCCCGCATATTAATGAAGGTGGTTTCTGATTTATCTGTTCCACTGGTATTTTCAATCGTGGCATAAGTGAAAAACGGACCGGAAAAGCGGGTTCCTGAACCCATTATGATCACCATTCCTGTAGTACAAATGGCAAGAAGAGCTACCGATGGCTGATAATATTCCCGTAAGTTTCTCTGTTTTAAGAAGAAATAAAGCCCCGGGCCTGCTAATACCACATAGGCCACTGCCAATGTCACATAAAAGCCGATTTTGGGAAGATTGCGTATATTTCCTGTATTTACAAGGCTCTGTATGGACCAGAACTGATTGTAATTACCGCCTCCTGCAGTACTGTTTAAGTTGTTGATCCGATCTTCCCCTAAAAGAGTGGTAAGAAAATGATCTGCATAGGAACTGTCCCTGGAACAATACTCTTCCAGATCTGTAAAATCAAAAGCAGCCACTGCTGCCATTCCATTTCCCATGGATGTACTGGAAAGGACTGTAAATGAATCACTAGTGATCAGTTCTGTACCACCTTTCAGATTTACATCTGTGCAGTTTAAGGTAAGGCGGTCATCTCCCCTCTCTTTGACTCCCCGTTCTGATCCCATAGAAATCTCATAAGAAATAGCAGGTAAGATCGGATATTCAAGAAGCTGACTGCTAAAAGCAGATAAGGTTTCTTCTCCTCTGTTTCCTGTTCCGAAAAGAAGGATACCTCCTCTGTGTACCCATTCCAGGATTGCATCCGTCTGCTCCTGTGTAAGGGCCTGTGTATTAAAATCTGTGATCAAAAGCACATCCAGCTGGTCTAAGCCCAATTCTGTATCCGGAAGATCATATACAGCCAGGTCAATGGTTTTTGTCCGCAGCATACTATAGTTGACACCCACCTGGTCCAGATAAGAAAGCTTTTCAGGTTCATCACTTACCACACCAATAAACAGTTGGGCTGTCTGGGTATCCAGATCCATTTTCAGGCGCTTGCTTAAAACCTGCTTTCCATTTTCATCATAAAGACTGATATACATCACATCCAAGCGGCTACTGAGAGAAATATTTAATTTCTTCTCCAGACTTTTACCTGCTTCTATGCTTACAGGAAATTCATAGCGGTATGCATCATATTTCACCTGGGAGCTGTTGCTGTAACCGTCATAATCCGGCTCTCTGGAAGTAACGCTTAAAACACCGTTAAAATCAATTTCCCGGGTATTATCTAACAAAATGTCCAGTGGCAGAAAGCGGCCGCTTTTAGCCACATTATCATATCCGTAAACCACATCCATTGAAATGGGGCCTTCTCCCATCATTTCTTCTGCTGATGCTGTATTTTCTTCTGATGCTGTATTTTCCGCGGTCTCTCTAGCAGACTCATAAGCTGCTCCCGGACCATCTGCCGTCATGGCTGCCAGTCCTTCCAAACTTAGGGAAGCTGACAAAAGGACGGCAAAAAGGGTGCTTTTCAGCGCCCTTTTTGTATTCTTTCCAACGATTCTGTTTTTACCTGTATCCATCCTTTAATCCTCATTTTTATGTCCGAAATTTTCCTTATCTACATCAAAATCCACCTGGAGCTTTACTGTAAATACAGTTCCGTTAAGATCACTGGCTACGCTGATCGTGCCGCCATGCATATCCACGATCTCTTTTGCAATGGCAAGACCTAAGCCTGTGCCGCCGGTACTGCTGGAACGCGACTGCTCCACACGGTAAAATTTGTTGAAAATAAGTGGAAGTTCATCGGCAGGTATCACATAGCCGTAATTAGTAACGGAAACTGTTACTGTTTCACCTTCTGCGTGTATCTTTACTAACACCCGCTTTCCATCTGCGCCGTATTTAATGGCATTTCCGATCAGATTGTCAAAAAGACGTGCCAGAAGATTTCCATCTGCATTAATGATCTTAGCCGGTACATTGCTCTGGAGATCGTAGGACAGTCCTTTTTCCACAAAATTGGGATATGCTTCTTCTACCAGCTGTCCCAGAAGCTTTACAATATCAATCTGGCCTACATGCATGGCAATCTTTCCACAATTTAACTTGGTAAAACCAAACAGATCCTCAATCAGCTTCTGCAGCCTCCTTGATTTCCCGTAGGCAATCTCTATGTATTTATGCTGCATATCTGCAGGTACCTGCTGATTTCCGGCCAGAAGCTCCAGATACCCGATAATGGAAGTCAGCGGTGTCCGCAGATCGTGGGCTACATTGGTGATCAGTTCATTTTTCGTCCTCTCTGATTCCCGCTCTTTTTCCATCAGCTTTTTGATATCTGCTGCCATATGGTTTAAATTGGCTGCCATACTGGAAAATTCATCATCACCGATCACATCGATCACTGTGTTCAGATCCCCTTCTGAAATGTTCTGTACTGCCTCAGAGATCCTGCTGATATACCGGATATAAGGTTCCTGGAGGATCATAAAGGTAACAGAAAAAAGCAGGATCCCAAGTATGAGATATAACAGGACCACTGCCGTGTGCTGCTTTTCAATGGCCTGAACCATTAAAAGCATTTTTCCTCTGTTTCCCATATACCGGACCACCATTGACAGGTTCGTAACAAGGAACACCTCTACCAGGCAGGTAATGATGGCGCTGTATATGATGTTAGTGATCACACGGGTGCGGTAGCGCCTGCTTACATCATTTTTCAATCTTATAACCTACGCCCCACACAGTGGTGATGATCTTATTCTGCCTGGTATCTTCTTTCATCTTTCCTCTTAAACGCCGTATATGTACCATAACTGTATTATTAGCTTCATAAACTTTCTCATTCCAGACTTTTTCAAAGATCTCATCTGTACTGAAGACCTTTCCCGGATTGGAAGCTAACAGATAAAGGATATCAAATTCAATGGGCGTTAATTTGATCTCTTCCCCGTCTACGATCACCTTATGATTATCACGGTTGATA
The DNA here is from genome assembly GCA_900541315.1 of uncultured Clostridium sp. Lineage (GTDB taxonomy): Bacteria > Bacillota > Clostridia > Lachnospirales > Lachnospiraceae > Enterocloster. The sequence goes on along the minus strand of UQJF01000172.1, from coordinate 621 downwards.
CTCATTCCTTTAATGGTGATCTCATTATTTACAGTCTCTCTTGCACCGCTGTTAGGATTTAACTGGGTGTAACGGCGCAGCTGGGACTTGACTCTGGCAGTCAGTTCCAGCGGGTTAAACGGTTTTACCACATAATCATCTGCCCCGGTCCCAAGACCTAAGATCTTATCTAAGTCTGTAGATTTGGCACTTAACATGATAATGGGGATATTATTGGTCTCACGGATCTTTCTGCACATCTCCAGTCCGTTCATTCCGGGCATCATAATGTCTAACAGCACCAGATGGATGTCCTGTTTATCCAGGATATTCAGTCCTGCCTCTGCATTTTCTGCTTTAAATACTTTATAACCATCGCTGACCAGATAAATCTCGATCAGGTCTGCTATCTCTTTTTCGTCATCCACTACCAAAATATTAATATCGGGCATTTACTTGTCCTCCTCTTTGGTTATATGTTCTCTCTGTACTTGATTTTATGAGAAGATTTATATATCTTAGAGTATACCATATCTTAGCATCTACTTCCTTACTTTTTTCTTGAAAAATTCTGGCTAAATTGGGATTTTAGTTCAATAGGGTCCGAAAGGGCTCCTCCATGTATAAACGCATTCACGGCAA
>UQJF01000171.1 GCA_900541315.1 uncultured Clostridium sp. | reverse complement strand
GGTTGGAGGCACTGTTTGAGCGAACGCAGTGAGCGAGTTTGCCGGAGACCTGCCTGATCGGCGGCGGAGCAAAATGGACAAGATTACTGTGAATGCGTTTATACATGGAGGAACCCTTTCGGCCCCTATTGAACTAAATCCTAATATAGAAACCGAAAGCTCCTGATAAGCATACTATGGTAGTAAGTATGAACTGCAGGAGCTTTTTTATGCCTGAAGCCTATATTGCATTAACACCGGTCCACTGGTTTTACCTGGTGGGGGTGTTGGTGATCTTATTTACCATGATATTGCGAAAAGATACTCCACTGGTCTGCATTGCCTTCCTTTTTGGAATCGGCCTTGTTGGAAAATGCAGTCTGGCCGGGGGAATACAGACCATCTTCAGTTCCATTATTTATGCCATCAGTGAATTTAGGGAGGTGATCACTACCATTGCCCTGATAACGGCATTTTCAAAATGTATACAGGAGCTGGGAAGTGATGCCCTTCTTATGCGGCCGGTGTCAAAAGTCATGAGGACTCCGGCTGTTTCCTGGTGGATCTTAGGCGGCATTATGTTTGTATTTTCTCTGTTTTTGTGGCCGTCACCGGCAGTTGCACTGGTAGGAGCCATTGTCCTTCCCATTGCTGTGCAGTCGGGATTAACACCGCTTGCAGCAGCCATGGCAATGAACCTGTTTGGTCATGGTTTTGCCCTTAGCTATGATGCAGTGATCCAGGGAGCACCGGCCATTTCCGCAGGGGCGGCAGATATTTCTACAGCTGACATTTTAAGCAAAGGACGGCTGTTATTCTGGATCATGGGCATTACCTGTGTGTGCAGCGCATTTTTACTCAACCGTGTAACCATAACCGGGAAGAGAAAAACTGAGGAAAATAATGAGAAAAACAATGAGAAAAATAATGAAGGAAATCTGAACCTGAAATGGAATCAGGATCAGCAGCTGGAAAAGGCCGAAGGGGTGGAAAAAGGCGCAAAGTCAGGAAAGAAGACGTATTCCAGGACAGCCATGATCCTGGCAATCCTTACGCCCGTTGCCTTTCTTATGGATATACTGTTTATGATTTTGTTTAAACTCAAGGGCGGGGATGCCACCAGCCTGGTGGCAGGAACTGCAGTCCTCTTAATGTGTGCAGGCACTGTGATGGAGTTTAAAGTGGGTTCCCTTGAAAAAGTGACAGAATATGTAACAGACGGATTTTTATTTGCCATTCGTATTTTTGCTCCTGTTATTGTGATCGGTGCCTTTTTCTTTTTGGGAGGTAATGGCATTACCCATATTTTAGGAGATTCTTATGAACGGGGGATTTTAAATGACTGGGCTTTATGGCTGGCTCATCATGCACCTTTAAACCGGTATATGACAGCGTTATTGCAGCTGGTCATCGGCGGTCTTACAGGACTGGATGGTTCCGGCTTTTCAGGGCTTCCACTTACCGGTGCGCTGGCGCGGACCTTTGGTACAGCTACAGGTGCTTCCATTCCCGTTCTTGCATGTCTGGGGCAGATCAGCGCTATTTTTATCGGCGGCGGAACGGTAGTGCCCTGGGGGCTGATCCCGGTGGCGGCCATTTGTAACGTGGATCCGGTGGAGCTGGCGAGGAAAAATATGCTTCCTGTGTTTATTGGCCTTACATGCACCTTCCTGGCAGCATGCCTGGTGTTGTGATAAATGCTGCGATAAATGTTGCGATAAAAAATCTTTTCAAAAAACTAGTCTGGGAGAACATTGGGCATAGAAGGAGGTATTATATGTGCGGGATTGCCGGATTTTATCAGAGTCATTTTGACTATCTTACAAAAGAAGAATATTACCGGCAGATACTGGAAGAGATGGAAAGAGTACAGAAACACCGGGGACCGGATGAACAGGGAAATTATCTGGAGTCTCATTTTGGTTTGGCCCATGTGAGACTGTCTATAAGAGATCTGGTTTCAGGCCGCCAGCCCATTCTTAAAAAAGTGGGAGATAAGACCTTCGGGATCGTGTATAATGGGGAGCTTTATAATACGAAAGAATTGCAGGAAGATCTCATGGAAAAAGGCTGGAAATTTTCCACAACCAGTGATACAGAGGTAGTTCTTACAGGTTACATGGAATATGGTCCGGATTTTGTAAAGCAGATGAATGGTATATTTGCTTTCGGGATCATGGATCCGGTAAAAGACCGGCTGGTGCTGTTTAGGGACCGCCTGGGGGTAAAGCCATTATTTTACACCTGTTTTCAGGATCAGGTCATCTTTTCCTCTGAGATCAAAGGTCTTTTTGCTTATCCGGGGATCACTCCTAAACTGGATAAAAGAGGGTTAAATGAGATATTCAGCATCGGGCCTGCAAAAACTTATGGCTGCGGTGTTTTCAAGGATATAGAAGAGCTGCTTCCGGCACATTATCTTGTATGCAATGCATCTGGTCTGCATGCAGAATGTTATTGGAAGCTGGAGAGCAGGCCTCATGAGGACAGCTATGGGCAGACCGTAGAAAAAACGGCATTTCTGGTCAAGGATGCCATCCGCCGCCAGATCATCTCCGATGTGCCGGTATGTACCTTTTTATCCGGAGGTGTGGACAGCAGTCTTGTTGCTGCTGTTTGCAATGCAGAATTGAAAAAGAAAAACAAACAGCTGGCTACTTTTTCCTTTGATTTTAAGGATAACCATAAATATTTTACTGCCAATGCTTTTCAGCCATCCATGGACCGGCCGTTTGTGGATATTATGGTGAAATATTTAGATTCTGACCATCATTATCTGGAATGTGACAATGTGACCCAGGCAGATCTGCTGTATACATCCGTAGAAGCCAGAGACCTTCCGGCCATGGCAGATGTAGACTCTTCCCTGTTATATTTCTGCTCCCAGGTAAGCAGCACCCATAAAGTAGCACTGACCGGTGAATGTGCTGATGAGATATTCGGGGGTTATCCATGGTTTCACAAAAAAGAGTGCTTTGAGGCGAAAACATTTCCCTGGACCATGGACCTGTCTGCCAGAAAGGTGCTGTTGGCGGATGATTTTATCCGGGAACTTCACATGGATGAATATGTGCAGGCAACCTATGAAAAATCGGTGGCAGAAACGCCGGGGCTGGCAGAGGACACACCGGAAGAAGCCCGCCGCCGTGAGATCGCATGGCTGAACCTGAAATGGTTTATGCAGACATTATTAGACCGTATGGACCGCACCAGCATGCATTCCGGGCTGGAAGCCAGAGTGCCTTTTGCGGATCACCGTATTGTGGAATATTTGTGGAATGTGCCATGGAACATGAAAACAAGAGATGGTGTGGCAAAGCATCTTCTAAGGATGTCCGGAGCAGGTCTGCTGCCTGATGAAGTGCTGTGGCGCAGAAAATCCCCTTATCCCAAGACCTACGACAAAGCATATGAAACGCTGTTAGCAGACCGGGTGCGGGAGATATTAGAAGACAGTACGGCACCTGTTTTACAGTTCTTAGACAGGAAAAAAACAGAAAAATTCCTGGAAAGCCCATCTGACTATGGAAAACCATGGTATGGACAGCTGATGGCGGGCCCCCAGATGCTGGCGTATATGATCCAGGTAAATTACTGGATGAAGAAATATAATATTGAGATCGAAGTATGATCCCTGCTCCTGCACACTTAAATCCGCATCTTACGGGATTAGTACATCCTGCACCTGTCTTTGTGGCCGATTTTTTGCCAGTCGCACCCGGATTTCATCACCGTACGCACCACGTACGCCTCAGAAATTTGGGCACAACTGACCAAAAATATTCTCACAAAATCGGGCACAGAAAGTTTCTAGGAGAACATTTTGGAAGATGGGTGTCAAATGCTGCTTTTTAGTGGCTGTGAAAATTTCTGTCGCACCAGATCAAGGAAATACTGGTCCGCCCTGGATAAAAATCCGCCTTTTAAGGAGGCGATACTCAGATCCCAGCTGGGGCTGTAGGACTCGTCAATGGATAAAAGTACCGGCGGATGGTCAGCGGAGGTCAGGGCAGCATATTCCATAGGCAAAAAGGTAATGCCTATGCCCTGACCGGCCAGATGCTGTGCTGTTTCATAATTTTTCAATATCAGGACGATATTAGGGGTAATCCTGGCTTTTGCAAGAATAGCGTCAGATACGTGGCGGATGCGCTGTTGTGGATGAAGAAGGATCAATGGTTCATTTTTTAATAAACGCACGTCTAAGACCGGGAATGGATAGCCCGGTTTTTCTTTTGCTTTCTGGATCAATGGATGTCCCTTGGCCAGTGCGATCACAAAGGGGTTTTCTGATAAAAATTCATAATCCAATAATGGATTTGGCGCCAGCTTTGGAGCATGGAGCAGTGCAAAATCCATAGCACCTGTAAGTACCTGTTCTTCCAGCTTTCCAGTATTATCTTCGCGGATATCCAGTTCAATAGAGGGACTGTTTGTCTTAAATTCCGGCAGGATCTTAGGAAGAATGACGGTTCCCAGATGGTTGGTCGTTCCCATAACGATCCGTCCGGATTTTAACTGCTTTATGTCACTTATTTCCGTCTCAAAATCGCTGTAGATCTTAAGAACCTGACAGGCCATCTGATAACAGCGTTTTCCTGCATAAGTAAGGGTCAGTCCGGAAGGTGTCCGGTTGAAAAGATGGGCGTCCAGGTTTTCTTCGATCCGCTGCAAAGACTGGCTTAAGGAAGGCTGGGCAATATAAAGTTTTCTGGCGGCTGCAGAGATGCTTTTTTCATCGGCTACAGTTTTAATGTATTCCAGTTCACGGCTTGTCATAGGGAAAAACTCCTTCATATCTGTCTCTTATACACATCTCCGAGCCCACGAGACGGAGCTACATC
>UQJF01000170.1 GCA_900541315.1 uncultured Clostridium sp. | reverse complement strand
GAGATGTAGCTCCGTCTCGTGGGCTCGGAGATGTGTATAAGAGACAGGGTATCATCACAATAAAGAAAACGCGCCGGACGGCGCGTTTTCTTGTTTAATGGATATATCACCTGACGGTGGTATTATCATAAATGTTTTAAACTGTATCTTCCTCAATGGTAGCGGTCTCTTTTACAGACTTCGAAACAGCTTCGGCTGCGTTTTCTGTGTTAATATCCTCTTCTGCTTTCAGAGAGCCATCTTCCCCCAGATCTTCACTTGCATCCGCATTAACAGAAACGGAGATTTCGCCGTCTTCGCCAGAAGTATGATCCAGACGTTCATAATCATAAAGATCATCGTCATCTACATAGTCATCATCTAAAAATTCATCTTCTGGTTCCATATCTGCTTTTTTGGTATCTTCCTCTTCAAAAAACTCATCTTTTTTTGCTTTCATGGAGTGAAGCGCAATATGTGCTGTATCAACAGCAGCAGAAACAGCTTCATGTGCTGTGTCAGAAAACAGATTGCCGGCATCTTTTAATACATTTTTTGTAGCAGCAGCCATATCTTTGGCAGCCATCTTAAATTCATCTTTGCTTGAATTTAAAGAAATGTAATTGCGGTTTAATTTACGCGGATCGTAAGTATCTTCCTGAACAGTATCGTCCTCGTCATCTTCCTCGTCTTCAAATTCGCGGAAATCCTTATCAAGTTCTTTATGGTAGATCTTATACTGGAGCACATAGGAAACACCGGCTGCTACAGCACCGGAGATCGCAGCAAATGCTACAAATTTTCCAAGACCTCTTTTAGCCATACAAATACCCCCTTCTTTTTTGAAATAGTGAAATAGTGTATGAATTTATGCATTAGTATGTCTGATTCTTATATTGTAATACGAACAGCAAAAAAAAGGAACTAAAAAATATGAAAAAAACAAAAGATTCACAAAAGAAAGATACAAATTTAAAAAATTAGCACTCAGAACTTGACAGTGCTAACAAACGGTGTTATAACTTACATTGTGAGTGAAAGAAGCAGCGAAAATAAGAAGCTGCAGGTAGAAAAATAAGAATGATGATCAAGGAGGAATCTAGTTATGAAGTTAGTTCCATTATTTGACAAAGTTGTATTAAAGCAGTTAGTTGCAGAGGAGACCACAGCATCTGGTATTGTTCTTCCAGGCGCAGCAAAAGAAAAACCACAGCAGGCAGAAGTAATCGCAGTAGGTCCTGGCGGTGTAGTTGATGGCAAGGAAGTTACCATGCAGGTAAAGGCTGGAGATAAAGTTATTTATTCCAAATACTCAGGTACAGAAGTAGAGTTAGAAAAAGAAAAATACGTGATCGTAAAACAGAGCGACATTTTAGCAGTTGTAGAGTAAAGAAAAATGCCTTTGGCATTTTGCGTTTCCCGTTTTGTTCGCGATTCCCGTATATAGTATAAAAAACGAAAATTTTAGAGTATAGACCGTTTGGAGGTAGATAATCATGGCAAAGCAGATTAAATATGGTGTAGAAGCCCGCAAGGCACTGGAAGCAGGTGTAAATCAGTTAGCAGATACCGTTCGCGTAACTTTAGGACCGAAAGGACGCAACGTAGTTCTGGATAAGTCTTTTGGTGCTCCATTGATTACAAATGATGGTGTTACCATTGCAAAAGAAATCGAACTGGCAGATCCATTTGAGAACATGGGTGCCCAGCTGATCAAGGAAGTTGCTTCCAAGACAAATGACGTAGCTGGTGATGGTACTACCACAGCAACTGTGCTGGCACAGGCTATGGTAAATGAAGGTATGAAGAACCTGGCTGCAGGTGCTAACCCGATCATCTTAAGAAAAGGTATGAAGAAGGCAACTGATGCAGCTGTAGAAGCTATTAAGAAGATGAGCCAGCCGGTTGGCGGCAAGGCACAGATTGCAAGAGTAGCAGCTATCTCTGCTTCTGATGATGAAGTAGGTACTATGGTAGCAGACGCTATGGAAAAGGTTTCCAAAGATGGCGTTATCACTATTGAAGAATCCAAGACAATGAAGACAGAGCTTGATCTGGTAGAAGGTATGCAGTTTGACAGAGGTTATCTGTCTGCGTATATGTGCACCGATATGGATAAGATGGAAGCAAATCTGGATGATCCATACATCCTGATCACTGATAAGAAAATCTCCAACATTCAGGAGATCCTGCCGATCCTTGAGCAGATCGTAAAGATGGGCGCAAGACTGCTGATCATCGCTGAAGATGTAGAAGGCGAAGCTCTTACAACCCTGATCGTAAACAAGTTAAGAGGTACTTTCAATGTAGTTGCTGTAAAGGCTCCAGGTTACGGCGACAGAAGAAAAGAAATGTTACAGGATATCGCTATTTTAACAGGCGGTACTGTTATCTCTGAGGAAGTTGGCCTGGAATTAAAGGATGCTACCATGGAGCAGTTAGGCCGTGCAAAATCCGTTAAGGTTCAGAAAGAGAACACAGTTATTGTTGATGGTAACGGCAGCAAGGAAATGATCGCAGCAAGAGTTGCACAGATCCGTAAGCAGATTGCTGAGACTACCTCTGATTTCGACAGAGAAAAATTACAGGAGCGTCTGGCTAAGCTGGCTGGCGGCGTAGCTGTTATCCGTGTAGGTGCTGCTACTGAGACTGAGATGAAAGAAGCTAAGCTTCGTATGGAAGATGCATTAAATGCAACCCGTGCAGCAGTTGAAGAAGGAATCATCGCAGGTGGCGGTTCTGCTTATGCACATGCTACTGCTGATGTTCAGAAGGTAGTTGATACTCTGGAAGGCGATGAGAAGACCGGTGCAAAGATCATCTTAAAGGCTCTGGAAGCTCCTCTGTTCCACATTGTAGCAAATGCAGGTCTGGAAGGCGCTGTTATTGTAAACAAGGTTAAAGAATCACCAGTTGGTGAAGGCTTTGATGCTTACAACGAGACTTTCGTAAATATGATCGAAGCAGGAATCCTGGATCCTGTTAAGGTTACAAGAAGCGCATTACAGAATGCAAACAGCGTTGCATCTACTTTACTGACCACTGAGTCTGTAGTAGCAACTATCAAGGAGCCGGCACCAGCTGCTCCGGCTGCACCTGATATGGGCGGAATGTATTAATCAGAAATATAGAGCCATAGAGTCCTGTGGTAAGATAGAATTGATAGTCCCATTGTTCATTGTTAATATTTGAACAATGGGGCTTTTTGTTGTTGAAAAAGTGATAAAAAAATAAAAAAACTGTTTTTTTCAAAACATTCCATTGCTATCAGGATAAAATCAGTTATAATAGTAAATAAACCTATCAACATGGAGGGAAAAAGTGACAGATAAAGAATATAAATACATAGCTACTATAGCAGAATGTGGAAATATTACAAAAGCAGCAGAAAAATTGTTTATTGCCCAGCCGTCACTGACCCAGTCCCTTCATCGGATTGAAGAAGATTATGGAGCCAGTTTTTTCTATCGCTGTCATGATGGTGTGAGACTGACAGAAGCAGGGGAAAATTATATGGCTGCAGCCAATAAAATGCTGGAAGCTTATGAAGAACTAAAAAAGAATCTGAATAATGACCGAAGCGATCAGATCGGCAAGATACAGATAGGGCTTGAAAGCGGACAGGCAGACTGCATTTTAACTGGTTTTTTGAAAAATTATAAAAGAAGATATCCAAATGTAGATTTAAGGATTATAGAACTGCCGTCCATTCAGCTTCAGAAGATGGCAGTGGATACCAGTCTGGATATAGCGCTGCTTCATTATCCTTTTGTAAATGAAAAACTTGCTTATGTTCCGATTGCTGAAGATGAGCTGGTTCTGGCAGTGAGTCCTGCAGTACTTTCGGAGAAAAAAAAGGAAAGCGCAGAGATTCTGACTGTAGATCGGACATTTATGCAGCAGCAGAGCTTTCTGATGCCTACGTCGGATCAGCAGCTTCGCACAGTGGCAGAAAATATATGCAGTCTGGCAGAAATTGAGCCGGATATCAAATATACAGCTATGAATCTGCCTACCCTTTTAGCATTAGCAGCAGAAGGTCTGGGAGCAGCCATTGTTCCTTTAAGCCTGTATAAGCGTTACAGTGCTGTTTATCCTTTGGTCTATATGACATTTCCTGCTGACTGGAATGCAGAATGGAAATTGGTAGCCGCTTACAGGGAAGATGCAGGAATAGGTGAACTGTCCAGGGAACTGATCGGAGTCCTTCGTGAAAGCATGGGAGGCGTAGAATGAATACAGAACAGCTGAAATATTTTATGGAATTTGCTTTTTATGGTACAGCAGAAAAAACAGCTGCCCAGTTAGGTGTCAGTCGTTCCAGTGTCAGCCGTAACATAAAAAAACTGGAAGAAGAGCTGGGAAGTAAATTGTTTACTGCGGGGGTACAGGGGATCGTTCTTACCAGAGAAGGAGACCTTTGCCTGAAATATGCCAGAAAGATATTAAAGATTGAAGATGACCTCCGATTTGACGTGGCGGGAGCAGAACAATACCATGGTAAAATCGATATTGCAATGGGAGCCAGCCGTTCCCAGGATACGTTGTTATATGTGCTTCCGGAATTCAACCGGAGATACCCTAATGTTTCGGTCCAGATCCACGAAATGTGCACCAGGGATATTTATAACTGGCTTTTGGAGCGGAGACTGGATTTTGCTGTTGTAAGCTGCGATCATATCCCCCAGGGGTTTACCTATGATCATCTCATGACGGAACATCTGGTGCTGGTGGCGCCTATGGATGACCGTTTTGCCAAAAACTGCTGTTATTATAAGAACGGAAAAGCCTATGTTGATATAAAAAAGTTTAAGGATCAGTCCTTTATCCTGGGTCTGTCTCTTATACACATCTCCGAGCCCACGAGACGGAGCTACATCTCGT
>UQJF01000169.1 GCA_900541315.1 uncultured Clostridium sp. | reverse complement strand
CGCTCATGCAAGCATGGCTCATTCGCGGCTGCCGTCCGGGACTTTCATAGTAAATGATCTGAAAGCAGCCTTTTATGATCATGGTAAGATCATGATAAACGCAGTGCCCAGTCTCTGCAGTCCCATACATCTGTAGCCAGACCTTCATAAAAATCCGGTTCATGGCAGATGAGAAGGATGCTTCCTTTGTAAGCCTTTAAGGCACGTTTTAATTCTTCTTTTGCATCTGCATCCAGATGGTTGGTAGGCTCGTCTAAAAGAAGAACATTGGTTTCACGGTTGATCAGCTTGCACAGGCGTACTTTGGCCTGCTCACCGCCGCTTAATACGCGGACCTGGCTTTCAATGTGCTTTGTGGTCAGACCGCATTTTGCAAGGGCGGAGCGCACCTGATACTGGGTATAAGACGGGAATTCCTTCCAGATCTCATCCAGACAGGTGGTAGTATTGCGGGGAGCCATTTCCTGTTCAAAATATCCGATGGAAAGATAATCTCCCAGTTCTACAGAACCGCTTAAAGCTGGTGTCAGTCCAAGGATACTTTTTAAAAGCGTGGTTTTTCCAATACCATTTGCACCTACTAAAACGCATTTCTGCCCCCGTTCCATAGTCAGGTTTAAAGGACGGGAAAGAGGCTCATCGTATCCGATGATCAGATCTTTAGTCTCAAAAATATATTTACCTGGAGTGCGGGCTTCCAGGAAATTAAATTCTGGCTTTGGTTTTTCCTTTGCCAGTTCGATCACTTCCATTTTATCAAGCTTCTTTTGGCGGGACATAGCCATATTTCTGGTGGAAACACGGGCTTTGTTTCTGGCTACGAAATCTTCCAGTTCTGCGATCTCCTGCTGCTGGCGTTTATAGGCAGCCTCTAACTGGGCTTTTTTTACAGCATAAACCTCCTGGAACTTATCATAATCGCCTACATAACGGTCCAGACGCTGGTTTTCCATGTGATAGATCAGGTTGATGACGCTGTTTAAAAACGGGATATCATGGGAGATCAGGATAAAAGCATTTTCGTATTCCTGAAGATACCGCTTCAGCCATTCAATATGCTGTACGTCCAGATAGTTGGTAGGCTCGTCAAGAAGAAGGATATCCGGTTTCTGAAGCAGCAGCTTTCCAAGAAGGACCTTGGTTCTTTGACCGCCGGAAAGCTCCGTTACGTCACGGTCCATACCGATCTCATCCAACCCAAGAGCACGGCCGACCTCCTCTACTTTAGAGTCGATCACATAAAAATCATGGGCCATTAAAAGATCCTGGATCGTTCCCAGCTCTTCCATCATGGTATTCATCTGCGCTTCATCTGCATCCCCCATATTGTCGCAGATATGGTTCATGCGCTCTTCCATTTCAAAAAGGGGAGCGAAAGCACTTTTTAATACTTCGCGGATGGTCATACCCTTTTCCAGGACCGTATGCTGGTCCAGATAGCCTACATTTACATTTTTTGCCCATTCCACTTTGCCTTCATCAGGCATCAGTTTTCCGGTGATGATATTCATAAAAGTGGATTTGCCTTCACCATTAGCACCCACAAGACCAATGTGTTCTCCCTTTAAAAGCCTGAAAGACACATCCTGAAAAATAGCCCGGTCTCCAAAACCGTGACTTAAATGTTCTACATTTAATATACTCATTACAAATTTGTCTCCTTACAAAACAATAGATGGCAGCATAGATAAGCCCATTCTACATGAGAAAATGGGCTATGGCAACCGGTTTTTCACAGCTATTGAGGTTTGAGGGGGAATATGTTAAGATGAGGCAAATAAGATGTATGTTGAAGCTGCAGCAAGGAGGTAAAACTGCTTATGGATAAACAAAAAATAAAGATCATCCGAAAAAATGACGAGTATTCTGCAGAATATCAGATAGGAGACATTTTTCAGGTGGACAGCACCTGGTATGGGGGAGCGAATGTTACAAGCGTATCGGGAATACCTCTTTCACTGGATAAGGATGAGTATGTGCTTTTAGAGGAAGCAGAGAAGGAAGTGCCGATTGATCATTACTCTTATGAGTGCGGTGTTATGGACAGCTTTTGTGAAATGGTGGCATCCGGCCTTAAAAAGCTGGCGATGAGCCATCCATGTGATACAAAGGCAGAGCGTGACTCCTATCTGCCCCAGGTAAAGCGGCTTTGCGAGAAATACGGGATCCTTTATCATCCACAGGATGAGGCGCTGATTACGGATCTGTTTTTGGCAGAGGCAAACCAGGATAAATATAATTATTTGTTTTTCCGTACCCAGGACGTTTATGAGACCTATCTGGAACTGAAAAAACGCCAGAAAGAGCTGGAAAGCCAGTGTGGCGGAACCGAGGAAGAACGTTACCAGCTGGCTGTAGATTTTGGAGCACTGCTTTCTTATCCGGAACAGGGAATACGCAGGCTGATCGAAAAAACAAGAGAAGCCAGAAGATAAAACAAAAAACAGACCTGCTGCTACAGCAGGTCTGACTTTAAAACAAAATGATTTTTATCTGTCTCCAGTATCCCTTCTTTTCGCATTTTACTAAGCTCTGCGGACATAGCGCTTCGGTCAATGCTTAAATAGTCGGCTAACTGCTGTCTGTTAAAAGGAATATAAAAATCCTGGCTTCCTGCTTTAGCAGCCTGGAAGGACAGATAAGATAACAGGCGGCTCCGTATGGACTTGGAAGAGGTGTGGAAGATACGGCGGGACAGGTTTAAATTTTTCTGGGAAGAAATATATAACAGGTTCTGGACTAAGCGGCTGTGATGGGAGCAGGCAGATGGATAGGCGGTCAGTACCCGGCCTGTATCTAAAAACAGGATCCTTGAAGGCTCAGCTGCAATCGCCGAGACCATAAGGGGTTCTCCGGGAAGACAGGCATAGCTTTCCGCAAAGGCAAAGCCGGGCCCCACGCTTTCCAGAACACTTTTATTGCCCCAGAGATCATCATTTTCGATCTGGACCCGGCCGGTAAGGACCAGTCCGATGGAATGGATCACATCTCCGGCGTGGAAGATGATCTCGCCTTTTTCGTATTCCTTTTCTTCCGTGCCAAGGCACTGGAGCATGGCATCGATCTCTTCCGGGGCTACATCTTTAAATAAGGGTGCATTTTCCAACAATTTATGATCCATTTTCTCTCCTTTTGTTGTCAGAACAACATACATTTGCAGGTGATTGTAGTATATTTCTTGTATAATGTCAAGGAGGTATAGAAATGATACGCAGGATCGTTCATATTGATGAAGAAAAATGTAATGGCTGTGGACTTTGTGCCCAGGCCTGTCACGAAAGTGCCATTGGAATGGTAAATGGCAAGGCGAAATTATTAAGAGATGATTATTGTGATGGTTTAGGCGATTGCCTTCCAGCCTGTCCGGCGGGCGCCATTTCCTTTATAGAAAGAGAGGCAGCTGCATATGATGAGGCAGCTGTACTTGAAAATAAGAAGAAAAAAGCAGCAGGCGCTCATCCGGCACCGGCAGGCGGATGTCCGGGAACCCGTATGCGTCAGATGAACCGTAAAAACCAGCAAGCAGACCAGGCAGAAGAAAGCGCATTAAGTGCAGCGCCGATTACTTCCCAGTTAAGCAACTGGCCGGTACAGATCAAGCTGGCACCGATCAAGGCACCATATTTTGATCAGGCAAAGCTGCTGATTGCAGCAGACTGTACTGCCTATGCCTATGGAAACTTCCATAAGGATTTTGTAAAAGGCAAAGTAACTCTCATCGGATGTCCAAAATTAGATGACTGCGATTACAGTGAAAAATTGGCGGAGATCATTGCAGCAAATGATATCAAGAGCGTCACTTTAGTGCGCATGGAAGTTCCATGCTGCGGCGGTCTGGAGCAGGCGGCCATCAAAGCTTTAAAAAACAGCGGAAAGTTTATTCCGTGGCAGGTGGTGACCATTTCTATTGATGGTAAGATACTGGATTAACTGTCTCTCCGCCCGGTGGCTGGGAAAAAAATAAAAAGCAAAATGGATATCACTCCCCGCCCAGCAGGCGGGGAAAAGATCATAGCAGGAGTAAACAAAAATGGCATTTATTAAAAACATTGAACACGAAACCGTACTTCCATTAGCAGACCAGGTAACTGTGCAGCCAGGTCAGATCGTCAGCCGTACACTGGCCCAGAACAAAGCTGTAAGTATAACCTTATTTGCATTTGACAAAGGTGAAGAGATCAGCACCCATGATTCCACAGGCGATGCCATGGTACAGGTGTTAGAGGGAAAAGGCAAGTTTACAGTAGGCGGAAAAGAGCATTTCTGCTGCGTTGGTGACGTTCTTATTATGCCAGCAAAGGTTCCTCACGCTGTTTATGCGGAAGAAACCTTTAAAATGCTGTTGACCGTTGTATTTCCAACAGAGCAGGAGTAAAAATGGGACTTCAGGGAGAGAAAAAGCTGGAAGATATTCTTACAGGAGCTTTGATCGGACTTGCCAGGACCACATATAGTCATTTAAAGACAGAAAACACAGACAGGGTGGTAACATGCGCCCTGTCTGTCCTGGTAAGAGTGGATGCAGATGAAAAAGAGCTTGAGAAGCAGTTAGAACAGGTAAGGGCTGAAAAACTGGCAGTTGCCCCAGGCTGCGCCACCTGCGTGGCAAAGTGCGGAAATACAGACGATTACGATATGGACCGCTTCTGGAACGGACCGGTCCAGGTACGCTCTCTTAAGATACGCCTGTTTTCAGGATTGAAAAAAACAGGAGGGGATGTATTTAAAGTTATTGAAAATGGAAATGAAAAAGACAGCCGTTTCCAGGATATCATGGCTGCTGTTTACAAAGGACTTTTTATCCTGGCAGAGGACTGGGAACCGGAGAAAATACTCCCGGCTATAGAAGAAATGGATGCTGCAGAGATCACAGTAAAAGAACTGCTGTAAACAGTATCTGTAAAAGTAAGGCTTTAGAAAAGTTTTAGAAAAATTTGGCAAAAATGCCAGATAAGTATTAGCGCATGACAAACGCATGAGTAAATAAATTGTGAACACGCCCCTTTTCTGATAAAATT
>UQJF01000168.1 GCA_900541315.1 uncultured Clostridium sp. | reverse complement strand
ACGAGATGTAGCTCCGTCTCGTGGGCTCGGAGATGTGTATAAGAGACAGGCATGACATCTTAAAGGTGTAGGTCCGGCAACCCCATATCCCAGTCTTATATCTTCAATCATCTTTTTATCAGCAGATAATTTTACACGTACTGCACAGCCTAAGGTTGCGATCTCCATGGCTTTACGCTTTCCGTATTTAATATACTGTCCATACCATCCTTCATAATCCTCTTTTTTGATGATAAAGCCTGTGCAGACCTCACATCTGTCTCTTACTGTGCGTCCTGGTCCTGTATAAAACTCATGGATCGGCACTTCTCTGTGTCCTTCCGGTCCTTCTAACTGGATCAGTGCATTTAATGTCCACATACTTGCTGCAGAATCAGCAGATGTAGCACCATTACAGATATTTCCGCCAATAGTACCTGTATTACGGATCTGCGGTCCTCCTACCATATCCACTGCTTCTCCTAACATGGGAACCAGCTTCTGGATAGTCGGGTCATTGGTAATATGTGAAAATGCGGTTGCAGCCCCGATCCACAGATCTCCGTTTTCCAGGATTTTTACACCTTTTAATTCTTTGATATTATGGATGGATACCAGTGCTCTTCCTGCATCCTTTCCCTCTCTTACACGGATGAGTACGTCAGTACCGCCGCTGATGACTTCTGCCTCAGGCTCCCGTACCAGTGCTTCTACTGCATCCTTTACATCTTTTGCTTCATAAAATGATTTAATATCAAACATACTCATTCACCTCCCTAGATCAGACCTTTTTCCTTGAATTTTTCAATCAGTCTCTGTGCTGTCATAGGACTTACATTCATATGGACACCTGTAGCATTTAAGATGGCATTTCTTACTGCAGGTGCAGTAGGAATTGCAGGCGGTTCGCCTAATGCCTTGTTTCCATAAGGGCCTGTAGGATCATCTAACTGGATAAACTCTACATGAAGATCCGGTGCATCCATAGCAGTAGGGATCTTATAATCCAACAGATTGTTATTTAATGAACGTCCTGTCTTTTCATCTACTAATAATTCCTCTGAAAGTCCAAATCCAAGCCCCATGCTCATACCACCATGAACCTGTGCTTCTGCTGTCTTTGGATTGATCAGGATACCGGAATCATGAACATTGACGATATCCTTTACTGTTACCAGTCCTAATGGCATATCTACTTCTACATCTACGAAGCAGCAGCCGGAGGAGAAGGTATTATCCAGGCACTGATTAGTCACTTCTGCTGTCAGATGAATGGATTTATCCAATGAGTAAAAGGCTGTATCTGCTACCACTGCCACATCAAAGAGAACCGGATCACCGCCATGTACAACGATCTTGCTGTCAACGATATCTAACATATCCTCTTTAATCTCATCTTCAGGAAGCAGTCCCAGCACTTTACGCAGCTTCTGGGCTGCTTCTTTTACCTGATCTGCATATATAGTCTTAGAAAGGTCTGTCACATCATGATTTAACATGTATGCAGCATAATCCAGAATACGGTGTCTTAATTCAACAGCACATTTCTTGCAGGCCATACCTGATACATAGGTCTGTCTGGAAGCATAAGCACCTGTATCAAATGGCGTAAGGTCTGTATCCTGTGTAGATACGATAAATATCTTATCAAAGGAAATACCAGTGGTCTCAGATGCCATCTGGCTAAATACAGTATCTGCGCCCTGTCCGATCTCTGTAGCACCCATAGATACCTGTATAGATCCGTCCTGGTTTAATACCATACGTACTGAAGATGTCTCCAGAGAAATGGGATGTACACCTGTTTTGTAACAGAAAATGGCCATTCCCACACCACGTCTTACTGGACCGGTCTGGTTCTTGTATGCTTCTCTCTTCTCATCCCAGTGGATATATTTCTTTCCTGCTTCCATACATTTCTTTAAACCATATGAATGGAAGGTGATACCATTTGCAGGATCCACGAAGCCATCCTCCATACAGTTCTTCATACGGAATTCATAAGGATCCATGCCAATGGCTGTTGCCATATCATCAGTAAGACATTCTGTAAACCATACTGCCTGCGGGATGCCATACCCACGCATAGCCCCTGCTGTTGGTGAAGAGGTATAAACGGTCCAGCAATCGATCTGGGCACCTAAACGGTCTCTATACAGATCCTTAAATACATTTCCGCAGTTTGCACAGATAGCGTGGCCATGGGAAGCATAAGCTCCGTTGTTTGCATAAGCCTCTAACTGTCTTGCAAGAACGGTACCATCCTTTGTTACCAGGCCGCGGCATACACCTTCAATAGCGTGGCGGGTCCTGGTTCCGGAAATAGTCTCCTCACGGCTAATCTCCAGCCTTACAGGTCTTCCTCCTACACTCATTGTAAGGAATGCATTTAACGGTTCATAAAGCACATCCTGCTTATTTCCAAATCCACCGCCAATATATGGTTTGATGATGCGGACTTTACCGATAGGAATACCCAGGGCCTGTGATGTACAGCGGCGTACAATATGAGGGATCTGGGTAGAAGAAACAATAGTCACTTTTCCGTTTACGTCTACATAAGCCCAGGAAACAGGAAGTTCAATGTGACAATGGGAAATACGTGGTGTATCGTATACTTCATTGATCTCCACCAGATCTTCCTCTTTGTATTTTTCTTTTGCCTGTTTTAAGCCATCCTCAAAGGTAAAATCCTTTTGCCCCATAGTCATATGGGAGTGAACAATCACATTGTCTTTACGAATATCCGGATGCAATGGTGTTGCCTCCGGTGCCATAGCTGCCTTTACAGTAACGATAGGCTCATATTCTTCATATTCTACCTTTACCAGACGGGCTGCCTGCGCAGCTGCCACCTCGTTTTCCGCTACAACTGCAGCAATATCATCTCCATACAGTCTTACTCTCTGGTTTAATACTCTTCTGTCACAGATGTCCTGATGTTTTGCCTCCACGCTCCACGGATGGCCTGCAGTTGGAAACTGGCAGTCCGGCGCGTCAAAACAGGTAAGGATCTTTACAACACCAGGAACTTTTAATGCCTCTGTCAGATCAAAGCTTTTTACAAGACCATTTGCAATGGTAGAATGGATCACCTTTCCATGAAGGATATCCCTTGGCTCTAGATCCGCACTGTACTTTGCTTCGCCAGTTACTTTTCCATATGCATCAACACGGTTTAATCCCTGACCTACAACTTTCATAAACACTTCCTCCTTTACTAACCTTATGTTCTCCCTGAATCTTTCTGTACCTGATCATGTGAGAAGTTTTTTGTCTGCTGTACCTGAGTGGACATCTCTCATCTGATGAAAAAACAGCCCTTTCCACTTCCCCGTTTTGACCTGCCAACCCCATCGCAGATGCTTACAGGGTAGTTACGGAAAATGTACCCTGAGGGTAGAAAAAAAGAGCTGACCACATAAACTATGTAGTCAACTCTTAAGGTAGTTGGTAGAGACTCTGGGCCAATCCCCAGGATATACATATCAGACAATTGGTTTATTTAATTGTCTTCATTATACATCTAACTATTTTTTTAGTCTAGATTGAAAAGTCTCAAAAATATTTTATTGTGTTTGTGCATATTGCACAATTTTATCTGTTTTTATTGATGTTTAATCGCTATTCTTTACAAAAAATAACGCATTTCTTTCATTTTGTCTATTCCAGAGCCTGCCGGATATCCTCAATAATATCGTCTGCACCTTCAATACCTACACTAAGGCGGATCATAGACGGGTCTACGCCTGCTTCTACTAACTGCTCATCTGTCAGCTGTCTATGGGTATGGCTTGCAGGATGAAGAACTGCTGTACGGGAGTCAGCAACGTGAGTTTCAATGGAACAAAGCTTTAACTTATCCATAAAGTCTGCTGCACCTTTTCTTCCGGACTTTAATCCAAAGGAAATAACACCGCAGGTACCATTTGGCATATATTTCTTCGCCAGTTCGTAATACTTATCTCCTTCCAGTCCCGGATAGTTGACCCATGCAACATCTTCCCTGGATTTTAAATAAGCTGCCACCTTTAAGGCATTTTCACAGTGCTTTGGCATGCGAAGATGAAGTGTTTCCAGACCTACATTAATCAAAAATGCATTCTGTGGGGACTGGATGGATCCCAGATCACGCATCAGCTGGGAAGTTGCCTTGGTGATATAAGCAAGTTTTCCAAATTTCTGGGTATAGATAATGCCATGGTAGGACTCATCCGGCTCTGTTAAACCGGTAAATCTGTCGTGATGAGCTTCCCAGTCAAAATTTCCGCTGTCCACAATACAGCCGCCTACAGTCATCGCATGTCCATCCATGTACTTGGTGGTACTATGGGTAACGATATCTGCCCCCCACTCAAAAGGACGGCAGTTAATAGGAGTTGCGAACGTATTATCCACGATCAGAGGTACACCGTGTTCATGAGCTACTTTTGCAAATTTTTCAATATCCAGAACAGTCAGCGCCGGATTTGCAATGGTCTCAGCAAATAATACCTTGGTATTTGGGCGGAAAGCTGCTGCCAGCTCTTCTTCTGACGCATCCGGGCTTACCAAAGTACACTCTACACCCATTTTAGGGATGGTAACTGTAAACAGGTTCGTAGTTCCGCCATAAATAGCTGCAGAACTGACTACATGGTCACCTGCCTGGCATAAATTCATCACAGCATAGAAGTTAGCTGCCTGACCGGAAGATGTAAGCATAGCACCTGCGCCGCCTTCCAACTCACAGATTTTTGCTGCTACTGCGTCATTGGTAGGATTTGCCAGTCTTGTATAGAAATAACCATTCTCTTCCAGATCAAACAGACGTCCCATCTGTTCGCTGGTGGTATATTTAAAAGTGGTACTCTGATAGATTGGAAGCTGTCTCGGTTCTCCGTTCTTCGGCTGCCAGCCGCCCTGAATGCAAATGGTATCTAATGATTGTTTCTTTTTCATGTTCCTTCTCCTCGTAATTTTGGTAAATTAGTGCATACAGGCTCAGGTTCCCTGCGCTGCTGCACTCTGCTGCGCTTATTACATTATATGATGATGTTGGGGTCAAAAGGTATTTTGACCCCTCTGATACCGAATTGCTA
>UQJF01000167.1 GCA_900541315.1 uncultured Clostridium sp. | reverse complement strand
CGCGTAAGGATCGTCGGCAGCGTCAGATGTGTATAAGAGACAGACGTACGCACCGCGTACGCCTCAGAAATTTGGACACAACTGACAAAAAATCTTCTCGCAAAATCAAGTACAAAAATATTCCGAGAGTACATCAACAGATAATGGAGATAAAAATGGGAGGAATATTAAATCGTACCTGGGAAATGCTTCATGACGGGCGTTTCTTAAAAAAGGCACTTATGATCGCATGCCCGGTGGCACTGCAGGGAATGTTAAATACCATTGTAAATATGGTAGATACTCTTATGATCGGAGGATTGGGATCCACTGCTATCGCAGCAGTTGGTCTTGCCAACAAAGTGTTTTTCGTGTTTTCTCTGCTGGTTTTCGGAATTGTCAGCGGCGGCGGTATTTTAGCGGCCCAGTTCTGGGGCAGTGGTGATGTGAAAAATATCAGGAAGGTTTTAGGACTTTGCGTGATGCTTGCCATGGTGGGAGCATTATTTTTTGTGATACCGGCTATTGCCAGCCCTAAAATGGTCATGAGGATTTTCACTACCAGTGAGGGGAGCATTGAACTGGGGGCAAAATATCTCCGGATCGCAGCTTTGTGCTATCCGTTTATTGCCCTTACAAATGTATATGTGGCAATGCTGCGTGCTTCTAATAAAGTAGTATTTCCGGTGATCTGCAGCTGCATTGCCATTGCTATTAATATTTGCTTAAACTATGTGCTTATTTTTGGAAAATTTGGTGCACCGACCATGGGTGTAGCAGGTGCAGCCTGTGCCACACTTATTGCCAGATGCATTGAGGTAACTTTAGTGCTTTGTTATGTGTATGGGAAAAAGCTGCCTCTTGCCTGTGGATTTAAGGGGATGTTTGGATGGCATAAGACCTTTATTGCGCGGTTTGTGGAGACTTCTGCGCCTGTTATTGCAAATGAGTTTATGTGGGGACTGGGAACAACCATGTATTCACTGGCATATGGACGTATGGGTGACGATGCAGTGGCTGCCATTACCATTGCAACTACCATTCAGGATATTGCGGTGGTATTATTCCAGGGCTTAAGTGCTGCTACAGCAGTTATCCTGGGAAATGAACTTGGTGCAGGTAAGTTAAAACGTGCAGAAAAATATGCTACCCAGTTTTTCATTCTTCAGTTTATTGTGACGATAACAGCGGGTGTGTGTCTCATATTGGGACGCTGGAAGATCATCGGCATTTACAGTATCACCCCGGAAGTGGCTATGGATGTAAGCCGCTGTCTGCTGGTATTTGCTGCGTATATGCCTGCAAAAATGTTTAACTATGTAAATATTGTAGGTGTACTGCGAAGCGGTGGTGATACCAGGATGTGCTTATTCCTGGATACCAGTGGAGTCTGGTTCATTGGTGTTCCGTTAGCGTTTTTAGGAGCGTTGGTATGGCATCTTCCCATTTATTGGGTATATGCCCTTGTTATGTCAGAAGAAGTTTATAAGACGATCCTGGGCTACATGCGCTATCGCCAGAAAAAGTGGCTTAAAAATCTGGCCATCCAGGTCTGATCCAGCTTGATTTTAGGTGGATTTATCGTATTTTTTCTTGCAAGATAAAAAAAATCGTGTTAGTATAGATAAGATGTATTAGTAAACGAAAGAAAGAAGAAATAAAGAAAGGGTGTTATACCAATGTCAGGACATTCAAAATTTGCCAATATCAAACATAAAAAGGAGCGCAACGATGCTGCTAAAGGTAAGGTCTTTACTGTTATCGGAAGAGAGTTAGCGGTAGCTGTAAAAGAGGGCGGACCTGATCCGGCAAATAACAGCAAGCTTCGTGATGTTATTGCAAAGGCAAAAGCAAACAACATGCCAAACGATACCATTGACCGTGGTATCAAAAAGGCAGCAGGTGATGCAGCTTCCGTAAACTACGAAACACTTACATACGAAGGTTACGGTCCAAGCGGTGTTGCTATTATCGTAGATACTCTGACAGACAACAAGAACCGTACAGCT
This sequence comes from uncultured Clostridium sp., assembly GCA_900541315.1. Classification (GTDB taxonomy): domain Bacteria; phylum Bacillota; class Clostridia; order Lachnospirales; family Lachnospiraceae; genus Enterocloster. Next base: position 3,079 of record UQJF01000167.1, on the reverse strand, counting down.
GCAAATGTAAGAAGTGCATTTACAAAGGGCGGCGGCAATGTAGGAACTCCAGGAAGCGTTTCCTATATGTTCGATAAAAAAGGCCAGATCATCATCGACAAAGAGGAGTGCGAGATGGATGCAGACGAACTGATGATGGCTGCATTAGATGCAGGTGCTGAGGATTTTTCCGAGGAAGAAGACAGCTATGAAGTTATTACTGCACCTGATGATTTCAGTGCAGTGCGTGAAGCATTAGAAGCATTAAAAATCCCGATGATGGAAGCAGATGTTACCATGATCCCACAGACATGGGTAGAGCTTTCAGACGAAGATGATATTAAGAAATTAAACCGTATTCTGGATCTGTTAGATGAGGACGATGACGTTCAGGCTGTATATCACAATTGGGATGAGTAATAAAAGACGCCCTGTCTGACGGACAGACGTATATAAGTCCACAGGACATATAAAACTCTTTCCCGCCCCAGGCTTTTGGTGGCGGGAAAGGGTTTTTTGCGCCTGTGGCTGTACTTGACAATGACTGGATTTTCCTATATAATACACTGAATGCGTGGGGTATTTTAAGAGATACTGAAGACATTTTTTCATAAAACAAAAACAGTGACATGAAAGGTGCAGATAACACATAGAATGCAGTGGGCGAATTTAAACATGTCCCTGAATGCAGGCTATAAGTATACGGACATGTCATCTGGCGGTGACATCACCATAAATGAAAGTCATAAGTAAATAGTAAAAGGAAGGAAGCAGAAAAATGGCAGATAAGAAACACATTTTGACATATGCCGGACTGAAGCAGTACGAGGATGAGCTGCAGAACTTGAAAGTAGTCAAAAGAAAAGAAGTAGCTCAGAAGATCAAAGAGGCAAGAGAACAGGGAGACCTTTCTGAGAACGCTGAGTACGATGCAGCAAAAGATGAACAGAGAGATATCGAGCTTCGTATTGAAGAACTGGAGAAGCTGTTAAAGAACGCTGAAGTTGTTGTAGAAGAAGAAATTGATGTAAATAAGATCAACATCGGCTGCAAAGTGAAACTGTTAGATGTAGAATATGACGAGGAGATGGAATTTTATATTGTAGGTTCCACTGAGGCAAACAGCCTTCAGAACAAGATCTCCAATGAAGCTCCTGTAGGACGTGCTCTGATCGGCAAGTCTGTAGGAGATGTTGTAGACGTAGAAACACAGGCTGGAATCATTCAGTACAAGGTACTGGAGATCCAGAGAGTATCATAAAACTAAAAATCTTTATCACAAAGGAGCAAAAAACGTGGGAGAGCAGCAGAAGTCAAATCAGACAGAGCAGGATTTAAACCATGTACTGAAGGCACGCCGTGACAAGCTGGCAGAACTTCAGGCAGCTGGAAAGGACCCTTTCCAGATCACAAAATATGATGTAACTGCCCACAGCATGGATATTAAGGAACATTACGAAGAGTGGGAAGGAAAAGAAGTAAGCATTGCCGGACGTTTAATGTTTAAGCGTGTTATGGGTAAGGCTTCTTTCTGCAACATTCAGGATCTTAAGGGAAATATCCAGGTTTATGTGGCAAGAGACAGCATCGGTGAAGATGCATATAAAGATTTTAAGAAGATGGATATCGGTGATATCGTAGGCGTAAAGGGAAAAGCATTCACCACAAAGACAGGTGAGATTTCCGTTCATGCAGACGAAGTGACCCTTCTTTCCAAGAGCCTTCAGGTCCTTCCGGAGAAGTTCCATGGTCTGACTGATACAGATATGCGTTACCGTCAGCGTTACGTAGATCTTATCATGAATACAGATGTAAAGGATACCTTTATAAAGCGTTCCAAGATTTTAGCTGCTATCCGTAAATATTTAGGCGGAGAAGGCTTTATGGAAGTAGAGACTCCTATGCTGGTTGCAAATGCAGGTGGTGCAGCAGCAAGACCATTTGAGACTCATTTCAATGCTTTAAATGAAGACCTGAAGCTGCGTATTTCACTGGAGCTTTATTTAAAGCGTCTGATCGTAGGCGGTCTGGAGAGAGTATACGAGATCGGTCGTGTATTCCGTAATGAAGGTCTTGATACAAGACACAACCCGGAATTTACTTTGATGGAGTTATATCAGGCATATACTGATTACCACGGCATGATGGATTTAACAGAAAATCTGTACCGTTTCGTTGCGCAGGAAGTTCTTGGAACTACTAAGATCGTATACAATGGTATTGAAATGGATCTTGGAAAGCCATTTGAGTGCATTACTATGGTAGATGCTGTTAAGAAGTATTCAGGTGTAGATTTCAACGAGATCCACACACTGGAAGAAGCAAGAGCTGTTGCAAAAGAAAAGAATATTGCATTTGAAGAGCGCCATAAAAAGGGTGATATCATAAACCTGTTCTTTGAGGAATTCGTAGAAGAACATCTGTTACAGCCAACCTTTGTTATGGACCATCCAGTAGAGATTTCTCCATTAACAAAGAAAAAACCAGAAAACCCAGATTATGTAGAGCGTTTCGAGTTCTTCATGAATGGCTGGGAAATGGCAAATGCTTATTCCGAGTTAAACGATCCGATCGATCAGAGAGAACGTTTCAAAGCACAGGAAGAACTGTTTGCTGCCGGTGATGAAGAAGCAAACCATACAGACGAAGATTTCTTAAATGCACTGGAGATCGGTATGCCTCCTACAGGTGGTATCGGTTTCGGTATTGACAGAATGTGTATGCTGCTTACTGATTCTGCAGCTATCAGAGATGTGCTGTTGTTCCCCACAATGAAGACCCTGGACCCAAAGAAGGCTGAAAACAAAGCCGAAAAAGCAGCTGTAAATGGTTCTGCAGAGGATGCAACCGTGTCCGCGCCAAGCGTACAGATTGATCTTTCCAAGGTGAAAATCGAGCCGTTGTTTGCAGATGATGTAGACTTTGAGACATTCAGCAAGTCTGATTTCAGAGTGGTTAAGATCGAAGCCTGTGAGGCAGTGCCGAAGTCCAAGAAGCTCCTGAAATTCACACTGAATGACGGAACAGACCGGAAACGCACCATTTTAAGCGGTATTCACGAGTATTACGAGCCGGAAGAGCTGGTTGGTAAGACCTGTGT
>UQJF01000166.1 GCA_900541315.1 uncultured Clostridium sp. | reverse complement strand
GAGATGTAGCTCCGTCTCGTGGGCTCGGAGATGTGTATAAGAGACAGAATTTATCCTGCGTGTAATGGATCGGTAATTATCGTGGATTATACTAGTATAACATAAACAACAATTTTTGCAATATGCACAACAATTATGACTATGGACGAAAACGAAAGTTCTGGTATAATTCATAGTATAGATGGTACATGTGTGAGATATAAGGGTATTATCTTTGCAATCGATTTAGATTATATGTTTTGTAATGTCGCAGAAAAAGTTTTAAGTATATAATGATGTTAAAGTTTAAATATATAATGTTTAAAGGAGGAAGTTTCAATGAAATTATCATTCAGATGGTACGGAGAAGATGACAAGGTGACTCTGGAGAATATCCGCCAGATCCCAGGTATGCAGTCTATCGTAACTGCAGTTTACGATGTTCCTGTTGGTGAGGTATGGAGCCGCGAAAGCATTGCGAAGTTAAAGAAGCAGGTTGAGGACGCTGGTCTTGGTTTTGATGTAATTGAAAGTATCCCGGTTCATGAGGATATTAAGTTAGGCAAGCCAACCAGAGATAAATACATTGAAAATTACTGTGAGAACATCCGCCGTGTTGCTGAAGCAGGCATTAAATGTATCTGCTACAACTTCATGCCTGTATTTGACTGGACAAGAACCCAGTTAGACCATGTGCTGGCTGACGGATCTACTTCCCTGGTTTACTATCAGGAGCAGGTAGATGCTGTAAATCCTTTAAACAGTGACAGTGACTTAACTCTTCCAGGCTGGGACTCCAGCTACACAAGAGAAGGCTTAAAGGCAGTAGTTGCTGAGTACAACAACTTAAGCGAAGATGATTTATGGAACAACTTACAGTATTTCCTGGAGAGAGTGATCCCGGTAGCTGCTGAGTGTGATGTAAATATGGCGATCCATGAGGATGATCCATGCTGGAGCATTTTCGGACTTCCAAGAATCATTACCTGCGAAGAGAACCTGGACCGTTTCTTAAAGCTGGTTGATGACAAGCATAATGGTATCACACTTTGCACCGGTTCTTTAGGATGCTCTGGAAAGAACGATGTAGTAAAGATGGCAGCTAAGTATGCAGCAATGGGACGTATCCATTTTGCACATTTAAGAAACGTAGCTGTTCTGGATAATGGTTTCGAGGAGAGAGCACACCTTTCCAGCTGTGGTTCCCTTGATATGTTCGGAATCGTTAAAGCACTGGTAGACAATGGATTTGACGGCTATGTAAGACCTGATCACGGACGTATGATCTGGGGCGAAACAGGACGTGCAGGATATGGTCTGTACGACAGAGCACTGGGTGCAACTTATCTGAACGGTTTATTTGAAGCTGTTGAGAAGATGAGCAAGTAATTAACCTGGGGATAGTCCGGGAAAGCAGACAGCAGAGTGCGTAAGCATGGGATCGTGTGTCTAAGTCCCTCTGACGGGACGGAAACGTAAGTATAAAAGAAATCTGTTTCCTGCCTGTTGGCAGGAAATAAAATGGCATCGAAAATATAGCAATAAAAAATACCGCAGTTTCCGGCAATATAATGCCGGGGCTGTGGTATTTTTTATATAAAAGCGCTAAATCTCCGCCTGTAAGTCTGAGGCTACAGTTTACATCAAAAATCCCCGCTCACCGAGCGGGGAAAATTTACGGTTATTTTATTTTCTGTACAGATATTTCGGTACACCGTCTTCAAATACATGTTCTGGCACGCCCTTGATCAGAGGCAGTGCGTATTTTGCAAATTCAGGGGAAATGTCGTTGTTATTGCCGGTGATCCATTCAGCTGGGAATGGCTTTTCCTTATTACATACATCGCACACATCTACCAGACCATATTCCAGACTGTATTCATTATTGTCTGTGCGGTTAAAGGTGATCATTTTTCCGGTAACGCCTTCTAAGGCACATTTTACAGCGGTGCGTCCAGCCATATCAGCCTCATTGATATCTGTAAGAGAAGCAAGCAGGCTGCTGCAGCGCTGGTTTACATTTAACTCTACAGAGCGTACCTTTACTCCAAAGCGGTTGCGCACATAGCTTTCCAGAAGCTTTCCGCAGCCGGTAAGCATCTTATGGCCGAAGGTGTCTAACTGGGCTTCAGTGGAGTATTCGCAGATGAACTTTCCGGAAGCATCGCGGATACCTTCTGATACACATACTACAACTGCAGTACTCTTGCTTAAAGCATTTTCCAGATCAGTAAAGAAGCTTTCCATTTCAAAAGGAGCCTCTGGCATATAAATAAGGAGAGGATTGTCTCCGGTGAACTTGCGTGCAAGACTGCTGGCTGCAGTGACCCAGCCTGCGTGACGGCCCATAAGCTCTACAATGGTAACGGCCGGCTGCTGGTAAACAGAGGCATCTAGAACGATCTCACGGACGGTGGAAGCAACATAGCGGGCTGCGCTGCCATATCCTGGAGTGTGATCAGTAACGGGAAGGTCATTGTCAATGGTCTTAGGGACACCAATAAAGGAAATGTCTTTATGGTTATTGGCTGCCCAGCGGGAAAGCTTGTTAGCAGTATCCATGGAATCATTTCCGCCGATATAGAAAACAGCACCGATATTTAACTGTTCAAATTTTTCAAAAAGAAGGGTGTATACGGAAGCATCCAGATTTTCCGGAAGTTTATAACGGCAGGAACCAAGATAGGCAGCCGGTGTAAGACGTAAAAGCTCTAAATCTTCGTCTGATAATTCAGCAGAAAGGTCCATTACATGTCCGGAAAGAAAACCTTCGATACCATTGATCATGCCGTAAACATGTCCGGCCTTGTCACAATGTGCAGCAGCTTCTTTGATGATGCCGTAAAGGCTGGCGTTGATCACTGCGGTAGGTCCTCCGGACTGGCCTACAAGAATATTTTTACTCAAAGAAAAATCCTCCTCTCATTTGTAAAGAGATCATAGTTTGTTGTAGTTCAACTCTTTCAGTATAACGAAAAGAAGGTTTAAATGCAATGTAATTCGTAAAAGTGCATAGAAAACATAGGATTTTTTTGTAAACTATTCCCATTGTTTTCCAGAGATATATTTGCTAGTCTGTATACAGATATACAGACTTGTATACAAAGTATCGAAATAAATCCAAATACAAACAAAAGTTAAAACAAAATGTATTCTGGAATTTGTATTCTTGAATTTTGGGAGTACATAAAACGAGAGCAGGAGGAATTGGAAAATGGCAGACTATTTAAACAACTTTTCACTGGAAGGTAAAGTAGCACTGATCACAGGCGCATCTTATGGGATCGGCTTTGCGATCGCAAAGGCAATGGCAGGTGCTGGCGCAACGATCGTATTTAATGATATCAAACAGGAGCTGGTAGATAAGGGCCTGGCTGCATATGAGGCAGAGGGCATCAAGGCTCATGGCTATGTATGCGATGTTACTGATGAAGAGGCTGTAAATGCATTAGTAGCACAGATTGAAAAAGAAGTAGGTGTGATCGATATCCTGGTAAACAATGCAGGTATCATTAAACGTATTCCGATGTGCGAGATGAGCGCAGCTGAGTTCAGACAGGTTATTGATGTAGACTTAAATGCACCATTTATCGTATCTAAGGCTGTTATCCCGGGCATGATCAAGAAGGGTCACGGAAAGATCATTAACATCTGTTCTATGATGAGTGAGCTGGGACGTGAAACTGTATCTGCTTATGCAGCTGCAAAGGGCGGCTTAAAGATGCTGACCAAGAATATTGCATCTGAATACGGCGAATACAACATCCAGTGTAATGGTATCGGACCTGGTTATATTGCAACCCCTCAGACTGCACCTCTTCGTGAGATCCAGCCAGACGGTTCCAGACATCCATTTGACCAGTTTATCGTAAGCAAGACTCCTGCAGGACGCTGGGGCGATGCAGAGGATCTGGGTGGTCCGGCAGTATTCCTTGCTTCCGATGCTTCCAACTTTGTTAATGGTCTGGTACTGTATGTAGATGGTGGTATTCTGGCTTACATTGGCAAGCAGCCTAAATAACAGGATGCACTTTAAGAAAGACAGGAAATTAACTGAATGAGTGGGACAAATTTCAAAAACCGCGGCGAGCAGGTATTTGAGACATTAAAAAGAGAAATTTTAGATCTGAAATTGGAACCGGGGCGCATGGTCAGTGAAAATGAGATCTGTGAGCGCTTCGGGGTTTCAAGGACCCCGGTGCGTGATGCCCTGCGTCTGCTCCAGGAGCAGGGATTTGTGGAGACAGTTCCCTACAGGGGAACTTATGTGACACTGCTAAGTCTGGACAATATCAAGCAGATGATCTATATGCGTGTAGCAGTGGAGACCATGGTGCTGAGGGATTTTCTGAATGTACAGAATCCTATGGTCATGGAGGAAATACGTCATGCCATTGCCATGCAGAAAGCACTGATCCAGACACCGGGCTTTGAACCTGAGCATTTTTACCGTATGGATGCACAGCTTCATTCCATCTGGTTTGGGGCTGTGAAAAGACAGACATTGTGGGAAATGCTCCAGGCACAGCAGCTGCATTATACCAGATTCCGCATGCTGGATTTTACAACAGAGACGGATTTTAGTCGTATTACAGAGGAACATGAGGAATTGTTCAGGCTGCTCTGTGAAAAAGATGAAAAGGGTCTGGAAAAGGCATTAAAGGATCATCTTTATTACAGTATGAAGCGTATGCGTCATGCAATAGAGGTGGAGTACAAAGATTATTTTAAAGAAGAACCAGAAGAAGGACGGTTTGTCATCTGACAGACCGTCCTTTATCATACTATAATATTCCAGAAAACTTTTTATAGTTGATCTTGGGGGAAGATTTATTCATACAGCTTCATATATTTTCTTTCACTGGGATTTTCCTCTAGGTATTCTTCCAGCTCTTCAGGGGAAAGATGGGTGTATACTTCATCAAAAAATTCCTCACCTGACATGGTAACGAACCGGGCGATGCGTTTTCTCAGTTCTTCGTCTTCTAACAGCTTTTCAATCTCTTCTTTTGTATACCAACTCATATACCCCACCTCCATGAGTACTTTTTTTATACATCGTAATACCTATAGTATCTGTCTCTTATACACATCTCCGAGCCCACGAGACGGAGCTACATCTC
>UQJF01000165.1 GCA_900541315.1 uncultured Clostridium sp. | reverse complement strand
ACGAGATGTAGCTCCGTCTCGTGGGCTCGGAGATGTGTATAAGAGACAGCCTGCAAGCAAGCTTGCATCGGATTTATGACCTTTTGACCCTGGTATCATCAAATTCAATAAATATCCAAAGAAAATGACATTGTTTTATGAACCTCTTACGCTTATAATGAAATTATCAGCAAATTTGTAAAGATAATGTGTAAGAATAAAGGGGGATATGCAGATGGTTTATCAGGCGATCAAAGCATTGGTACAATATGGACTGGAAAAGGGTCTGCTTACAGAAGATGATGTTATTTATGCCAGAAATCAGATTTTGGAAGCATTAAAAATGGATGAATATGAAGAGCCGGAAGGAGAAGGGGAACTTGCAGGAGCGGATCTGGAGAAGATCCTTAAGGTGCTTCTTGATCATGCAGCTGAAAAAGGGCTTTTACAGGAAAACAGTGTTGTATACAGAGATCTTTTTGACACAAAACTGATGAACTGCCTTATGCCAAGGCCAAGTGAGGTGATCAGGGAATTCTGGGAGAAATATAAAGATTCGCCGGAGGCTGCCACCGATTACTACTATAAGTTAAGCCAGGATTCCGACTATATCCGCAGATACCGTGTATGCAGGGATATGAAATGGACCACAGATACGAAATATGGTACGCTGGACATCACAGTTAACTTATCCAAGCCGGAAAAAGATCCCAAGGCTATTGCGGCAGCAAAACTTGCAAAGCAGAGTGGCTATCCAAAATGTCAGCTTTGCATGGAAAATATCGGCTATGCAGGCAGAGTGAACCACCCGGCAAGAAACAACCACCGTGTGATCCCGATCACTATAAATGACAGCAAATGGGGCTTCCAGTATTCACCTTATGTTTACTATAATGAACACTGTATCGTGTTTAATGGCCAGCATGTCCCTATGAAGATCGAACGTGCTACTTTCAGAAAGCTGTTTGATTTTATCATCCAGTTCCCACACTATTTCCTGGGATCAAACGCAGACCTTCCGATCGTAGGAGGATCTATTTTAAGCCATGATCATTTCCAGGGCGGTCATTATACCTTTGCAATGGCAAAAGCACCGATCGAGAAATATTATAAGGCAGAAGGATACGAAGATGTGGAAGCAGGCATTGTTTACTGGCCAATGTCCGTACTGCGTTTGCGCTCTAAGTCCTGTGATTCCCTGATCGATCTGGGAGATAAGGTGTTAAAAGCGTGGAGAGGCTACACCGATGAGGCAGCTTTTGTGTATGCCGAAACCGATGGAGAACCACATAATACCATTACCCCGATCGCAAGAAAGAACGGGGATATGTACGAGCTGGATCTGGTGCTGCGAAATAACATCACCACAGAAGAGTTCCCTCTGGGCGTTTATCACCCGCATCAGGAGCTGCACCATATTAAGAAAGAAAATATCGGCCTGATCGAGGTAATGGGACTGGCTGTACTGCCGTCCAGACTGAAAAAAGAACTGGCCGAGCTGGCTGAGTATATAGTAGAGGGCAAAGATATCCGAAGCAACCCGGATATTGAAAAGCATGCAGACTGGGTGGATGGTTTCCTTCCTGCATATAAGGAGAAGGGGATTACCATTACAAAGGAAAATGCAGAAGATATCTTAAAAGAAGAAGTAGGACAGGTATTTGCCAGAGTACTGGAAGATGCCGGTGTTTATAAGTGTACACCACAGGGCAGAGAGGCATTTGACAGATTTCTTGGTACGGTTGGTTTTCATAAAGAATAAAAGATTAAGGTCCCGCCTGATGGCGGGGCCTGTTTTGCTGCCTGGGAGAGTTTTGATTTCCATTATCGCCCGGCTTGTGAGAGTTTTAATTTCCATTATTTCCCAGCTTGTGAGGCAGTCTCCCGCGTAGGAATCTCTTCTTTAACTCATTTAAGTGAAGGGGGATCAATGGGTAAATATAGCTTTTTCCTGCAATGGTCCTGTTAAAAATAATGGCGCAGAAGGAGAAGATGATTCCGGCTATAAAGCCCCAGATATTGAAAACAGCAGTGCAGACCAGGATGATGATACGCATAAATTTCATGGCGTAGCCAAGTTCAAAACTGGCCTGGGAGTAATTGGCGATGGTGACAAAAGCCATGTACAGCATGGTCTCGGAGTTAAACCATCCGGATTCTACAGCATATTCTCCCAGTACGATACCAGCGATAACACTCAGTGGCGTGGTGAGCATATTTGGAGTGTTCACCGCGGCCAGACGCAGGCCGTCAATAGCAAATTCAAGGATCAGAAGCTGCCAGACCAGAGGAATGTTACAGGGATCTGACAATTGGATAAACCTGAGCCAATAGGGGATCAGTTCAGTATTTTGCATCAGCATTAACCAGGTAGGTGTAAGGAGCATGGAAAGCAGGGAGATCAGCATACGGCTTAAACGCAGGTAAGTGCCTGTAACTGGGGGAAAGTAATAATCATCAGCTTCTTCTATGATGTCAAAGACGGAAGAAGGCAGTATCATGGCAGAGGGGGAATTATCCACCAGAATAACGATATTTCCTTCTAAAATAGAAGCGGCAGAGGTATCAGGACGTTCAGAAAACTTAAATTTAGGAAATGGATTGAACCATTTTCCAGGAAAAATACATTCGGCAAGACTTTCCTGATTCATGGAAAGGGCATCTACTTCTACGGTCTGTATCCTTTTTCTGATCTTTTCAATCAGCTTTTTGTCAGCCCGGCCTTCCATATAACACATGGCAATATCTGTGTGTGAGCTTTCTCCGGCAGTAAGGATTTCCATGATCAGCTTCGGGTCACGTATCCTGCGGCGGATAAGAGCTGTGTTAAACACCAGGGTTTCCACAAAACCGTCTCTGGAACCACGCATAACTTTGTCTTTTTCCGGTTCGCTGACACCTCTGGCCGGGTAAGTACGGCAGTCGATGGTGAGGCACTTGTTATAACCATCAATAAAAAGACAGGAAACACCGGAGAGAAGCTGGATGATCATTTCCCTGCTGTCTGATAAAAGGCCGATCTCCCCGTAGGGAAGATATTTTTTTGAAAAGCTGTGGGCATCTTCTGGCATATCATCTGCTTTGATAGAGGAAAAGCCCTGCAATATTTTTAAGAGAGAGTCATCTTTTGTAAAACCGTCAATAAAATATAAGCAGGCTTTTTTATCTGCAATAGTAAGGACGCGGTATACAACGTCAAAATTTTTATCTACATGAAGTGCCTGGTTCAGCCAGGCCATGTTTTCTTCTAACTGATCCGTAAAATACATGAAAAAACTCCCTTCTGCTGATAAATGTACGAAAGGACAAATGTCCACCACACGAGGACAAAGCAAAAAGTCATGAAACTTAAGTATATATAATACACCAATAGTTTCTGCAATTGTCAGACTTATAGGGTAGTATATCCGGAAATGAGAAAACTATGTAAGAGCTTTGAAAGATATGTTACATCTGCCAGTGGGAAAAGGAATGAAAATCGACAAAAACCGACGAATTTCATAGGATACTACCTAAAAAAATAAAAGGTATTTGCTAAAATGTACAAAAAGATTGACAAAACTATGAAACAATGCTATAGTAACACTTGTAAGCAGCACAAAGGAGTGCCTTACAGGTTTTTGTTTGGTATGGGGATGCCAGCAATATTTTATAGTGTGACGGTTTTTGATCGTGACTGAGAGCTGCCTTCTGTGGGGGAAGGGCAGCTCTTCTTGTATCTGTGGGAAAAACACATGTGATGGCGAGAGGACGGGACTATATGGGAAAAACGAGCAGTTTGAAACACATACCTGAACAGATAAAAATCCTGGAAAAAAATAAAAAAATACGACTGGTGATCACCATGTGCGCAGTGCTTCTTTCCGCCTTTATCCAGGCTTGGGTTATACAGGTGTTTGTAAGGCCGGCCCAGATCATTTCCGGCGGTTTTTCAGGTGCAGCCATGCTTATTGAACGTGTGGGAAGTTTGAATGGTTTAACTATCCCTATGCAGGTGACCATGATCCTTTTAAATATTCCGGTGGCTCTCATGTGCTGCCGGGGCATCAGTGTCCGTTTTACAGTGGTATCATTGCTTCAGGTCGCATTTGGAAGTATGTTTTTGCAGATATTTTCATTCCAGCCTATCTTTACAGATGAGATTTTAAATGTGATCTTCGGAGGTGTTATTTACGGTACATCCATTGTAATAGCTTTGCGGGGCAATGCATCTACCGGAGGCACCGATTTTATTGCACTGTTTGTATCTAATAAAACAGGAAAATCTATCTGGAGTTATGTATTCTTTGGAAATGCACTGATGTACTGTGTGTACGGTGTGATCTTTGGCTGGAAATATGCAGGATATTCCATTATTTTCCAGTTTATATCCACTCATATGATCTCTGCTTTCCATCACCGTTATGATCTGGTGACTCTCCAGGCCACAACAGAAAAGGGACCGGAGGTAGTATCACTTTATATCAAACATTTCCGTCATGGTATTTCCTGCGTAGAAGCCGTAGGCGGTTACAGTGGAAGAAAGATGTATCTTTTAAATACGGTGATCTCTTCTTATGAAATAACAGATGCCGTCCACGTAATGCAGGAGGCAGATGAGCATGTGATAATCAATGTGCTGAAAACAGAACAGTTTGTTGGACATTTTTACAGAGCGCCTATGGAATAGGTGCTCTTTTTCACCTTGTATATCGAAAACGTATTTCGGGCAAAAAAATAAAGCCCTGACAAGTGTGGTAGTAGTGGTGCAGGGCTTTATAAAATGCACAGAACAGGCGTTCTGAACACTTAGAGTATACAGCAGGTTGAACAAATAGTCAAGAGAAATTTGCGAAGGAAAAGTGTTGTGAAAAGTGTTGTCTATGTTTTTTGCTCTCGATGTGGTATACTAACTTTCAGCAAAAGATACACGGAGGATACAATGAAAGACGGATTTATAAGGGTAGCAGCGGCAACGCCGGACATCCATGTGGCAGACCCGCAGTATAACAGCGAACAGATCATAGAATTAATGGAACAGGGGAGTGCCAGAGGCGTGAAGGTCATGGTGTTTCCGGAGCTGTGTTTAACAGCCTATACCTGCTCCGACTTATTTTTACAGGAAACCCTGTTAAAAGAAGCCAAAAACGGATTAAAGCGCATTTTACAGTCATCTAAAAGCAAAGACATGGTCCTTTTTGTGGGAATGCCCTGGATCTGTCTCTTATACACATCTCCGAGCCCACGAGACGGAGCTACATCTC
>UQJF01000164.1 GCA_900541315.1 uncultured Clostridium sp. | reverse complement strand
CCCTTATTTTAATTGACCGAGTGGTTGTACACAAGTCTGCCCGTGTATAGTAACAATAGAAAAAATAGTAATGAAAATAATGTTCATTTTATCTTAGCGAAGAGAAGGTCTTGTGGTATAATGAAGAAACCGAGACGGTCTTCCGAGTTAAATGAACATTTGATGAAGGAGACGAAATATTATGAGTGAAAAAAGGAGAGATCATAGAGGACGTATATTACACAATGGAGAAATACAGTTATCTGATGGCAGATATCGATTTAAGTATGTCGATGAGATGGGAAAGGAGCGCTGCGTATATAGCTGGCGCTTAGACCATAACGATGCAACTCCGAAAGGAAAGCGCCGGGCTTTGTCACTTCGAGAGATGGAGAAGAAAATTCAGGCAGATCATTTCGAGCAGATTGCAACAAACGGCGGAAATATGACAGTACGGGAACTGGTTGAAAAATATACATCAACAAAAACCGGTGTCAGACCTACTACAGTTGCAGGATATGGAACAGTTATCAATTTATTGAAGAAAGATCCATTTGGAAAAAGAAGGATTGATACGGTTCGGATTTCGGATGCGAAATGTTGGCTGATACATCTTCAGCAGGTAGAAAAGAAAAGCTATAGTTCCATCCATTCAATCCGAGGAGTTCTTCGTCCGGCATTTCAGTTAGCGGTGGATGATGACCTAATCAGGAAAAATCCATTTCAGTTTCAGTTGATGGAAGTGGTTGTGAATGACAGTGTGACAAGAGAAGCAATCAGCAGAGCAGAGGAACGTAAGTTTCTGCGATTTGTGAAGGAGGATCCTCATTTTTGCAGGTATTATGAGGGAATCTACATATTATTCAAGACAGGCCTACGCATCTCGGAATTTTGTGGTTTAACGATTTCTGATATTGATTTTAAGGAGCATACGATCAACATCGATCATCAATTGCAGAAGAAATCAAAAATCGGATATTATATTCAAGAGACTAAAACAACCAGCGGAACGAGAAAGATACCTATGACTGCGGATGTAGAGGAATGTTTTCGGAAAATAATAGAAAAACGAAACCCGCCCAAAGCAGAACCTATGGTAGATGGAAAAAGTGGATTCTTATACTTTGATAAAAACGGAAGTATTTGTTATTCTCTGCACTGGGAGCATTACTTTCAACACATCATTCAGAAATATAATAATATATACAAAGTGCAGATGAATGTTATCACCCCGCATGTATGTCGGCACACCTATTGCTCAAATATGGCAAAATCCGGAATGAATCCAAAAGCACTGCAATATTTGATGGGCCACTCAGACATCAGCGTAACGTTGAATACATATACGCATGTAAATCTTGAGGATGCCAGGGAAGAAATCGCCAGACTTCGGATTGTGTAATTAGGATTTTTAATTGAAAACAGCAAGGTGTAAAATAGAAAAATATACACCTTATTTTACACCTTTTGCTGACGATATTATGCGAAAATAAACCAGGTTATGCCAGAAAGCAAAAATTTACAGAGGCTTACAAAGCCCGAAATATCAAGAAAAACTAAGAAATGCGAGGTTATGCAACAATGATAAAAGTGCTCTTTATCTGCCACGGCAACATCTGCCGTTCCCCAATGGCAGAATACGTAATGAAAGATATGATAAAAAAAGCAAATCTGTCAGATCAGTTTTATATAGCATCTGCTGCCACTTCCACAGAAGAGATTGGAAATCCGGTTCATCAGGGTACCAGGGTTAAGCTTGCCCAGGCGGGAATTGCCTGTGAAGGACATCATGCAAGACAGATGACCAGGGCAGATTATGACAGGTATGATTATCTGATCGGAATGGATGAATGGAATATACGTAATATAAAGCGGATCACAGGTGGAAATCCAGAGAGAAAGATATTTAAGATGATGTCTTTTTCAGGAAGCAGCAGAGATGTAGCAGATCCATGGTATACAGGAGATTTTGAGGCTACCTGGAAGGATGTAACAGAAGGCTGTCAGGGACTTTTAGAATATATCCTGAAGTAAAAGGTAATGAAGATTTGATCAATGATACAGGAAAATTTAAGTAAGTACAAAGCTGCTGCCAGTTGGAAAATCAGAAGTTCCATGTCTGACAGCAGCTTTACTTTTAATAGATATTATATTTGTTTTGCCAGCACTTTCTTAAATTCAAATCGGAACAAGATACTTGTAAAGCAGATCGCCAGAAAGTCAGCAATAGGTTCTGCCATATAAACAGCAGAAGTCTGATCTGCTGTATAAATGTGGGGCATGATATAAATCAGTGGAAGCAGCAGGATGAATTTTCTGGCAACAGCAACCATGATAGAAGCTTTTGCATTACCGATAGAGGTAAATGTCATCTGACAGGCCATTTGGATGCCGAACAGCAGGATGGAAGCCATATAAATACGCAGGGCATGTGCAGTAAATGTTAAAAGAGCCTGGTCAGAGGTGAATATGGAAGCGAAGCCAGCAGGGAACAGCATAACTAAAAGCCACATCAGGGTCGAATAGGAAAGGTCGATTTTTAAAAGCAGTTTAAAGGAATCCTTCACCCGTTTTGTCTGTCCGGCTCCATAATTGTAACTGATGATCGGCTGGGCTCCCTGGCCAAGTCCCTGAAGCGGCAGAAGGGCAAACTGCATGGCACTTGTTAAAATGGTCATAGCACCAACAGCAAGGTCTCCGCCGTATTTTAACAGAGAAGAATTAAAACATACAGAAATAATACTTTCACTGGACTGCATGATAAAAGTGGAAAGTCCTAAAGCAAGGCTGGGAAGGATGATATCTTTCTTCAGCTTCATATTGCAGCGGTGGATCTTAAGATAAGATTTTTTACCCATAAGGAAGTGTAAGACCCATGTACAGGAGAGCGCCTGGGAGACGATCGTTGCAAGAGCAGCCCCCCGCACACCCATGTGGAGTGCAAAAATAAAGATCGGATCCAGGATGATATTGCTGGCAGCACCAACCAGAACAGAGAGCATACTGGTCTTGGCAAAGCCCTGAGCTGTAATAAACGCATTCATGCCAAGTGTCAGCTGTACAAAGATCGTTCCAAGGGAATAAATATTCATATAAGCAACAGCATAAGGAATGGTATTTTCACTGGCACCAAATGCCATAAGAAAGCTTTTGTTTCCTGTAAAAAGGATAAGAGTCAGCAGCAATGATACAACAATCTGGGTAGTAAAACAGTTTCCAAGGGTTTGTTCTGCAGATTCTTTATCACCTTTTCCCATAAAAATAGAAGCTCTGGGGGCACCGCCGTTGCCAACCAAGGCTGCAAAGGCAGATACGATCATGATCAGAGGCATACATACCCCTACGCCGGTGAGCGCCAAAGCGCCTGTTTCCGGTATATGCCCGATATAGATACGATCTACAATATTATACAACATGTTAATGACCTGGGCGGTAACGGTAGGGAGTGAAAGCTTTAATAAAAGCCTTCCTAAAGGTTCAGTTGCCAGAAAGCTATTGTCTTTCTTTTGCTGTAAATTCATTTTCGGTGTTCCTTTCTTTGATTGCATGTTTTGTATTTTTCATGATCTGTTCATTGATCTGCCCGTAAAATTTCAGGTCTTCTTCAGACAGACCGTTAAAAATCTGATGATAAAGCTGTTTTTGCATAGAAGAAATGGATTTTGTTATGTCATCCGCTTCTGAAAGCAGGGATAAATGTATCTTTCGTCGATCCATTTCATCGATAGTACGTTTTAAAAATCCCTTTTGAATCAGATTTTCCACTGCCTGAGAAACATTTCCTTTGGAAAGCATACGGAGCTCTGTAATGTCGGCAGCAGTGTCTTTTTGGGGATTATTATATAGAAACGCAATGACTTTTCCTTCTGTTATGGTCAGCTGCCATTTTTCACAAATTTTTTTCAGCATTTGTTCCTGTAGTTTCATGGTCAGTCGGATATGGGTAAGAAAATCAGTGATGCATATCATAAAATAGTTTCCTTTCTTAAAGTTTTAAACAAAACAGTTCTAAAAAGAACTATATAGAAGATTAAACCCTCAAAGTTAAAATGTCAATACATTTTTTGCCTTTGTTTCTTCCTGGCTTTCTATTTTAAAGAAGTTATGTTATAATGAGTCCAGTGAAAAACAGGCAATTACAGATGGTATTTGTTTTTCAAATGCAGAAAAACAGGAGCAAAGCGATTATATGCAGACCCTGAACCAGGATATAAAAAATAATGATTTTAAGAGAGTATATCTTCTTTTCGGGGAAGAATCCTTTCTGAAAAAAAGCTATAAAAACCGCCTTCGGGAAGCCATTACCCAGGGTGATACCATGAATTACAATTATTATGAAGGAAAAGGCATGAATGTTAACGAGATCATCAGCCTTTCTGATACAATGCCATTTTTTGCAGAAAAACGACTGATCCTTATGGAAGATAGTGGTTGGTTTAAAGGCGGGTCTGGTGCAGATGAAATGAGTGCTTATATAGAAAATATTCCAGATACTACCTGCATGTTGTTTGTAGAAACAGAAGTAGATAAGCGCAGCCGCATGTATAAGGCCGTGAAAAAATATGGCCATATTGCAGAGATGGAACGTCAGGACAGTGCCCAGCTTGCCAGATGGGCGGCAGGCATACTGGCAAAGAACGGAAAAAAGATAACAACCCGGACTATGGAGTATTTTCTGGGAAAAACAGGAGATGACATGGAAAATATCACTTCTGAATTGGACAAGGTGATCAGTTATACATTAGGAAGGGATGTGATCACAGAAGAAGATATTGATGCAGTGTGCATTACTCAGGTGACTAATAAGATATTTGATATGATCGCGGCTATTGCAAACCGTCAGACCAGAAAGGCTATGGATCTTTATGAAGACCTTCTTACATTAAAAGAACCGTCTATGCGTATTTTGTTTCTGAT
Source organism: uncultured Clostridium sp. (assembly GCA_900541315.1). GTDB lineage: Bacteria > Bacillota > Clostridia > Lachnospirales > Lachnospiraceae > Enterocloster. The sequence continues at coordinate 406 of UQJF01000164.1, read as the reverse complement.
CGCAAGACAGTTTAATCAGATTCTTCAGGTAAAGGAACTGATGGGAAGAGGAATGGATAAAAGTACTATTTCCTCTAAATTAAAGATTCAGCCTTTTGTAACAGGAAAAATAATGGTGCAGGCGAAAACATTTACAAAAGAGCAGATACTTTCTTATGTAAATTTATGTGTTGATGCTGAAGAAAGTGTGAAAACAGGAAAACTTTCTGACCGCCTGGCAGTGGAGCTGCTGATCGCTAATAAATATTAGTACATCATTTTTGAAATAACTATGCCACTCGCTTGTCTGAATATTAGGATCAGAATCCTGCGTGATAAAGCCGGTTATTTATAAAAGGGTGTATTAGAAAAAAATAGGCTCTCGGAATCATGAGCCTTCCGACTAAGATTCATTGGTCGGATGAAC
>UQJF01000163.1 GCA_900541315.1 uncultured Clostridium sp. | reverse complement strand
GGGCTCGGAGATGTGTATAAGAGACAGCCTTAAGAGAGATCGCTGCCCTTTTGCGGGATGCCTGCACTTCCATGGATAAAGCAGAAGCACAGGCTAAAGCAGTGGTAAGCAGGAGATAGGAGGGAGAGAAAATGGCATCACAGCAGGTAAATGCGGCAAAATTAAAATCAACAGGGGTAAATCTCACCAATCTGGCAGCCAAAATGAAAAGTGAGATGAATAAGTTAGATGAAAATATCCAGAAGGTATCTTCTGTATGGAGCGGGGAAGCAAGTGCTTCTTACCTGAAGCGGTATCAGGCAGACAAGGCAAATCTGGCCCAGCTGACCCAGATCTTACAGCAGATGGGAGCAGCACTTGGAGAATTTTCCAACAGCTATACGCAGGCAGATAATAAAGCTATGGATCTTGTACACAAATATCTGGGCAAATAGGGAGGTGAGTATAAATGGCAGATGCAAACATCAAAGTGGATCCCAAACAATTGAAAAACTATTCCAATAACATTAAAACAGGCTATAAAAACATGTACAGCTATCTTTCTGAAAGCAAAACAGCGGTAAAGAACCTGAAATCCACCTGGACGGGCAGCGGCTCTGCAGAGTTTTACAGTCGTTTTGATGCCATTATCGGAAAGTGCGAAGAGGTATTAAATGTGGTAAATACCTATGCCCTGACTCTGTCAGAAGCAGCAGATGTATACAGTGCCAATGAGAAGAAGATCTCCAGTTCTGCAGGCAAACTGAAGATCAATCTGAAATAGGAGGTTGCCTATGGCTTCTGTAAAGGTGTCAGCCCATAGTTTAGAACAGCAGAAAAAAGAGTATGAAAAGGCAGTTAAAAATTTAGATAATTCTTTAGAACAGATTAAAAAGGTCAATGCATCTCTGGGTAAAGATGCCATGTTGGACGGTGTGCGGCAAGCACTTACGAAGCTGGCAGCATCTTTGGAAACGAGGGCGGGAGTAATTCTCCTTATGACAAAGGCGTTAGAACAGTCAAATGCAAAGTATACCGCAGCCCAGAAAAAGGCGGTGACAAAAAGCAATCAGTTCCGGGCGCATAACCGGGATTTTTATGGAAATCCAGTGGTTGTGACTGTAGTTGCGGGAGGAGCCGGTGCGACAGCAGGTGCATTATCCGGTGCAGCCGCAGTAGCAGAAACGACCGGGACAACACCTGCAGCATCTAATGTGGCATCTGGCACAGTGACAGATGCATCAAATGCAGTATCTGGTACAGTGACAGATGCATCAAATGTAGTATCTGGTACAGGTAGAAGCGTCCATATAAAGTCACAGGGTACAGTAAATGTGTCTTCACAAACAGACTCTGATATCCGGCAGGCTGTATACACACAGAGGGGACCATCTGCCACCATTGCCCAGGTAAGTGAACATGCCAGAAATGTGGCTGCGCCGAAGGCAGCTGACAGTCTGACAGATATACCGGAGAAGGAAACGGTGGCTATGGAATCTGAAATTCTTGAACCGGGATCTGCCCCGGCTATTACCGGAGCAGTTGCAGCCGGAGCAGCAGCAGCCGGAGCTGCTATTGGCAGCATCGCAGGAGGATCAATAAAACGGATCAAACAGCCGGAACCGTTTACAAAAGAGAAAAAGCAGGACCCGTCTACAGACATAGAGGCACAGTTAGAAGCAGCCAGAGAACGTTTAAGGCGGTTCAATGAAATGGAAATGGAGGAGAAAGAATGAGAAAGATGATGAGTAGTATGAAAAAAGGAACAGCAGTGGCAATGGCAGCCGTAATGTGTATTTCCCTTGCAGGATGCGGCGGGTCTACTAAAAAGGTGGTGGCTGATAAGAAAGAAACGACAGCAACCACCACTGCAGCAGAAACGCAAACAGAGACAGCACAGGAAACAGAGGCTGTTAATGATTCTGATATGGCAGAGATCCTGGCAGGTACTACCTGGGCGGGGATTTCCAGTGAACAGGAGATCATGGTAGCTGCTTTTGATGAAAAAGATGTGTATATGGCAATTTTAGATACAAATGGAGAGGTAACAGATCTGGATGGCTACTGGAAAGCGGATTATGATACATTTTATCTATACGCCAATGAGGATTACTCCGATGATCCCACAATTTTTGAATTTGACTGGTATACAACTGAAAATGGGGAGTATATCCAGTTAGATGATATTATCTTATCCAGTGAGGGGGATGGAAGCAATCTGGAAAACACATTAGACCAGATGATGACCACTGCAAGTGTGATCGAGTACGTAGCACAGGGGACTTACTGGATCGGCTCCGGCGACGAAACAGCTATGATCTTCTATTTTGAAGGAGACCAGGCATATTTTGACCTTCTCTACAATGAAAATGGCCAGATCCAGACACAGTCCATTTCCGGTCTGTGGAGTCTTGATTATGATCATCTGACCCTGATCGATGATGAAACAGATATGTCCTATGAATTAGGATGGGATCTGTCTGAAGAAGGTGACAGCTATTGCTTTGAACTAACAGAGGATAATACTACCTATTATCTTTATGAATCAGCGGCAGAAGATGTAGACAGCACCTTAAATATCCTTACAAGCTATCTTACAGCAGAGGACAGTGTAGATGTAGAGTCTGACGATATCGATCTTAGTGATTTTCTGGCTGGTTATGTAGGCCATTCTGTGATCGATGCATTTATGCTCAGCGGTATTTCTCCTGACTTCGAGACCAGAAAGTATTGTGCAGAGCTGTTAGGATTTACAAACTACAGTGGTACCAGTGATGAAAACCTGGCATTGATCCAGTTAATGGGTGGCACAGTACAGTAAAAATAATAAGCCGGAAAAGACAGTATTTTGTAAACTCTTTTTAAGGATTCTGAAATTGCATCTTATCGTCCTCTCTATTATAATGAAACTAGATAAAAATCAGACATTTTTATAAAAAGTGATAGTAAGGAGGATGGAATATGAAGATGAAAAAAGCCTGGTGTATGGTATTAGCTGCAGCAATGACCTTTATGTCCGTAATGCCTGCATTTGCAGCAGACAAAAAAATTGACACAGTAAAGCTGACTTTTTCTTACGACAGGGCGCCGGCCAGTGGAGATTCCATTGGTTCTATCCATGTAAGTGGTGATACAGACAGTTATTATGTAGAGTCTGCTGAGTATACCAATGCAGAGCATCAGGATACCTGGACTGTAGGAGATGTGCCGGAAGTAAAAGTAGAGCTTTATGCAAAAGATGGCTACCGATTCTCTTATACAAGCAAAAGCCATTTCAAAATTTCCGGCTGCAATGCAGAGTTCCAGAAAGCAAAGATCTATGACAGCGGTGATTACATTGAAGTAACAGCCCAGTTAAAGCGTGTAGGCGGCAAGTTGGAGGGAACATCCAATCTGGAGTGGAATGATGGTATTGCAGAGTGGGATTCCATTGATGGTGCAAAAAGCTATGATGTAAAGCTGTTAAGAAATGAAAAAACAGTGACAACTGTAAATACTACGGCAACTTCTTTTAACTTCTCCGGTTACTTTAATAAAGAGGGAGACTACACATTCCGCGTAAGAGCCATTGCAAGCTACAACAATAAAGCAGGTGAGTGGTCTGATGATTCCTCTTCGTATTACGTAGATGAAGACGAGGCAGGAACTTACAATGGAACCGGCAAATGGATACAGGATAACAATGGCTGGTGGTACTCATATTCCACAGGCGGATACCCGACTAACTGCTGGAAACAGATCAATGGAGCATGGTACTATTTCAATACCTCCGGTTATTGTCAGACTGGCTGGGTAAGAGTAGACAGACAGTGGTATTATTTAATCGGTAGCGGTGTGATGACTACCGGCTGGCAGTTTGTGGGAGGCCAGTGGTATTATCTGAACGGAAGCGGTGAGATGCAGACCGGCTGGCAGTGCGTAGGCAATAAATGGTATTATCTGGATTCCAGCGGCGCTATGAAGGTCGGCTGGCAGCAGATCGGAGGCCAGTGGTATTATCTGAACGGAAACGGTGAGATGACGATAGGCTGGCAGTTTGTAGGCGGCAGATGGTATTATATGGGCGGAAATGGTGTAATGTATGCAAATACATGGACACCTGACGGAAGATATGTGGATGGTTCCGGTGCCTGGGTACAGTAAACGGACATGTACAGGACAGGAACATCACCATAAATGAAAGTCAGTTCAGCATACAGAAGAGGGACTTAGGGAAACAATTGAAAAATCATCTTCAGAGCGGGAATAACGGTAGACCTGATTAGAAAGACGGTCCTGGGCCGGGACTTCTGTCTGGTTGATAAAAGTTACCAGATGGGCAAGATCACTGTAAGAGACCAGCTCATCATCAGGTAAAAGAAGAACTTCATGAATGCTGGAGGGAAGGATCAGAATGTTACGGTCCATCCCTTCAGCAAAATTTTTTATTGTGTCTTTGTAAAGAATACAGGCAGCGCCATTTATGCCGTTTTTATTGGTAAGAACGTAAAAAGGAGTATCTGGCAGCGATGGGTCATAGTGTAAATGTCCGGGATCGAGAGATTCCAGAATACATGACATGCTGGAGATAGAAGGAGGAAAAAGACTGGGAGTGTTAATGAGGGATTGCCTGTAAAGATCATCTACAGTAATGCCCCAGGTCTTTATATGATGGTCATAAATGGCAGCTGTCATAATACCGTCTTCATTTTCCTGTATATACAGATAAAAGACAATAGCAAGATCCAGCCAGGGAATATGGGGCATGGTCTTTAAAAGAGACTGGTTGGAAGCAGCATTGATCAGGCGGAAAGCAATACGGGAAGAAATGGAAGCATAGTCAGAAAGTGCGAACTGGTTTAAAAAAGGCGGATAACTGTTTTCATGATAGGCAGTTAAGAGCTTTTTGGTGATCGTTTCCAGAGAAACGCCGTCCAGATAATGCTCATAAAAGGGATTCAGGTAAATAGAAGGTGCTACGGGACTGCCGTTTTTTTCAATACACAGTCCGTCCAGGATAAGACTATTATTCTTCTGTACTTTCCTTAAAGTAAGAGAGTAACCATCCCCCAGTGCCAGTTCCATTTGTTTTTTCATTGTTTCAAGAAATTCATTGTATACCAAAAGATATACCTCCTAATATAATATTTATGAAAACTGCATACGCAGATCCATAGTAAACGGATATGCCATTTGGCGGTGACATCATCATAAATGAAAGTCAGTTGTAAAAATGGATTCATACGGATTCATTATAATCAAGATGTTGAGGCCAAAAGGTATTTTGACCTCTCTGATACCGAATTGCTACGTGTTTTGCACTCCCGCAATTCTAAAAACATTCGTAATCCGCTCATTTTTCTTCAAAAA
>UQJF01000162.1 GCA_900541315.1 uncultured Clostridium sp. | reverse complement strand
CGAGATGTAGCTCCGTCTCGTGGGCTCGGAGATGTGTATAAGAGACAGGTGTAGGTGTATGGGTAAATGGTGGTCTTCTTCATGGTATGCTCCACCCGGAAGGAGGACATATCCTGTTAAACCGCCATCCGGAAGATAAGAATGGCTGTATCTGCCCAAGTCATCCGAATTGTTTTGAAGGTTTTGCAAGCGGTCCTTCTATTGAGGCAAGATGGGGAAAGAAAGCCATTGAATTAAAAAATGATGAGAAAGTCTGGGAGATTGAAAGCTATTATATTGCACAAGCACTTACAGATTATATTATGATCCTTTCTCCGCAGAAGATCATTTTAGGCGGTGGCGTTATGCATCAGGAGCAGCTGTTCCCACTGATCCGTGAGAAAGTAAAAGATATGGTAGCTGGCTATATCAACACCAAAGAATTACAGGATATTGATAATTACATTGTTCCTGCAAGTCTTCATGACGATCAGGGCATCATGGGCGCAATTAAATTAGGTTTAAATGCTCTGGAACAGGCAAAGAAATGAGCAGCAGTGAACCTATAAGTTCCCTTAAAGGGATCGGAGAGAAAACCGGAAAATTATTTGAAAAGCTGGGGGTCATCACAATTGATGACCTTCTTTCCTATTATCCAAGAGCTTACGACACTTATGAAACAGCGGTGCCTGTAGGCCAGTTAAAAGAACAGATGGTCATGAGTGTGGCAGCCGCCCTTCCAAAGCCGCCGGACCTTCTGCGTACAGGAAAGATCCAGATGGTATCGGCTTATGTCCGGGATATGACTGGCACTTTGCAATTAGCCTGGTATAACATGCCTTATATGCGGGCCAACATTAAAAGCGGCCAGATGTATGTATTCCGGGGAAAAGTGGTACGAAAACGAGGCCGGCTGATGATGGAACAGCCGGAGGTATTTACAGAAGAGGCGTATGCCAATGTGGTCGATGCCATGCAGCCGGTGTATGGACAGACAAGAGGACTTAGCAATAAGACCATTGTAAAAGCAGAAAAACAGGCATTGGAAAACAGGCAGATGAAGAGGGAGTATATGCCTGCTTTTTTACGCAGAAAATATGAACTTGCAGAGATCAATTATGCCTTAGAACATATTCATTTTCCAAGAGACCAGAAAGAACTTTTATTTGCCAGAAAACGCCTTGTATTTGACGAGTTTTTTATGTTCCTGGTAGGAGTACGCCGGTTAAAGGAAAGCAGGGAAGGAAAGAAAACAGAGTTTGTGATCTGCCCGGGGGAAGAGACCAGACACTTAAAGGAGTCGCTGCCCTATGCACTTACCTCTGCCCAGGAGCGTACCTTACAGGAGGTATTTTCAGATCTGGAAAAAGGCTGTGTGATGAACCGGCTGGTTCAGGGTGATGTTGGTTCCGGTAAGACGGTCATTGCTATTCTGGCGCTCCTTGCAGCTGCAGAGAATGGATACCAGGGCGCTCTTATGGTGCCTACGGAAGTACTGGCAAGACAGCATTTTGAGTCCATTACGAAGATGTTTGAAAACTGCGGCATTGATAAAAAAGTGGTTCTGATCACAGGATCCATGACAGCCAGAGAAAAACGTATTGCTTATGAAAAAACAGCTTCCCATGAGGCAGATATTATTATCGGTACACATGCGCTGATCCAGGAAAAGGTGATCTACGATAAGCTGGCACTGGTGATCACTGATGAACAGCACCGGTTTGGTGTTGGGCAGAGGGAACTTTTAAGTGAAAAAGGGGAAACTCCTCATGTATTGGTTATGAGTGCAACTCCTATCCCGCGTACACTGGCTATTATTTTATATGGGGATCTGGATATTTCAGTGATCGATGAGCTTCCTGCAGACCGTCAGGTAATTAAAAACTGCGTAGTAGATACCAGTTACCGTTCCAAAGCTTATGCTTTTATAGAGAAACAGGTGGAAGCAGGCCGCCAGGCGTATGTGATCTGTCCTATGGTAGAAGCCAGTGAGATGATCGAAGGGGAAAATGTTCTGGATTATTCAAAGACACTGCGAAATGCACTGCCGGAGACCATTAACGTAGAGTATCTTCATGGAAAAATGAAGGCAAAGGAGAAAAACAAGATCATGGAACGGTTTGCGGCCGGTGAGATCCAGATCCTTGTATCAACTACGGTTATCGAGGTTGGAGTAAATGTGCCAAATGCTACGGTAATGATGATCGAAAATGCAGAACGATTTGGTCTGGCACAGCTTCACCAGTTAAGAGGCCGTGTAGGCCGTGGCAGCCACCAGTCTTATTGTATCATGGTCAATGGTTCCGGCGGAAAAGATACCATGGAACGGCTGGATATCTTAAACCGGTCCAATGACGGCTTTTATATTGCGTCAGAAGATCTGAAACTTCGTGGCCCGGGAGATATTTTTGGTGTGCGTCAGAGCGGCGCCCTGGAATTCCGCATTGGCGATGTATTTACAGATGCCAATCTGTTAAAGCAGGTTTCAGAAGAAGTCAATGAGATACTGGATGATGATCCGGAGCTGGAAAAAGAGGAACATCTGGAATTAAAGCGCCAGATAGATTTATATTTAGGTGAGCGGTATGAGAAGCTGAATCTGTAAAGATCATATATTTAGAAGAAAAATCGTTGGATTTACTGCTTGAAAAATCTGACGATTTTTTATGCTCAATGTAGAAGAATGAAAAATGAATAAAAATAAAAGAAAAAATGGAAAAGGAGAAGTGAAAGATGAAAAGAGAACCTGTTTGCGTATTAGGCGAAAGAGTGTGGAGAACTTATCTTGGGGGAAGAGAGATCGGAAAGATCCATGGTGATGAAAAAGCAGAAGACAGCCATTTCCCGGAAGAATGGATGTATTCTGTAACAAGGGCTTTTAATGCTGGGCGGGAAGAGATTGTGGAAGGTCTTTGTAAAATTGCAGGGGGAGAATATGATGAAAAAACATTAAAAGAGTATATAGACTCTGATCCGGAAGAGATACTGGGAAAAAAGCATGTAGAGACCTGGGGTAATACACCTGGTGTTCTTATCAAAATGATCGACAGCAAAGAACGTCTTACAGTCCAGGTGCATCCGGACCGGGAAACAGCAAAACGACTTTTTGGAAGTCCTTTTGGAAAAACAGAATGCTGGCATATTTTAAATACAAGAGAAGACTGCGAGGAAAAGCCGTGTCTTTATCTGGGATTTAAAGAAGGAATCACCAGAAAAGAGTGGGAAAAATGCTTTTTTGAACAGGATTACGATCGGATGTTAGGACTGATGAACTGCCTGGAAGTAAAGCCGGGAGAAACTTATCTGGTAAAAGGAGGCGTTCCTCATGCCATCGGAGCAGGCTGCACTCTGATCGAGATCCAGGAGCCTACAGATTATACTATTCGTGTAGAAAAAGTGACACCGTCTGGTTATACCATTGACGATAGCATGTGCCACCAGGGGCTGGGATTTGAAAAAATGTTTGAGTGTTTTCATTATACAGGAGCAGGTGAAGCTGCTACGAGGGAAGATGCCTGCATTAAAGAGCAGTCTTTGGAAAATGGCGGACAGTGTCTGGTGGGATATGACAGTACGCCCTGTTTTCAAATGGAACAGCACACAGTTGAGATGGGAGAAACAAAGGAATTTGAGGAAGAGGAGGTATTTTCCTGTCTTTATGTTTTATCTGGTAAGGGAATTTTGAAAACAGAAACAAAAGAGTATCAGATTGAAAGAAATTCCCAGTTTTTTGTACCTGCAGGTAAAGAAAAATATTGCATAACAAACGTGGAAGATGAAAAGATAAAAATATTAAAAATGCATGGACCTAAGAGCGAATAGTCATATAAAAATAATAGAACTACAAAGAAAGATCACCCCGGACAGAAGTGATTCTGCCTGGGGTGATCTTTTCCTGCCTTAAGGAGTTTTATTTACCTGCCATCTGGCGTTCCTGGTTCTCAATCATTTTTTTGACCATATAGCCACCAACAGAACCATTCTGTGCAGAGGTAAGGTTGCCGTTGTAGCCGTTGCTTAAAGGTACTCCCAGTTCGTTAGCTACCTCCATTTTAAAGCGGTCCATGGCTTCCTTTGCTTCAGGTACGTTTGTTTTGTTTGTGTTGTTAGACATAATAAAACGCCTCCTTAATTGAGAAAGAGCTCTTTTGTTTTTAAGAGCCTGTTGTTTGTTACGTTCTTAGTATGTGACCATCTTAAGATAATACACTAGAAGGTTCTGCGTAAATTGTTAAAAAATGCAAAATCCACAAAAAAACCTTGTATTAAGTAAATTTTCATATTATACTTGTTGGGAATGAAAACAGAGCAGAAGAATGATCTGAACTGCTCATACAGGAGCTTATAGTACATGAGAGTTATTGCAGGCAGCGCGAGAAGGCTGCTTTTAAAAACAATAGAAGGTATGGATACAAGACCTACCACAGACCGGATCAAGGAAACTTTATTTAATATGTTAAATACCCAGATCCCGGGCTGTACATTTTTGGATCTGTTTGCCGGAAGCGGAGCTATTGGTATCGAGGCTTTGAGCCGGGGTGCAAAACAGGCATTTTTTGTAGAGAGTAATCCGGAGGCAGTTTCCTGTATCCGGGAAAATTTAAGCCGCACCCATTTAGAAGAAGGTGCGCTGGTATTAAGCTGTGACGTGATTCCAGGACTGAAAAAATTAGAGGGAAGAAATCCGCGGTTTGATATTATCTTTATGGATCCGCCATATAACCACGAATTTGAAAACCGAGTTTTGGAATATCTTTCTCATTCACCTATGGTGACAGAAGATACCCTGATTATTATAGAAGCTTCCAAGGAGACTGATTTTGACTGGCTTTCTGATGCAGGCTTTCATATGATAAAAGAAAAAGTATACAAGACCAACAAACATATATTTGCTGGCAAGGGGGCATAAATGAGAGTCGCAGTCTATCCGGGCAGTTTCGATCCGGTTACATTAGGACATATTGACATTATCCAGCGTACTGCTAAGATGTTTGACAAAGTGATCATCGGTGTTTTAAGAAACCGTTCCAAATCACCATTATTCACAGCGGAAGAAAGAGTGGAGCTTTTAAAGCAGGTCACAGCTGATATTCCCAATGTAGAGGTACAGTCTTTTCAAGGGCTTCTGATCGATTTTGTCCGCCAGAACCATGCAAATGTGATCGTAAGAGGCTTAAGGGCGATCACTGATTTCGAGTATGAACTTCAGATGGCCCAGACCAACCGTGTGATCGCACCGGAGATCGATACTATATTTTTAACTACCAATCTGAAATATTCTTATCTTAGTTCCAGTATTGTAAAAGAAATCGCAGAATTTGACGGTGATATCGCAGAATTTTTACATCCTATGGTTGCAGAGCAGGTAAGAAAAAAACTGGATGAGATGAAAAAAGCATAATGTACTCTCGGAATCTTTTTGTACTTGATTTTGCGAGAAGATTTTTTGTC
>UQJF01000161.1 GCA_900541315.1 uncultured Clostridium sp. | reverse complement strand
AGATGTAGCTCCGTCTCGTGGGCTCGGAGATGTGTATAAGAGACAGGGATAAATCCGCTGTGACGCCGGAGCAGATGATCAAACTCACCGATGACTTAAAGGACGATTTTGATTATATATTGTTAGATTGTCCTGCAGGCATCGAACAAGGGTTTTACAATGCCATTGCCGGTGCAGACCGTGCACTGGTAGTCACCACACCGGAAGTTTCTGCCATCCGGGATGCAGACCGCATCATCGGTCTGTTAGAACATGCCCAAATTGGAAGTGTGGATCTGATCGTAAACAGGATACGTGCTGATATGGTACGCCGCGGAGATATGATGTCCCTGACAGATGTACAGGATATCCTGGCTGTAAATATGATCGGTGCCATACCAGATGACGAAAATATCGTTATCTCCACCAATCAGGGGGAACCTTTGGTAGGTATGGGTTCTGCTGCTGGACAGGCTTACTTAAATGTATGCCGCCGTCTTTTGGGACAGAATGTACCTATGGAATCTCCCGGAGAGACCACAGGCATCCTGGCAAAGCTGTCCAGGATACTAAGAAGGGCATAAGGGGTGATGAAAGGTGAGGCTACGGTGTTCCAAAGATACTGCAAAGCTCCGGCTTACCCTTCTGCTTCTTTCAGATAAAGCAGGATGTTCACCGGAGATGATAACAGCAATAAAGAATGACATGATACGTGTCATTTCCAGATACATGAAGATAGAAAAAGACGCAGTGCGTATTACTATGGATGCAGGCAGCTTTTCAGATGGAATGATCTGCAGACTGCCTGTACTGCGGGCGGATATACCTATACGGTCCATATCTAGCAAGGGGCTTTACTGATATGTTTTTTGACTACGATTTTAGAAACTACAATTTTCGTCTGATGGCCTATATGATCGCCTTAAATGTGATCGGCGTTTTGGTAGTCCGAAGTGCTACCAACAAAGATCCTGATTTTGTCACCAAGCAGATGTTAGGCGTTTTAGTAGGTCTTGCGATCGCTATCGTTCTTTCACTGATCGATTACCACAAAATATTAAATCTGACTGCCATTATTTACCTTTTATGTGTAGCCAGTCTGGTAGCCGTTCTTATATGGGGACGTTCTGTTAATAATGCAAAGCGCTGGATCGAAGTACCTGTTTTAGGACAGCTCCAGCCCTCTGAATTTGTAAAAATTGGTCTGATCATTACTTTTTCCTGGTATTTTATGAAAAATCAGGAAAAAATAAATAATGTAAGCACCATTGCTGTTGCAGCAGCGCTTTTCGCAGTTCCGGCTATGTTCATTTTTGAGCAGCCAAACCTGTCTACCTGTCTGGTCACCTTAGTTATTGTACTGGGGATCGTATTTTCGGCAGGTATCAGTTACCGATGGATCGTCGGAGTTTTATCTGTAACCATTCCCATGGTAGGAGCCTGTGTTTACCTGCTCCTGCATGGCCTGATCCCGTTTATCAAGGAATACCAGGCCGGAAGGATTTTAGCCTGGTTTTATCCGGACAAATACGGAGAAGCCAGATACCAGCAGAATAACTCCATCATTGCCATTGGTTCCGGCCAGTTAAAAGGCAAGGGACTGTTTAATACAACCATTGCATCTGTTAAAAACGGCAACTTCCTTTCAGAAGAACAGACTGACTTTATCTTCGCCGTGATCGGTGAAGAGTTGGGCTTTATTGGCTGTGTTATAGTCATCATCCTGTTCCTTCTGATCGTCTACGAATGCCTGATGATGGCAGCCCGTGCAAAAGATCTGGCCGGACGGCTGATCTGTACAGGTATGGCTACATTGATCGCATTTCAGGGATTTGCCAATATTGCAGTTGCAACCGGTATTTTTCCCAATACCGGGCTTCCTCTGCCGTTTATCAGCTACGGAAGCAGTTCCCTTATCAGTATTTTTATTGGTATGGGATTAGTGCTGAATGCAGGACTTCAGAGAGTACCACGACATTATTGATCCAAGGAGGGTTATAGATATGACAATAGGTCTGATCGCACATGACGCAAAGAAAAAACTGATGCAGAATTTCTGTATCGCCTACAGAGGCATCTTAAGCAAACACACATTGTATGCAACCGGAACCACAGGAAGACTGATCGAAGAGGTTGCCAACTTAAATATCCACAAATATCTGGCTGGTCATTTAGGCGGAACCCAGCAGATGGCTGCCCAGATCGAGCATAATCAGATGGATCTTGTTATTTTCCTGCGTGATCCGCTGACACCAAAGACTCATGAACCGGATGTAAACGATGTAGTCCGCCTCTGCGACACCTACAACATCCCATTAGCTACCAACCTGGCAACTGCAGAACTTCTGATCAAGGCTCTTGACAGAGGCGATATGGAGTGGAGAGAGGTAGTAAGATAATGATAAGACGCCGTTTTGCGGCTTTTGCTGTCGCTGGGCTTGTCCTGTCTCTATCTCTTTGTCTTTCCGGCTGTTCTGTCGGTCTGAAAGACGCTTATTCCCTGAAGGAGCGTATTCCTTCCATTGAAGCCTCCTTTGCAGCCGAAGAAGAAGCAGCCAAAGGATTTGCTTCGGATCTGTGTGTTATTTCCGATGAAGGTTCTTTTAACCCGGAAGATGTAACTTCACAGGCCGGAGCTCTTTTTGACCTTACAGACAGAGAAGTCCTTTACAGCAAAGACGCTTTTGAAAAATTATATCCAGCCAGTATCACTAAAGTAATGACTGCACTGATCGCTATTAAATATGGCAACCTGGAAGACCAGGTAACGGTAACAGAGGATGCCGTGATCACAGAAACCGGAGCCACCTTATGCGGGATCCAGCCTGGAGACACTTTGACATTAGAGCAGCTTTTATATGGTCTGATGCTTCCTTCCGGAAATGATGCAGGTGCAGCCATTGCCATCCATATGAGCGGCAGTATTGACGCTTTTGCTGATAAGATGAACGAAGAAGCCAAACGTCTTGGAGCAACAGATACTCATTTTATGAATCCGCATGGACTTCATGATGAGGATCACTATACAACCGCATATGACTTATATCTTATCTTCAATGAAGCATTAAAATATCCGGAATTCCGTACAGTCACCGGTTCTACCGCTTATACAGCTAATTATACAAATAAAGCAGGCGAAAGCATATCAAAGACCTGGAGGGGCGGAAACTGGTATTTAACAGGAGAACATGAGACCCCAGAAGGCCTTACTGTATTTTCCGGAAAAACTGGTACCACCAAAGCCGCAGGATACTGTCTGATCATGGCTGAAAAAGATACATCTGACAGAGAATTTATATCTGTTGTGTTAAAATCCGACAGTCGTCTCCACTTATATGACAATATGACAAATATAATTTCTAAAATTGTCAAATAGTGATTGCGTTTTATATGAATTTATACTATAATCAAGATAATCTCAATTGATTTTTTATACAACATATATAACTCAAGGAGGAGATCGCTATGGTTCAGATTATTGCAGGAAAAAAGGGTAAAGGCAAAACAAAACATCTGTTAGATATGGCTAATGCAGCTATTAAAGGGGCTAACGGAACAGTTGTATATCTTGATAAGAGTGCGCAGCATATGTATGAGCTGAACAATCGTATCCGTCTTATCAACGTAAATGAATTTCCACTGGCATCCAGTGAAGGATTCTTAGGATTTATCTGCGGGATCATTTCTCAGGATCATGACCTTGAAACCATGTATCTGGACAGTTTCTTAAAACTGTCATCATTAGAAGGTGCAGATATTACTGACACCTATAAAACTTTGAAAGAGATCAGTGATAAATATCACGTAACCTTTGTTTTAAGCATTTCTATGGATGCAGAAGAACTCCCAGAGTGTGCCAAGGGTGATGTAATTATTTCATTGTAATGATACATATTCTGTGATAGAATAGCAGACAGAAGCAAAAAGGCTGCCTGCCGCACAAGAGTCAAACAGTATGCCTTGTGCGGAGGGCAGTTTTTTTGAGTAAGACATTTTGAGTAAGACAAAAAGGAGAGTCCTGGTTCCATGTCGAAAAAGAAGAACAGGAAAATAATACCTTACAGAAAGCCTCACAACATCAACGTGGGAATGATCATCTTCGGGATCATTTTCTTATATATGCTTTTTAATATTTTTGCTTATTTCCGAAAAGACCATGTGCAGTTTTATGAAGTAATGGAAGGCGGTATTGTAAATAACAAACAGTATACCGGTCTGATTCTTAGGGAAGAACAGGTTCGCAATGCCCAGCACAATGGCTATATCAATTATTATCTGAGAGAAGGGAAACGTGCTTCTGTTGGAACACGGATCTATTCCCTGGATGAAACCGGTCGCCTGAACTCCCTTTTAAAAGAGAATGGGGTAGAAGATGCAGCTCTCCCTGAAGAAAACCTGGCAGATATTAAAAAGCAGCTGTCTTCATATGTACTGTCCCGGTCTGATGAAGATTTTGGTTCTATTTATGATACCAGATATTCCCTGGAAGCTGCTGTTATGGAATATTCCAGCTTCAGTGCTTTGGATCAGTTAGATAAGATATCACAGGACTCTAGCCTTGTATTTGAGCAAGTACGGGCTGATATATCTGGTGTCGTTTCCTACGGTATAGATTCCTATGAATCCCTGCAGACTTCTGATGTGGAAGCAGACAGCTTTAATAAAGCCAATTATGTAAAAAACATCCACAAATCAGGAGATCTGATTGAAAGCGGGACACCTGCCTATAAGATCGCATCATCAGAAAACTGGTCTATCGTTTTTCCACTATCAAGCGAAGATGCAGCCCTTTATTCAGACAAAACCTCTCTTACCATTGATTTCAGGGACTACGACCTGACCACCACAGCTGCTTATTCTACCTTTACTGGCAAAGACGGTGCTGTTTATGGAAAACTGGATATGAACCGGTATATGGCCCAGTTTATCATGGACCGTTTTATTGAATTTGAGATCCAACAACCTCAGGCTAAAGGCTTAAAGATACCTGTTACAGCTGTAACAGAAAAGAATTTTTACATGGTTCCAAAATCTTATGCTGCACAGGGAGGCGATTCTACGGACATAGGATTTAATAAAGAAGTCTACAGCGCGGACGGAACCTCTGTCCTCTTTGTTCCTTTAAATGAGGATTTTGAAGATGATGAATTCTACTATATTGCAGTAGATGAAAACGGTGACTTTAAATCGGGAGATTACATTGTCCGTCCTGATTCCTCTGACCGGTACCAGATTGGCCGTACATCCTCATTAAAGGGTGTATTCAATATCAACAAGGGATATACGGTTTTTACCCAGGTAGAAATACTTGATTCCAGCAGTGAGTATTATACAGTAAAAAATAATGTTACTTACGGTCTTTCAGTTTACGACCATATTGTACTGGATGCTTCCTCTGTAGGAGAAGGACAGCTTCTATACCAGTAAAAATCAGTTAAAAAACTAAACGGACATGCCTGCTGACGCAGGCATCACCATTCATGAAAGCCGATTGC
>UQJF01000160.1 GCA_900541315.1 uncultured Clostridium sp. | reverse complement strand
GTAAGATCGTCGGCAGCGTCAGATGTGTATAAGAGACAGCAGATGATCTGACTGTAAAGTTTGTTAAGAGCTTTGAAGATGCATATGGTGAGACCCCGATCCAGTTTGCAGCAGATGCTTATGATGCTATGTACGTCATCAAAGCTGCTATGGAAGAAGCAAATGTTACTCCGGATATGGCTGTAGGTGATATCTGCGATGCTATGGAAGGTGCTATGACAAAGATCAAAGTTGACGGTCTGACCGGTACTAACATGACTTGGACAGAAGATGGTGAGCCTGAGAAGGATCCTAAGGCTGTTCAGGTTGTAGATGGCGCTTATAAGGCTATGGAATAATTAATTTCAGAAAATCAAGAAAACCTGATCAATAACCCAAAAGAGGGTTGTCGTTATGACAACCCTCTTGGTTTTATAAAACGGGGTTTCAAAGTGAAGACTTTCAATATTCAATGAAGAGGTGTATGTATGAGCTTTATCAACTATTTGATCAATGGCGTCAGCCTGGGCAGTGTATATGCGATCATCGCACTGGGATATACCATGGTTTATGGTATTGCGAAGATGCTGAATTTCGCTCATGGTGATATTATTATGATAGGAAGCTATGTTGTATTTGTCACGGTCAGCTCCATGGGACTTCCTCCTGTGTTAGGCGTCCTGCTGGCAGTAGCAGCATGCACATTGTTAGGTGTTGTCATTGAACGTGTGGCATACAAGCCCTTACGTAATGCTTCGCCTCTTGCTGTACTGATCACAGCCATCGGTGTCAGCTATCTGCTCCAGAATGTAGCACTGCTGATCTTTGGCGCTGATACAAAATCGTTTACTTCTGTTGTAAAGATCCCGGCATTAAAGCTGGCAGGCGGCCAGTTAAATATTACCGGAGAGACCATTGCAACTATCCTTTCTTGTATTGTGATCATGGTATGCCTGATGGTATTTATTAACCGTACAAGAGCAGGACAGGCCATGTTAGCTGTTTCAGAAGATAAGGGCGCAGCAACCTTAATGGGTATTAATGTAAATGGTACCATTGCACTGACATTTGCTATTGGTTCTGCATTAGCAGCCATTGCAGGCGTACTGTTGTGTTCTGCTTATCCGTCCTTAACCCCATATACAGGTTCCATGCCAGGCATCAAGGCATTTGTGGCAGCTGTATTTGGCGGTATCGGATCGATCCCGGGCGCTTTTATTGGCGGCGTTCTTTTAGGTGTGATCGAGATCCTCTCCAAGGCGTATATTTCTTCACAGCTTTCAGATGCCATTGTGTTCTCGGTACTTATTATTGTACTGTTAGTAAAACCCACCGGTATTCTTGGCAAGAAGATCAGTGAGAAAGTGTAGGTGCGGGTATGAAAAGTAAAGCAAAGCAGAAGACATTTATCAATAATATGATCACATATGCTATTGTAGTAGTGGCATATATTGTTGTACAGATCTTAATGGGTACCGGACATATGTCCAGTCTGATGAAAGGACTTTTGGTCCCTTTCTGTATCTATGTGATCATGGCAGTTTCATTAAACCTGACAGTAGGTATCCTGGGAGAGTTAAGCCTTGGACATGCCGGATTTATGTGTGTAGGTGCTTTTTCCGGGGCATTGTTTTCAAAGTGCATGAAGGGTGCTATTGACCCAACGGTCTCTCTGGTGATCGCAGTGATCATCGGAGCAGCAGTGGCAGCTGTTTTCGGCGTTCTTATCGGTATTCCGGTACTGCGCTTAAAGGGCGACTATCTGGCTATTGTAACTCTGGCTTTTGGTGAGATCATTAAAAATATCATCAATGCTGTATATTTGGGAAGAGATGGATCCGGTTTCCATATTTCATTAAAGGATTCCATGTCTTTAAAAATGGATGCTGATGGCGAGGTGCTGATTAAGGGAGCACAGGGTATTACCGGTACGCCTCAGGCAGCAACCTTTACTATTGGTGTGGTCCTGGTACTTATTACTTTATTTATTGTAATGAATCTGGTTAATTCCCGTACCGGCCGTGCCATCATGGCTATCCGTGACAACCGTATTGCAGCAGAATCCATTGGTATCAATATTACAAAATACAAACTGATGGCATTTAGCATTTCCGCAGGTCTTGCAGGCGTGGCAGGCGTTCTCTATGCGCATAACCTGACAACACTTACTGCTTTGCCGAAGAACTTTGGCTATAATATGTCTATTATGATCCTTGTTTATGTAGTCCTTGGGGGTATTGGAAGCATCCGTGGTTCTGTGATCGCTACAGTTATCCTGTATCTCCTTCCTGAGATGCTTCGAGGACTGAGCAATTACCGTATGCTGATGTACGCTATCGTGCTGATCTTAGCAATGCTGTTTAACTCTGCACCTCAGTTTGTAGTACTCCGTGAGAGGCTGTTTGCAGCATTAAAGGGAAATAAGAAACCGGCAAAGGAGGCAAAATAATATGGCATTACTGGAAGTAAAGAATTTAAGTATATCCTTTGGCGGCTTAAAGGCAGTTGATAATTTCCACGTTGAGATCGAAAAAGGACAGCTGTACGGTCTTATCGGTCCAAACGGTGCTGGAAAAACTACCATTTTCAACCTTCTTACAGGTGTATATAAGCCAAATGCAGGAAGCATTGTCTTAGATGATACCAATATTACAGGTAAGAGTACCATTGAGATCAATCAGGCCGGTATTGCAAGAACTTTCCAGAATATCCGTCTTTTCAAGGATATGTCTGTTCTTGACAATGTAAAAGCTGGTCTTCACAATCATCACAAATATTCTACAGTAGAAGGCATTTTCCGTCTTCCAAGATATTACAAGATCGAAAAAGAGATGGACGAAGAGGCCATGAGCCTGTTAAAGGTATTTGACCTGGATAAAGAATGTGACTTCAAGGCTTCTAACTTACCTTATGGTAAGCAGAGAAAGTTAGAGATCGCAAGAGCGCTGGCAACAGAACCAAAGCTTCTTCTGTTAGATGAGCCGGCAGCCGGCATGAACCCTAACGAGACAGCAGAACTGATGGAAACCATCCGTTTTGTACGTGACAATTTTGATATGACGGTACTTCTTATTGAGCATGATATGAAACTGGTAAGCGGTATCTGTGAGAAACTGACGGTTTTAAACTTCGGACAGGTCTTAAGAGAAGGGGCTACCAGTGACGTACTGCATGATCCGGAAGTGATCAAGGCATATCTGGGTGAATAAGGAGGAGAGATACGATGGCAATGCTTGAAGTAAAAGACCTGGAAGTATACTATGGTGTGATCCAGGCTTTAAAAGGAATCTCCTTTGATGTAGAGCAGGGAGACATTGTGGCACTGATCGGTGCCAATGGTGCAGGAAAGACTACCACTCTGCATACCATTACAGGTCTGTTAAATGCAAAAGCGGGAAAGATCATTTACGATGGAAAAGATATTACCCATATTCCAGGTTATAAGCTGGTAAGTATGGGGATTGCCCATGTTCCGGAAGGACGCCGTGTGTTTGCCACCCTTTCTGTATTGCAAAATCTGATGATGGGCGCATATACCCGCAGGGATAAAAATGAGATCGAAGAAACATTAAAAATGATCTACAAGCGTTTCCCACGTCTGGAGGAAAGAAAGAACCAGTTGGCGGGAACCTTATCCGGCGGCGAGCAGCAGATGCTTGCCATGGGCCGTGCTCTTATGAGCCATCCGAAGGTAATGGTACTGGATGAGCCGTCCATGGGACTTTCACCTATCTATGTAAATGAGATTTTTGATATTATCCAGCAGATCAATAAAGACGGCACCACCGTTCTTTTGGTAGAGCAGAATGCAAAGAAAGCCCTTTCTATTGCAAACAAGGCGTATGTTCTGGAAACAGGAACCATTGCCCTTTCCGGTGATGCAAAAGAACTGATGAACAATGACCGTGTAAAGAAAGCTTATTTAAGCGAATAATGGCATGGCCAGGCTGCAAATTCCAGAAAGCATCCAGGCAGAAAATGAATAAAAAGAATACCCCCGGCATATGGTGTAGAAAGTAACGTAAACGTGCAAGGGGGTATTTTTATGGACAATTTTAATGTATACAAAGATATTCAGGCCAGAACAAAAGGCGAGATCTACATAGGCGTGGTGGGGCCGGTGCGTACGGGAAAGTCTACGTTTATCAAGCGTTTTATGGAGCTTGCAGTGCTTCCTGCTATGGAAGATGAAAGTTTAAAGGCAGTTAGTACCGACGAATTGCCTCAGAGTGCAGGGGGAAAGACGGTGATGACTACAGAGCCTAAATTCATCCCAAAAGAGGCAGTTCAGATCACGTTGGGAGACGGGATACAGGCAAAAGTGCGCCTGATCGACTGCGTTGGTTATATGGTAGATGGAGCAGCAGGCCATGTGGAAAACGGGGAAGAGCGGATGGTAAAAACGCCCTGGTCAGAAAAAGAGATCCCTTTTACCCAGGCGGCCCAGATCGGGACCAGAAAGGTGATCGGAGACCATTCTACCATTGGTATCGTAGTAACTACGGATGGATCCATTGGAGAGTTAAAACGATCTGCCTACATAGATGCGGAAAAACAGACGGTAGATGAACTTAAAAAACTGGGAAAACCATTTATCCTTCTTTTGAATTCCACAAAGCCCCATTCAGATGAGGTTTTAAAGCTGGCAGAGCAGCTGTCAGAGGAATATGAGGTGACGGTTCTTCCTGTGAGCTGTGAACAGCTGAAAAAAGAGGATATATTTCATATTCTGGAAAGTGTCCTGAAAGAATTTCCTGTGACAGAACTGGATTTTCATATTCCTAAGTGGCTGGAGGTTTTACCGGCGTCCCACTGGCTTAAGACCCAGGTGATAGATCTGGCAAAAGAACTGTTAAAGAAGGTCAGCCATATGAAAGATGCGGCAGTCCAGGTAAAGGCTTTTGAAAAGCAGTCAGGTCCTGTGGAAAAAATCCTTATAGAAAAAATGGAAATGGCAGATGGCACGGTTTCCTTACAGGTTCAGATGGATGACAGTTATTATTATCAGATATTAAGTGATTATGTAGGATTACCCATTGAAGGGGAGTATCAGCTGATGCAGACCCTAAGTACATTGGCAGGCATGCAGAAGGAGTATGACAAAATTAAAGAGGCTCTGGCCCAGGCGAGATTAAAAGGATATGGAGTAATGATGCCCCAGAGAGATGAAATTCTTTTAGATGAGCCGGAAGTGATCCGGCATGGGAATAAATATGGCGTGAAAATGAAAGCCCAGGCTCCGTCTGTAAATCTGATCCGGGCCCAGATCGAGACAGAGATCGCGCCTATTGTAGGCAGCGAACAGCAGGCAAAAGATCTTATTGCCTATATAAATTCCAGTTCCAAAGATAACGAAGAAGGCATCTGGGATGCCAATATTTTTGGCAAGTCGGTTGAGCAGATCGTAGAAGACGGCATTCAGGCGAAAATCTCACAAATGACAGACGAATGTCAGCAAAAGCTTCAGGATACTTTGCAGAAGATCATTAATGACAGTAATGGGGGCTTGATCTGCATCATCATATAATGAGTCCAAAAGAAAAACAAGCGACACCGAAGGTGGCATTTGTCTGTCTCTTATACACATCTCCGAGCCCACGAGACGGAGCTACATCTCGTA
>UQJF01000159.1 GCA_900541315.1 uncultured Clostridium sp. | reverse complement strand
GATGCAAGCTTGCTTGCAGGAGGATTTTTGAACTTGGGACCCGCCAAAAACATGATTAAGAAAGAAAAGGATTATATAAAAGAAGGAGAAATGGATGAAGAAATGGTTCCGGCTTCCGCTGCAGGAAAAACTGAAATATCTTACCTTTTCGGCTGGCGCGGTGGTGTTTTTGTCCATTGCTGCCAATATGCTGGTAGCTTTTTTCGGACTTGGCGGCTTTGGAAGTATTTTAAAGGATAATTCCCAGAGCCTTGCATTCTGGACATCTATGGACGAAGAAAGCGCAGCTTTTGATAAATATATCCAGGAGCGTTCTGATGAAAGCCTGAAAATGTTAAAAGAAAGTACAAAGCACACAAAGGGGCTGTTAAATGAGCTGCCTTTTGAATACAGGAATATTGGAAAAGAACGGTATGCCAGGACATGGACACTGCGCAATCTTTATGAAAATTATGAGGTCGTATTAAATGGACTTCTGGAAAAAGAACATCTGACAGAGGAAGATATGCCCCAGGTTTATAAAATAAGGCGGATCCAGGAATATCTTACAGGACAGGCCGGGCAATTGGAGCAGCTGACTGTGCGGGGCGGAAGCCGTGCCTATGAACAGCAACGATATATGCTGACGGTGATACCGGTATGCAGCCTTATATGCGGAATGGCAGCATTCTGGATGGTGCGCCAGCTTAACCGTACGGCCAGCCGTTACATTGTAAAGCCTATAGTGGAGCTGGCTGCCGATTCTGTGCGCATCGGTGAAAATGATTTTACAGGCCCGGATGTAGTGACGGAGGGGGAAGATGAGATCAGCCGCCTGGTCCATGAATTCTGCCGTATGAAGGCTTCTACCAGGGACAATATCCGCACCATGGAGGAAAAACATGCCATGGAGCAGAAATTAAATGACATGCGCCTTCAGATGCTAAAGAGCCAGATCAATCCCCATTTTTTATTTAATACCTTAAATATGATCGCCAGCACAGCACAGATCGAGGATGCGGCAGCGACGGAGAAGATGATCACAGCTTTAAGCCGCCTGTTCCGCTATAATTTAAAGTCCGCAGGAGCTGTGATGCCTTTAGAACGGGAGCTTAAGATCATTCAGGATTATATGTATCTTCAGAAAATGCGATTTGGCCAGCGGGTCCGTTACGATACGGACTGTGCACCGGAAACCCTGGAAGTGTTAGTTCCTTCCTTTGTTTTGCAGCCTCTGGTGGAAAACTCCATTAAACATGGGCTTTCTAAGGACAGCAAAGGCGGAAGGATCTTTATAAGGACATGGATGCATAATGGACGGCTGTGGATCTCAGTGGCGGATACTGGTGCTGGCATGGAAGCAGACCGGTTAAAACAGATACGGGCTGCGTTAAATCACGGTACGGAAAATGAGATCGGCATTGGTGTGGGAAATATTTACCGCAGAGTTCGGGGAATGTACGAAGACGGGGAAATGCATATTTACAGCCACAAAGGATGTGGAACAGCTGTACAGCTGGCCTTTACACCAAAGGATATTGCATGTTTTTAGAATTGGGGGAGTGCAGGACACGCAGCAATCCGGTATCAGGGAGATTTTAAAAGATTCCGGGAGAATATAGAGACAGAAGGGAGGAAAAAAGCATGTATCGTGTGCTTTTGGCAGATGATGAACAGATCGAGCGTATGGCTCTTGCCAGACGTCTCATGCGCCGTTTTGGGGACAGCCTTCAGATCAGTGAGGCAACCGATGGAAAAGAGGCAGTTGAATTATATCAGAAGGAACACAGCCAGATCATTATCATGGATATTTCCATGCCGGAGTTAAATGGTGTGGAGGCAGCAGAGCAGATCCGCAGTATGGATGAGGATTGTGTTATTGTCTTTTTAACGGCTTATGATGAATTTTCCTATGCAAAACGTGCCATAGTAATACGGGCACTTGATTATCTGTTAAAGCCTTGTGATGAGGAAGAACTGGCAGCGGTCATGGAAGAAGCCATGCGGCTGACAGATAAAGCTGTTCATAATAAAGAAAATCCCACCGGCAACAGGGCAGAAATGACAGAAGCAGAGAAAGAAGCGGAAAAAAGGAGAGAACAGTGGCCATGGAATCCGGATGCAGAGGCACCAAAGGATCCGGAGACAGAGCGGATGAATCAGGTGGCAGAGAAGATACGGACCTATATCCGGGAAAATTATATGAACGAGATCTCCATGCAGGACGCTGCAAGGCAGTTTAATTATTCAGATGCCTATTTCTGCAAGCTGTTTAAGCAGTGTTTTGATCAGAATTTTACCTCCTATCTGACTAATTTCCGCATCAATGAAGCGAAAAGATTACTGAAGGACAAGAATATCAGTATCAAGGATGCAGGTATGAAGGTGGGATATTATGATTCTAACTACTTTGCCAAGGTTTTTAAACGGGTGACAGGTATGATCCCCTCTGAATATAGGGAAGCGGATTAGCCCATGGCTGAATTTTGGACAAAATATTCCACATTAATGACAAGGATTTACGGTACAAAGGAAAACCCTCAGGTTATATAATGGGAAAGGTGTTAATGAAGTGTTAAAAAATTAACTTCTTCCCTGAAAACCTGGGGGATTTGTGTTTTTTGGGAAGGAAAATATTATCAAGTGTATAAAGAAAGGGAAAATGATGGTTAGGAAATTAGTTAAAAAACTGTCAGCCTGTGTGCTGGCTGCAGCCGTTGTTGCTGGTCTTACCGGCTGCGGTTCTGTCACTTCCGGAAAGCGCATTGTCCGTATTTCACATGCCCAGTCAGAAACACATCCGGAGCATCTGGGACTTCTGGCATTTAAGAAGTATGTTGAGGAACGCTTAGGAGATAAGTATGAAGTCCAGATCTTCCCAAATGAGCTTCTGGGTTCCGCGCAGAAAGCGATCGAGCTGACCCAGACCGGTGCGATCGACTTCGTAGTAGCAGGTACTGCAAACCTGGAGACTTTCGCAAGTGTTTATGAGATTTTCAGTATGCCATATCTGTTTGATTCCGAGGACGTTTACAAGTCTGTAATGCAGGATACGGATTACATGGAAAAGATCTATGAGTCCACTGACGAAGCAGGTTTCCGCGTAGTTACCTGGTACAATGCAGGAACCAGAAACTTCTATGGCAAAAAGCCGATCAATACCCCGGATGACTTAAAGGGCATGAAGATCCGTGTACAGCAGAGTCCGGCCAGTGTTGCCATGGTAAATGCATTTGGCGCAGCTGCAGCTCCTATGAGCTTTGGTGAGGTTTATACTGCCATCCAGCAGGGCGTTATCGATGGTGCTGAAAACAACGAGCTGGCACTGACGAACAATAAGCACGGTGAAGTAGCTAAGTATTATTCCTATAATAAACACCAGATGGTACCGGATATGCTGGTTGCCAACTTAAAATTCTTAAACGGCTTAAGCCCGGAAGAATATCAGGTATTTAAAGAGGCTGCTGCTGTTTCCACTGAAGTTGAAATGGCTGAGTGGGACAAGAGTATTGAAGAGGCAAAGGATATTGCCATTAATCAGATGGGCGTTGAGTTTATTGATGTAGATGTAAACGCATTTAAGCAGAAAGTGCTTCCTCTTCATGAGAAGATGTTACAGGAAAATCCGAAGATCGTGGATTTCTATAACCACATCCAGGAAGCAAACGAAAAAGCAAAGGGAGGACAGTAGAATGGAAACAATGCTGAAAATCAAAGCAGGGATCATGCGCGTTCTTAGTATCGTTATCATTTTCCTGTTTGCCTTTATGACCGTTATTGGTACTTACCAGATCGTGACCCGTTATTTCTTCAATAAGCCAAGTACTGTATCTGAGGAGCTTTTAACATACAGCTTTACATGGATGGCTCTTCTGGCTTCTGCTTATGTGTTCGGAAAAAGAGACCACATGAGAATGGGCTTCCTGGCAGATAAGCTTACAGGTTCTGCAAGAAAAGCATTAGAGCTTTGCATCGATGCTTTAACCTTTGCCCTGGCAGCTGTTGTGCTGGTATATGGCGGTATCTCTATTACCAGGCTGACCATGATCCAGACTACCGCTTCCCTGCGTGTTCCTATGGGCTATATTTACGTGATCGTACCTGTTACCGGTATTCTGATCATGATCTTTAGCGCTATGAATGCGATCCAGGTTTCAAAGAAGGATTTTAATGAGAAGGGGGAAGTTAGATTATGAGTAGTATAGCAGTTACCTGTGGCCTTATTATCCTGGTACTCCTTGTGATTATGCTTCTTGCAGGAGTTCCTATTGCAGTTGCCCTGGCAGTTTCCTCTATTGCAGCTATTCTCCCTGTTTTGAATACAGGCGCAGCCGTGCTCACCGGCGCACAGAGGATTTTCTCCGGTATTTCCGTATTCAGCTTGCTGGCGATCCCTTTCTTTATTCTTGCCGGAAATCTGATGAACAAGGGCGGTATCGCGATCCGCCTGATCAACTTTGCCAAGCTGTTTACAGGAAGGATCCCTGGAGCTTTAGCACATACAAACGCAGTAGCAAATATGCTGTTTGGCGCGATCTCCGGATCTGGTACAGCAGCAGCTTCCGCTATGGGTTCTATTATCGGACCTATTGAGGAAGAAGAAGGCTATGACCGTGATTTTTCCGCAGCAGCAAACATTGCAACCGCTCCTACAGGACTTCTGATCCCGCCAAGTAATGTTATGATCACTTATTCCCTGGTCAGCGGCGGTACATCTGTAGCAGCATTGTTCATGGCTGGTTATATTCCCGGTATCCTCTGGGGACTTGCCTGCATGATCGTTATCTATATCTTCGCTAAGAAGAAAGGTTACGCAAGCACAAAGAGATTTACAAACAGTGAAAAGATCAAAGTATTTTTCCAGGCTATCCCATGTCTGTTAATGATCATCATTGTAATCGGCGGTATCATTTCCGGTATCTTTACTGCAACCGAGGGAAGTGTTGTAGCCGTTGTATACAGTCTGATCCTTTCCCTGTTCTTCTATCGCTCCATTAAGGTTTCTGAGCTGCCAAAGATCTTCCTTGACAGTGCGGAAATGACTGGTATCATCATCTTCCTGATCGGTGTTTCCAGTATCATGAGTTGGGTAATGGCATTTACTGAGATCCCGAAGGCAGTTTCCACTGCTATGTTAAGCATCAGTGACAACCGTTATGTGATCCTTTTCATTATTAACATTCTGCTTCTGATCATCGGTACATTCATGGATATGACACCGGCGTGTCTGATCTTTACCCCAATCTTCCTGCCGATCTGCCAGCAGCTTGGAATGAATACCGTTCACTTTGGTATCATGATGATCTTCAACCTGTGTATCGGTACTATCACACCTCCTGTAGGAACTACCCTGTTTGTAGGTGTTAAGGTGGGCCAGACTAAGATCGAAAATGTTATTAAACAGCTGTTAGTTTACTTTGCAGCTATATTTATCGTACTTCTGTTAGTAACTTATGTTCCAATCCTGTCAATGTGGCTGCCGGGATTACTTGGATATGTTTAAATAGAAATCAGGTTAACACAAAATCTCACATAGTGTTATAGAACCTGACTTTCAGAGTTGAATAGTAAAATATGGTGCTAAGCCAAGGATTAAAACCTATGGCTTAGCATTTTTTTAGTAAAGGTCAAATCCTTCGCTCCACGCCAAATACAGCGCCGCTTATTTGCGGC
>UQJF01000158.1 GCA_900541315.1 uncultured Clostridium sp. | reverse complement strand
GCGCCTTTAGCTCAGTTGGTAGAGCAGTAGACTCTTAATCTATTTGTCCAGGGTTCGAGTCCCTGAAGGCGCATTTAAAGGTCTGACTTTGCAGATACCAGAAGCTGCGTGGTCGGGCTTTTTTCGCATATAGGAAAATGAAGATTCCCGGAAAACATTTTTCCAAAAGGAGGCAACCTAATGAAATATCTTCAACGCTTTGCCGGTATCCTTACCGCATTCTGTCTTATGATCATTCTCTTTTTTACCTCAGTAGAAGCTGTTGTTTACTGGAATCCCGGATATTTTGAAAAAGAATATACCAAATATCAGGTCTTAGACGATCTTCCTTCCATGACTATGGATGACCTGTTAAATGTTACCAGCCAGATGATGGCTTACTTAAAGGGGAAACGTGCAGATCTTCATGTAACCACATATATGGGCGGAGAGACCCGTGAATTTTTCAATGAACGTGAGATCGCTCATATGGAAGATGTTCAGGGGCTGTTTTTAAAAGCCATTGTACTGCGACGGATCTGTGTGGCTGTCTGCGTGATCGCCCTGCTGTTTATGGTTCTTTCAAAAGCTGATCTGCGTACGCTCCTTCCTTCTTCCCTCTGTATGGGAACCGGACTGTTCTTTGCATCGATCGCAGCACTGGCTGCTATTATATCCACAAACTTTACGAAATATTTTATCCTTTTCCACCATATGTTTTTTAATAATGACCTGTGGATCCTTGACCCGTCCACAGATATGCTGATCAATATTGTACCTGAAGGATTTTTCATGGATACTGCCGGACGTATTGCTTTCCTCTTCGGCTCTCTGTCACTGATTCTTTTTGGTCTCTGTCTGATCATGACTCTGAAAAACAAACGCCGTAAATAGGAGCATTTTTATATGAAATATGGGAAATTTATAAATCTTGGAAAAAGGGCTTTATTTTTAGTCCTCAGTATTTATTTTATACTCTTTACATATGTAAGAACCGCTCTGGCCGCGTCTTTCTGGCCATCTGCCATCTCCATTGAGGCAGATGGCGGGATCCTTATGGAAGCGCAGACCGGAACGGTTCTTTTTGCTAAAAACGCAGACCAGCCTTATTACCCGGCCAGTATCACAAAAATACTTACTGCCCTGATCGTCCTGGAACACTGCAGTCTGGATGAAGAAGTTACCTTCTCCCATGATGACGTCTACAATGTGGAAGCAGGAAGCAGTACCGCTGGTATTGATGAAGGTGATGTTCTTACGGTCCGTGACTGTCTGTACGCCCTGATGCTGGCTTCTGCCAATGAAAGTGCCAATGCACTTGCCTGCCATGTAAGCGGCTCCAGGGAAGCCTTTGCAGAGCTTATGAACCAGACAGCTGAAAGTCTTGGCTGCACAGGAAGCCATTTTGCAAACCCCAGCGGTTTAAATGATGAAAACCATTATACTACTGCACACGATATGGCTCTGATCACCAGAGCAGCTATCCAGAATCCGGATTTTTTAGAAATTGATGGCACCCGCAACTACAAACTGCCTCCTACTAAACGCAATCCCGAAGGCGGCTATGTGGCAAACCATCACCGCATGCTGGTGAAAAATACCTCTGTCTACTATCCTGGTGCCTTTGCCGGAAAAACCGGCTATACCTCCATTGCCGGCAATACCCTTGTTACCTGTGCAGAAAAAAATGACATGACCCTGATTGCCGTTGTATTAAATGGCCACCAGACCCATTATCCAGATACAAAAGCACTTCTTGACTTTGGTTTTGACCGTTTTCAGATATTAAAGGCTGCTGACCATGAAACTTCTTATAAGGCTCTGGATAATGATATGACCATTGGAGGCATGACTGCCCAGGATAACATTTCTCTTGAATTAGACAAAAACAGTCTGGTTGTCATTCCAAAAGATGCAGACTTTTCTGATACAGAGGCTTCTCTTTCCTATGACCTGGATGAAAATGCCCCTGATAATGCCATCGCCCGCATTCTTTACCAATATGACGGCCATTCAATTGGACAAGTCTATTTATGCTCTGCAGGCCAGACAAGACACATAGCAGCTCCACAGGCCGAATTACAGACTGAATCCACCGATCAGACGGAAAAACAGCCCCAGAACCTTCTGCCCCCCGCTGACCGTTCTGCTGCTTCTCCTCAATCTGGGAAGAAATTCCCCATTATCTTAGTTGGAATCTGCGCTCTTGGTCTTACAGCAGCAGGAGTCATCCTCTTTTTCCTTCTCCATTCTCACCGAAAAGAAAAAGAGGACCTGCTCCTGCGCCGCAAGCGCCGCTTAGAACGCCTGGAAGATATCGGCTATTCATCTTCTGATTTTGACCAGCTGCTTTCCCAGAAACGAAGCTCTGCCCCATCTTACAAAAAGCAAAAACATAAGGTAAAACGTCCCCGCAGGAAAACGCCTTTTGACCGCTAAGAAAACGTTACGTTTAACCCGCACATTGCACTTAGGACAGGAATCAATTATAATACAATTGAATACAGAGCGAGGTGGATCCTATGGCGTTGAAAAAAGATTGTCTGAAAAAATTACCAGGCCGGTTGAAGGCCACATTTTTTAATACACTGCACACACTTCCCATAACAATTGCCTGTATGACAGCCGCTACCCTTACAGCCAATGCGCTTTTCCATCTAAGTGGCAATGCCATTAATGTATCCATTATTTACATTCTGGCGATCCTGCTCCATGCTCAGTATACTAAGTGCTACAGCGCTGGTATCATTGCCTCTATTTACAGTGTATTCTGGGTCAATTATGCCTACACTTACCCATATATGACCCTGAACTTCACATTAAGCGGATATCCCCTTACTTTCGTTGGAATGACTTTTATCTCCTGTTTCACCAGCAGTATCTGCATCATGCTTTCCAAGCAGAGTGCCCAGATCCAGGAAAAAGACCGTATGCTGATGCAGGCAGAAAAAGAAACCATGCGCGCCAATCTGCTGCGTGCCATGTCTCATGACCTGCGCACCCCACTGACTACCATCATTGGTTCCAGTGCCACCTATTTAGAGCAGGAAAATGAAATGTCACCAGAGGAAAAGCGCAAGCTGATCCACAATATTGAAGAAGATGCCCAGTGGCTGTTAAATATGGTAGAAAATCTTCTTTCTGTTACACGTATCCAGGATGACCAGGGCATAAGCTCTGTTAATAAAACGGACGAATCCTTAGAGGAAGTTATTTCTGAGGCAGTCCAGCGTTTCCACAAACGCTTCCCTGATATCTCCGTCAAAGTCAGTGTTCCTGATGCTTTTATCATGGTCCCCATGGATGCCATGCTGATCGAACAGGTCATCAACAATCTTTTAGAAAATGCTCATTTTCATTCTGGCAGCGAAAAGCCTATTGAATTGAAAGTGCGCACAGAAAAAGAAAGTCTTTATATCACTATCAAAGACTACGGAAAGGGGATTGACCCCAAACGGCTTCCTACTTTGTTTGACGGTGGCGGTGTAAATACCAATGAATCCGGTGACAGCCACAAAGGAATGGGAATCGGGCTTTCTATCTGCAAGACCATTATTAATGCCCATGGCGGCACTATCCAGGCTGCAAACCATGCAGACGGCGCTATGTTTACTTTTACCTTACCCGACTGGAAGGAGTACTAATTATGACTACAAAAGCGAACATTATCATTATTGAAGACGAGAAAAATATCTGCAGCTTTATCGAGCACATCTTGGAACCTCAGGGCTACCGTGTGATCACTGCGAATACAGGCAGAGAAGGCCTGCAGTACATTACTTCCGAACATCCGGATGTGATTCTTTTAGACCTTGGATTACCGGACATGGACGGCTTAAAGCTGATCGAGCAGGTCCGCTCCTGGAGCATTACACCTATTATCGTTATCTCTGCCAGAACCCTGGAAAAAAGCAAGATCGCAGCCCTTGATCTGGGTGCTGATGACTATCTGACCAAACCATTTGGCACCGGAGAACTTCTGGCACGTATCCGTACCGCTCTGCGGCATTCCCAGCGCAACCAGCATATTGGAAGCTCCAAATACCAGGTAGGAGATCTGTTAGTAGATTTTGAACGTCGTCTGGTGAAGGTCAAAGATCAGGATGTCCACCTGACCCAGATTGAATACAAGCTGGTATGTCTCCTTGCCCAGAATGCCGGCCGGGTCATGACCTATGAATCTATTATCACAAAGATCTGGGGACCATATGCAGATAATGACAACCAGATCCTTCGGGTAAATATGGCCCACATCCGCCGAAAACTGGAAGAAAACCCGGCTGAGCCACAATACATATTTACAGAGATCGGTGTTGGCTACCGAATGCGCGAAGAATAAATTCAAAGCCAAAATCCCTGCATAAGATCCATAAAAAAAGAAGAATCCGTCATTCTTACTATTTTGACGGATTCTTCTTTTTCTTTTTGTTATCTTCTCTTTTCTGGACCAGCATAGGCAGTGCATCTTCCCCCACTGCTTTAATGGTCTTTACTGCATAATATAGATCCCGTTCCGATTTCTTGACCCGGATCTTTCCCTTCATATAACCATGCTCCGGACAAATGCCAAGAGCGAAATAAAACCGCTGCCCATAAGAAAACCAGCGTATCTTTTTCCGCAGCATTCTGGCACATTTTACACATACAATATCTGCAATTTCTTTATCCTTAAGGATCTCCTCCTTACAGTCAAATTCCCCTGAAACATATTTTGAATACTCTGGAAATTTTAACTGATAACTGCACCCACGTTTTGGAAGCCGGTAATAATCGATCGAACTATATTTCCCATATTCTTCCATATTAATATGGCGTAGTGTCCGTCCTGTATAAACTGCATCATCCAGAGCCCTGTGGAATGGACGCTCCTGGTCCAGATCAAGCTGTTCTACAGCGTGATCTAAAGAAATACGGCTCTTTCCATCAGAATACTCCAGAGAATACAATTTTTGCACATCATAGTATAATAAAGGTCTTGGGAAGGGAATTTCCATCCCGTGATAGGTCATATTCCGTTGTAACTCTGTCAGATCCATGGATCCCCAGATACAGAAAATATATTCGTCCTCTCCACACCAGTTCAGAAAATCCTCCATCACTACCGGAAATGGCTGTCCCTTCCGGGAAAGCTCCTCCATGTCCATGTGCGTCACTTCTGATATTTTAAAATGCATTTCTTTATAAGCTTTTGGCCGTACCAGACGATGAAATTCACTTATCTGTTTCATCTGTCTATTCAGCTTCACAGCTCCAATCTCAATAATCTCAAAGGGCATATGCTCCACGGAGCATTCTTTTCCCTCCGCGCTCTGGTTCCACTCCAGATCAAATACAATATAATTCATATCTTTATCCTGTCAATTTTTTTACTTATACATAGTACCATATTGGCTCAGATATGGAAAGAGTCTATTTTAGCAGAAAAAAAGAACCACATTTCTGTGATTCTTAGAAAGAGGCGACAACCGGAATCGAACCGGTGATAGAGGTGTTGCAGACCTTTGCCTTACCGCTTGGCTATGTCGCCATATTTAGTTAAATGACCCCAAGGGGATTCGGACCCCTGTTACCGCCGTGAAAGGGCGATGTCTTAACCGCTTGACCATGGGGCCTTGCTAATTCTTAAAAACTCCCCGAGTAGGACTCGAACCTACGACCCAACGGTTAACAGCCGTTTGCTCTACCGACTGAGCTATCGAGGAATAT
>UQJF01000157.1 GCA_900541315.1 uncultured Clostridium sp. | reverse complement strand
AGCTTCTTGTTTTCATGAATATGGAAACAAGAAGATGTCATGGCTGAACTGTAACTTACTTTTTCCATACCTGGACTGCCAGGACTGTCATATCATCTCTGGCTCCCGGCACAAAAGACAGCGCAAAATCCAGCACATGCTCCGCCATATCCTGAGGGGGCATTTCCTCTAAACTGTCTAAAAACTGCCCCATGACCTGCTCCTTATCGTCTCCCGGCAGTGCATCTAACACTCCGTCCGTTAC
Organism: uncultured Clostridium sp.; assembly: GCA_900541315.1. Lineage (GTDB taxonomy): Bacteria > Bacillota > Clostridia > Lachnospirales > Lachnospiraceae > Enterocloster. The sequence goes on along the minus strand of UQJF01000157.1, from coordinate 5,455 downwards.
CATGATCAGCCGGTCCCCATCCCAAAGTTTCCGGGATAATAATACCGGCTCTGCCTGTTCTAATGCGCCTGCAGGAACCTGTCTCCCTTCTAAGACCTGGATGCCTTCCTGTCCTATTACAAAAGCCCCAGGTGCCCCCAGTTTGAATATTTCCAGGGCCCCTGTATATAGATCGATACAGCCTGCGTCAAGGGCTGCCGGGTGTTGTTCTCCACCTGTCAGTAAAAGCACTGTATTTACCAGTTTAAAGGCCGAGCGGGGGGCAAAACCGGTTTCCAATAAAGTCTCCAGTAATTCCACGATCCGCCTACTCTCCCGGCTGGCCTCAGCCCCACAGCCCATTCCGTCACACAGACTGAACATCACCTGGCTGCTGCCTCTTTCGCAGAAACTGTAATTATCCCCAGAATACCGTTCTCCCTGTTTTGGAACCCCCGCAGCACCCCAGGTCAGGTAATAATCGCCTTTTTCCTCAAAACGCACAGTTTCAAACTTCCGGGTAATAATGCTCCGGCTGTCTTTAGCTGGAAGCCAGGCGGTATCCGGGAACACCTCTCCCATCAGCTCTGCCGCATCTTTTGAAGTAACGCAGCGGCCATTGGTGGTCTTTGCTGTAAGATAGATTTCCCGGCGTCCGTTGTCATATTCCAGTAAAAGCATGCTATCTGCTAAAATGTGGTATCTGCGAAATTCTTTTTTTATGGCCCCTTTATATTCTTCTGTAATATTTTTAGCCCCGCCGATCTGTCTGGAAAACTCATCCAGTATCACTGCCAGTTCCCTAAACTGTGAAATGACCACATCCCGGCTTTCTAAAAAACGGTTCTTCCAGGAAAGATTCATGGCAGCCCTGGCAAAGCTGCGGTTTAACTGTTCTAAATAATCCCGTTTTCTACGGCAGTCCTTCTTAAAAAGCTCCGGCATGTCCTCAGCACTGATATGTCCGTTCTGCTCAAAAATACGCAAAAGATAATACAGATAATAACTGTCCTCTTTTTCGCTGTCCTCATAAAGACTGCACCCGCCGCAGCTGCCGCAGACCAGTGTTGCGCAGGTCTGCATGGCAGCCAGCCCGTCATCCTTTGTAAGACTGCCCGTTTCCCCTGCCCCATCATCAAAGGCTTTTGCCAGCTGTTCCAGTGACTGTGACATATCTTTTAACTTTCTGGCTGTATAATAATTGATCCCATTTTCATTTCTGCCTGACAACACAAAAAATCCCTCCTAATCTGCGCATCATCCAGTATACGCACCTAGGAGGGAAATATCTGTCATATTTTCATGTTTTTCCCAGAAAATGTTTCGACATATTCTGCAATTGACCTGACACCTTTTTACAGTTTGCCTTTGTTTTATTTATTAGGCTTTAAAAGGATCTCATCTGGATTTACCAGTCCCAGTTTTTCCTTTGCAACTTCCTCTGCAAACTGCTTGGTCTTTACATAAACCTTGTATTCTTCCAGCTTTTTCGTCCGTTCTTCTTCATCACGCAACTGTGCCTCCAGCTGCTGTTCCTTCTGCTGATAATCCAGGTCCGACTTCTTCAAGGTTGAGCCCTTTGCGTTTACTGCAGCTGCAAGACAGATAACTACCATTGTAACGCCAAGTACGGCCATTCTGTTTGCCCATTTTTCGCGCTTTACACGCTTTGATTTTCCGTAAGAGCTCATTTTGTTCGTCACCATCTTTTTATTCATTTTTTTATTTTAAACCATTTACCGGCCTTTTTCAAGACCGCAAACAGAAAACGGCTGACGATTCTGTCATAAAGCGACATCCCCACAAGGACACCCACAATAGCATATAGACGCAATCCACCGTCATTTTGCTCATACAGCAGCATAAAAGTGACAACCCCTGCAAAGATCCAAAACAGAAAATCCTCAATTCCCCTTACAAAAGAACTGTGTTTTACCATAAGCCTCAGTACCCGGAAAAGGTCGTACACCAGCATTAGCCAGCCACCTACCAGCAGGCTTAATAAAAGCAGCCACGCTTCATAACGGATCTGCATACTCATACAACAAATACCTCCGGCCCTGCTCTTATTTTAAAAGCCGGGATAAGAAAGATTCCCCGGAATGTTTAAGTGCTGCATTAGAGCTGTAATTTAAACTGTCTATCTGGCCTTCCAGATCCAGCTCCCCCTTTTCCAGCGTAAGCCGCTTTACATGAAGCTCCTTTCCCCTTATGGTCAAAAGACCCATTTCAGTGTCCAGCACGATCTCATTTTCATCAAAAGACACTACATCATTGACTCCTGTCACAGAGCCTGAATGCCTGTCCGAAAGGACCAGACGGTGAAGCCGCCCGGACGATATTTTTTCTTCCATAAGATCACCCCCATAATATTTAACCGGCACATATTTTGATCCCAACAGCAACATATGTATCAATTAAATATATGGGAGAATATCAGCTTTTATTCATAAAGCGCCAGTCCTGCTCTCAGGTTTTCGATCACTTTTTCCCTCAGTTTGTCCGGCCCTATTACTTTGCAGTCTTTACAGTGATGAGTACAGAAAATAGCAGCACCCATCAGACTCGCCTTGGCTATCACATGGACCCAGTCAGGATGATCCGGATCTTTCATATCACGGGACTGGATGCTCCATCCAAAATCATCGATCAGATTGTTGATGATCGCCGGGTTACAGCTTAAATGAATCCGCACTGTTTCATCTGAATACATTACCGGATGGTCATTTCGGTACTCACTGGCCTGAAAAACCTCATGAGCTGCATCCCGGAAATAAGGAAGGAGCTGGTCCGGCAGCGGCTTTCTGGGTTCATCCAGCATCTGTATCTGCAAAATGCGGTCAATGCGGAAATTTGTCAGCCCGTCCGGGTATTTAGGATTGCCTGCTATAAGATAATAATAACCATTGCTTGACATAACTGCATAAGGATCGATGGCCCGGGGGGCATCACTGGTGGGCGCCAGCTTTAACCTTTTATCATAGCGGCCATAAAGAACAGATTTGCACAGATCTTAAAAGACGGCGGAGAGCAGTTTAAAGAGATCCAGAAATTTATAAATAATCCCCGGGAACCACAATATATCCTGGTACACGCTTCCAAACTGGAAGAAGGATATCTGGCTATCAGCCTTTTAGCAGGTATCTACAACGAAATCAATCAGCGTGGAGAATGGGAAGACGGGATGTCTGATGGGAATGAAAAAACAGAACCTTTTGGCGCCACCCCCACAGAGCCTGGCATCCAGTGGTCAGAGAGCTGGCAATGCCTCCCCATTATTCCATATAATGAAGCCGACGACTATTATAACTGGCATGAAGACAGTTTCTCTGCTTTTGGCAGCTCCTTCATGGCCAGTCAGAAAACAAACGACACCTTTGTTCCTTACTGGACAGAAAATGAGGACAAACCGGTGTGCATCACCATGAATGACTCCGGCTTTTTCATGTGGCAACGGATCATTGAAACCTTAAATAACTTCAGCAGCAATGAACAGGTCTACATCCTCATCCTTCACGAAGAAAATAACTTTGATTCCATTAACTCTTTTGGCGGATTTGGCGGATTTGACACCTTTGAGTCAGACAGCGATAAAAACTGGAAGAACATGCAGAAGATAAACTGGTAATCTTTGCCGGATACGGCGGAACAGATGTAGACGAAAAAAATAATAAAATGAAGGAATTTATTGATGCCAACCCCGGTATCAAAAGCCGTATTAACTCCACCTTCTATTTTCCGTCCTATACAGCCCCGGAAATGGCTGAAATCTTTAAAAAGCATGTGGAAATGAGTGGCTATGAACTGCCAGAAGGCTGGAAAGAACCGGTTACTGCCTATTTTGCAGACCGGGTAAATGATGAAAACTTCGGAAATGGCCGTGAGGCCAGAGCATTATTTGAAAAAGTCTCTGTCCAGATGGCAAAACGGCTCATGGGCAGCGAAAACGGTGAACAAAAAAATACCCTTAGCGAAAAAGCCATAAAACAATGCCGGATCAGCGACATTGAAGGCGCGATCCGGCGGGCAAGGGAAGAAAACAAACAGATCTCAGGCCGTGTGAAGGTGCATAACAGGATCGGTTTTTAATCTTCCACGAACATTCATAGCAGGTGTAAGCTCCAGACAGGCAGCTACATACGTAGATAAAGTCACATTTTCCAGATCATGATCCGGGACCAGACTGCCGTAACGGTTTTTCTTAAAACAGAAAAGCCGGATGCTGCAGTAATCGGTTGCGGAAGTGGTCTGGTAAAAATCATTGAGAAAACGCTTTACCGTATCTGGGGAAACCATTTTCTGCGGGACCGTTACATGATCATACCTGCGGTTAATGATCCCGGTCAGTTCAGACACTGTAACCGGCGTATGCAGCTCCAATAATGTGTTTAAAATAAAAACTCCATTTAAACGGCTGGTAAACAGTGTATTCATAAGCAATTCCTCCTTTGCTATCTCTGTTACCAGATCATAGCAAAGGAGTTGGGGAAAAATTTCCCCAGATATTTAATCTTCGTCGAATTCTTCTTTTATATACTGCCATCTCCTGATCAGCATATTTTACTTAAAAAATCTGCTTCAGATCCTGCTCTGGCAGCTGCCTTAAGCCATACACTCAGACGTTCCGCATCTGTTTCATCTAAGATCATCTTACGAGTTTTCATAGTTACTGGGCCACTTTCTTCCAAAAGTTCCAGGATACTTTGTGCTTTTCCCTGATTTAGTCCCTTTTCCAATCCAATCTTCTCTCCACGCTCCAATCCTATTGATAAGATGCTCATCCTTACAGCCTCCCATTCTTCTGATTGCTTTACTTCTGTCACGATCTCATTTAACTGCATTATACGCTCATCTTTTACCAGGATCTCTGGATTCTCCAAAGTCGTATGCTTCATATACTGCAGCAGGCTGACCAGTACCGGTTCACCATTCTTACTGGACATATTTAGGAATATCTTTATTGTCCCGTCTTCCAGATGCAGATCTTTTATCTCTTCGCATTGCTCTGTAAATGTGTACTTTGCCAGGTCTTTTCCAAAAATATCCTTCTGGGTGATGAATGTAATGATCGTTGGCGGAAGATATTTATATCTCGTTTCTCTTCCCGATTTCAAAACAGGTGTATCCATCAGCCCCTGATAAAATCTGGCCCTGCGGCGCATATCATCCTGCTCCGTGTCATTTTGCATTTCTGTTGCGAAATTGCGTCCCGATATATCTGTGGCTCTGGCATCCAGGCGGATGGCACGCTGTCCGCTGCGGTTTAAAATAACTTCTTCCACATGTACCTCTTTTAATTCCAGATCCTTTTCACCCATTATGATACTCAAAACATTCCTGTGGGCTGTTTCATTTTTCATAACCGACAAAAACAATGCAAAATCGCAGAGATTAAACTCTCCTTCTTCTAACTGCACCAAGTCTTTTACTGCTTCCTGTTCCCATACATTTTGTGTCATAGGCATCGTCCTTTCTG
>UQJF01000156.1 GCA_900541315.1 uncultured Clostridium sp. | reverse complement strand
CTCAAATCCGCATCCTACGTGATTAGTACAGTTATTTACGAAACGATGTACTAGCGAACAGATCACCTGCAAAAACAGGAAAAAAGCCTGATGGCCGGTGGTGTGTGAACCTACAATATCCCATTTAGAGGTGGTCTTTTACATGGTACGGTCATTTTTACAAGCAACTGCCTGGGCCATGAAACCGCCAGCGCCTTATGGCCCCTTTCACCTGATATTTACTTTCTTTGGTGTAAGCACAAGCATCCTTCTTGCCAGAAGGCTTGCCTCAAAAGAGAGCAGGCAAACCGACTTACTGCTGTTTTTATGCAGCCTGATACTGGCGCTGACAGAAACATACAAACAGCTTTTTATTTATTATATAGAAAATAACGGCAGTTACGACTGGTGGTATTTTCCATTCCAGCTGTGCAGCATTCCCATGTATCTGGGGCTTGGGATCCCCTTTGTCCCCTCTAAGCTGAAAAACAGTTTTTACAGCTTTATCCAGGATTTCGGACTTCTTGGCGGGATCATGGCACTGGCTGAGCCAAGTGGACTGATGCACCCTTATATAACCCTCACTGTTCACGGTTTTCTATGGCATTTTATCCTGATCTTTATGGGACTTACATGTGCATTTTACAACCATGGCAAAAGGGGACGGCCACTCCTCCTGTTTCTTATCTGCACAGCCATTGCCACAGTCATAAATGTACTATCACATCCATACGGAAATGCGGATATGTTTTACATCAGTCCCTATTATCCAAATGACCAGATCGTATTTCACCAGATTTCCCTGGTGACCGGCACCATTTTGGGAAACTGCCTTTATCTTACCAGCGTGCTTCTTGGCGGTTTCATTATCCATATGATCTGCCTGAAGCTGAAAATAAGATAAATGTGCTCCCAGAGTCACATAATAATTTTAAGGAGAATATAATTATGTCAGAGATCACAAAAGAATCCAGAGCTGAAAGAGCTATTGCCTGTCACAACAAGGCTTATAACTGCGCCCAGTCTGTAGCTTTCGCATTTTTAGATAAGGTAGATATTGACCCGGAAACACTTTTTAAAGTAACTGAGGGTCTTGGCCTTGGAATGGGCGGCATGGAAGGAACCTGTGGTGCTATTTCCGCAGCAGCTGTTTTAGCCGGCTTAAAGATCAGCACTGCAGACCTGGAAAAGCCTAACTCCAAGGGTACTTCTTACAAAGCAGCCAAAGCCTGCATCGCAGCTTTTAAGGAGAAAAACTCCACCATTGTATGCCGTGAATTAAAGGGTGTAGATACAGGAAAAGTCCTTCGTGCATGTCCTGACTGCATCTGTGATGCTGTTGCCATTATCGAAGAAAATCTGTTTCCGGAAGAATAATCAAAAAACATACTGTTCTCCCGGAAAGACTCCAGGAGTACATCCTGCAAAAAAGGGAAGCAGTTTTATTTAATAGCTTCCCTTTTTCAACAGCTTACGGATATAGGCATAAGCTGCATCTTCTCCTTCGTCTTTCAGGATCGTAAGGAGCTTTTCCAACAATGCCCTGGTCTCCGGATGAATGGTAATGTATTTCTTTGTAAATTCGTAATATTCCATAGGTGCTCCACTGGTATAATTCTTCCCCCTGTACACCTCACAGGCCGCGATCCTGTCACACAGCATTTCTGCTACATAACGCACAGGCATCTTATTTCCTACCAGACCTTCTTCTTTATTCAATGAAACATCGATCCAATATTCAAAATGGTGCTTGTTGCGCCCCTTGTGATGAAGCCATGCTTTAGAAAAACCGATCACCTCACGCTCTGCCGCATTGGGGCTTCGATCCCCCTGGTAATAGCGGACTCCAGTCCAGAATTCCTCCGGACTGTACTTTGACAGGTCATGTGTCAGCCCCTGCCAGTATAATCCCAGCTTAAAGCAGTGTTTACACACCAGCAGCCGGTGTCTGGTAATAGTACAGAAATGTTTGATCATATTACCCAGCTTTATTTTCGGTATTTTCATTTCATTTTCGGACATTTCTAAATCCTCTCTATTTTATAAAGCTCCCAGTCAGGGGACATGCCACCTGATAGTACATCGTTTCATAAATAATGTACCAGTACATCACCATACCTGAAAACAGTTGTTGTGTGTCGCCGACACTCCCGAATTTTTTCCATGCCTCATTGTACCAGAACTTTTCCCCACTCTCAATACTTATTTTCTTAAGAACAAAAGGTTTGACACGACCATCAATTTGTGATATTCTAATCACAGTTGCGAAATTACTTGCAACTCAACATTTTTTTATATTTTTTGGAGGTATCGTAATGAAAGGTACAGTTAAGTGGTTCAACAACCAGAAGGGTTACGGATTCATTTCTGACGAGCAGGGTAACGATGTATTCGTACACTACTCAGGTCTGAACATGGAAGGCTTCAAGTCTTTAGACGAAGGCGCAGAAGTTGAGTTCGACGTAGTAAATGGTGCTAAGGGACCTCAGGCTACTAACGTAACCAAATTATAATCAATGAACAACAGTGTACCTTTTTCAAACATATATCAATTTGATAGATAGTTGAAGTAAGTTATACGTGAATTTCAAATGATTACAAAGGAGCCAGTCATATGACTGGCTCCTTTTGTGTTCTCTTTTATCTTCCTGGCCGCTCTGTCTTATTCTTATTCTATCCTCTTGCCTTTTCCAGAATATCCTTTAATTCATCTACATCAAAGGTATAATTCTTGTTGCAGAAATGGCAGTTCACCTCGATGGGTTTACCGTCATCGATCATTTCCTGGATATCTTTCTTTCCAACACTGATCAGCGCTCTCTCAATACGGCTCTTATTGCAGTTACATGTAAACTTAGCAGGAAGTTTTTCATTGATCTCCAGTCCTAAATCCCCTAAAATATACTGCAAAATAGTCTCTGGTGTATTTCCCACATCTAATAATGTAGTAATAGAGTGGATCTCTCCGATTTTCTTTTCCAGAGCAGAAATAACTGCCTCCGAAGCCCCCGGCATCAGCTGGATGATAAATCCGCCTGCCTGACGAACTGTATTATCCTTATTCATCAGAACCCCCAGTGCAACAGAAGAAGGGGTCTGCTCGGAAGTTGCATAATAATAGGTAAGATCCTCTGCGATCTCTCCTGATACCAGAATGGTCTGTCCCACATAAGGCTCCTTTAAGCCAATATCCTTGATCACGCTTAAAACACCTATACCTAAAGCACCGCCTACATCCAGTTTTCCCTTGTCGTTTGGCGGAAGCATTACTCCCGGATTAAAGGCATAGCCTTTTACCTCTCCTTTGGAATCAGCGGTAACGACCAGTCCTCCAATAGGACCATCCCCCTGTATCTTTAAAGTAAGCAGGTCATCTTCTCCCTTCATGTCATAGCCCATCATCACAGCTGCCGTCATTAATCTTCCAAGTGCCGCTGTTGCCACAGGACTTGTATTATGAGCCTGTCTTGCAGTCTCAGTCAGATCTCTGGTAGTTGCCGCAAAAGCACGGATCTGACCATCTGCTGCAGTTGCCCTGATCACATAATCTGCCATATAATTTCTCCTTTTTATACCTGCGCTATTGCGCTTTATTCCCTGTGCCCATTACATTACTTTCCGCGCTCCCGGAAAACAAGATAAACCCTTTCACTGTCATCCTTCACCTGTTTCCTGGTAAAAGCATCATAAGCGGCCACAAACTCCATTCCAGCCTCTTTTGCCGCTTCCTTTACCTCCTCAAGGGAATAGCATCTCTGATAATGAGTCTCCTCAAACTTGCGGAACAATTCCCCTTCTTTAATAAATAAAGTCAGGTCATACTCATTGATCCTTTCATCTTCGTCATAGAAATTTTCCCAGATAAAACTGCTTTCTTCCCGGTTTTCTGCAAAAGTCCCATCTGCTAAAAGATGGGTATATTTATATTCCGTATTCATATCAAAAATAAAGATACCTGACGGGTCCAGATAATTATTTACCAGCTTAAACACCTGTACCAGATCTTCTTTTTCCAGAATATAGTTCATGGAATCGCAGATACTTACTGCCGCCTTTACTGTACCGTAAAGCTCAAACTCCCGCATATCCTGCAGAAGATACAAAATATCAAGCCCTGATCTTCCACGTTTATCCATGGCGATCTCCAGCATGTCCTCTGAATTGTCCACGCCGATCATGTCATATCCGGCCTTTGCCAGAAGCTCCGTAATGCTCCCCGTACCGCAGCCCAGATCAAGAACCAGCCCGTCCTTTACTCCATATTCATTTAACAGGCTTTTTAAATAATCTGCCCATTCTTCATAAGGAATATTATCCTGAAACAGATCATAGACCTGTGCAAAGCTTGTATATGCCTCCATTTTCTTTTCCTTTTCTTTCTTATACAATTCAGACCTGGCAGCTCCTGCTCCCATATTCACGAAAACAAGAAGCCTGATACATCCTTTCGTAGATACATAAATAACTGTACCGATCTCATAGAATGCGGATCTGTAACATTAAAATACCTGCCCGGAAGATTCCGGACAGGCGCACATTACAGATTGCTTAAGCGTTCTTACCGCAGCACTTTTTGTACTTCTTTCCGCTTCCGCATGGACACGGATCATTTGGGAAGATCTTCTTTCCCTTGCGGACAGTACCGGAAGCCTTCTGGTTCTTGTACAGTTCCTTACGCTTTTCTGGAGTCAGGATCGCATCCCACTGTGGAAGCTCATACAGCCATGTAGCCTTTGCTTCTACCATGTTGTAGTACAGCTTTTCAGGATCGATCTCGATCTTAACTTCAGTATCTTCTTCCATAGTATCGATCGGGTTCTCATATCCCTTTAAGCTTTCATTGATACCATCTAAGAATCCGGTCATGATCAGGATCTCTGTATTGTATTTCTCAGCCAATTCCTTAACAGTACCTGTAATTACCTGCTCAGGCTGGGAAAGGATCTGCTCATAGATTCCTTTTTCAATCTGGAAATATCCGGACCACAGCTCTTCTCTTTTTTTATCATCCAGGCCGTCACCATATGCCAGATTTCTCCATGTTTCTAATAATGCCATAGTAAAACCATCCTTATTTGTATATTTAGCGGATACCTTAAAAGACACACCTCCGCTATCGTAATATGTAGTATATAACAAAACTGCGGATTTTTCAAATATTTTCGCTAAAGCCCTGCTATTTCTTCGTTTTTTGTAAGAAATATTACGAATCATTACGTTTCTATGACTTCCATTGCATTTTAAGCCGGAGCATGGTATATTTTAAACCAGTCAGAGATGACGCGGGCCCGGCAGTACCTGCTATAGAGCAGTACTCCGGGCCATCCCCCGTTTTAAAGGCAATTTCTTATACTCTTTTACTTTTCCTTATACATCCCATATTTTCAAACCACATTTTCCTGCTGTCCTGTATTTTTTTTAGTACATTTATATGAAAAACTTGTTTCTCAGGTGAGAAAATTCTGCTTGTAAAATGTCATATTATGTGAGAAAATGAACATAGGTATGCCGTGATAATTTTAACAAAGGCAACCTGTTTAACCAAACGGACATGTCTGTTTTTTGCAGGCACAACCAATCATACAAGTATCTTTGAAAGGAGTTTTAACACATGATTTATTCACAGGAAGTAGAAGAAATGTGCAAAGTTGCACAGGGCGTTCATCATGGCGCTGCTCCAATCCCAGAAGAAGCAAAATGGGTAAAATCAAAGGAGATCAAAGACCTGTCTCTTATACACATCTCCGAGCCCACGAGACGGAGCTACATCTCGT
>UQJF01000155.1 GCA_900541315.1 uncultured Clostridium sp. | reverse complement strand
CAGATGGAAATTTAGACAAGTGAAAGGGGCGGATAATTATTGTGGATTATACTAGGCAGAGCCAGAAAGCCCTGCCTCTCCAGGCTCCGGAACCTGCAGATCTATATAAAGCATCAGCGGATGCATCTATTATCATCATACGCTGCTGCTTTTAAATTGTGCCAGCTTCTCAAAAACGTCTTCCGCCGCCTCCATGACTGCTCCCGCTGCTGGAAGTATGTATTGTGCTGCGTCCTGCCGAACTGCTTCCAGAATGTCCTCTGCCTCCGCTTCCACTGGAAGTATTTCTTGGGATAGGTACAGAACGCACATACTTATTGACCATTTTGTCCCCGGCAACAGAAAAATGGAACGCACAGTCCGCCCGGTAAGCCTGAAGACTGTTTGATACCTCTCTGCTGCTCTGTTTCATAGCATAACGCTTTTTTATATCCAGACATACGGATCCAGCTAAAATTCCGGCGATCACCATTGCTATTGCCACCTCATACAAGCGGATGCTGTGGTAACGGACGATCTCGCCTGTATCCCGGTCATAAGTATACTGACCGGATTCCACGCCCTCTTTTACATAGGCCTTTACATCTTCCAGAAAATGCTCCGTAGCTCCTGCAAAGTCCCGGTTTCCCAGATCTCCATATACATCATCTAAAATGCTTTCAATACGTTCATCTGTAAGCATATTGATCATTGTACCTGCAGTCGAAATATAGCATTCTCCCCCCGGCTGTCCAGGTCCGTCCATATAGTATAAAAGCAGTACACCGCTGGCTTTCTTTCCAGCACCAAATCCACCGTAGTCATAATAATCATCTGCATATTCTTCTGCTGAACGTTCCCCGTCTGCATAAGCACTGACTATGACCACATCCATCTTTGTGCTTTTTCTGCACTGGACAATTTTTTCTTCCAGCTGTATTATTTCTGTTTCACTAAACAATCCCGCCTGGTCAAATACGCGGGGCTGGCCGCTTACTGCTCCCGTCTGGTCCGCCCATACTGCCATACTGCCCATAACTAAAAATGTACAGATCAGCAGACAGATCATTATCCCTTTTATCTTTTTCATCTCATCACCTCATCAGCCGATCCAATACCCTAAAAACAGCAGTATCACACACACCGGTACAAAAATACTTAAGAATAAAACTGCCAGTTTTTTATTATCCACCGGAAGCTCTCCCCATATCTTTCCCGTCTGTCCATTTAAAGCAAAATAATAGATCTTCCCTCTGGCCTTATCATTATAGGTTACTGTCCATACAGGAAGAAGGGCAGCAGCCCAGGTCTCTTCGGTAATATCCGCCTGATTCTTTCGCACCTGGACGCTGGAATAATTCCCGGTCTGGCTGCTTAGGCTGGATAATGCAAACTGCCGTACCTCTTCTTTAACCTCATTTACAAAACCATCTTTTTCCATATCCCGGTTCTCTGCCACAAAGCCGGAAAGATAACCCATGGAAAATTCTTTTTTCTCATTCAGACGGTAAGGCAGAACACCATCGATCAGCTTTCTGTTGGCCTTCTTTAATGCATTTCTGGCTACAGAGTCTACATTCATATCTCCCTGTCTTTGGATATCATAGACTTTCGTTTCTGTATAGCGCATACCCGCCGTCTCCCAGGTACGGACAGTCTTTCCTTCTGCCTGAAGATCTCCCTTTACCTTGCAGCTGTAAAGCCAATAAGGGAAATATACACCGGTCATGCTCTCGATCTGGCGGGGAGAAAAGAAATAATCCGGTACGAATTTTTTCCGTCCTACCCACTGGGTAAATATCTCCTGGGCTTTTTTCTTATCGATCTGAAACGGGAGTATATAGTCCGGTTTAAATTCCCCCTGCAGTTTTTCTTCCAGCACAACAGGATTGTGACAGTAATAACAGAAAGAAGCAGCCGTAGTCTCATCTGTGACAATCTGTGCACCACAGCTTGGACAAATGTACATGATAGAGGTAACTGTCTTTTTTCTGCCTGTATTTTCAGATGCGTCTTCTGTCTGCACAGCCTGTGTCCCCGATGTTTCAACCGGTACATCCTCTGTTAGTACATTATTTTCCTGGATCTCTGCCCGTTTCTCTGCTTTTTCCAGCTCTTTCTTTTCTATCTCATCCAGCTCTTCCTGTGAAAACTCAGAAAGACAGTATTCGCACCTGTATTTCTGAATGTCTGCATTAAATGTCAGTCCGCCGCCGCAATTAGGGCATTTATATGTTATAACTCCCATGCTTAAGCTTCTCCTCTTGGATTTCCGCATTCACTGCAGAACTTGCCTTTATTAACAGTACCACATACCGGACAGGTCCACTCTGCTGACGGCTTTGGTTTTCCACACTCGCTGCAGAATTTTCCTGTGTTTTCCACATGGCATGCAGGGCATATCCAGGGCTGCTTTACAGACTGGGCCGGCTGAACTGCCTGGGCACCATTATTTCCTGTGCTATAACCCATCTGTCCACCTGGAACACCACCATTTCCTGCGCCATATCCCATCTGTCCACCTGGAACACTGCCATTTCCTGCGCCGTATCCCATCTGCTGTCCCTGCTGCATCTGCCTGTTCATCTGCATCTGCTGCATATTAGCTGCAGACGCTGCACCCATAAAAGCACCTCCATTTTGCATTCCAAGACCCATTCCCATAAATCCGGACATAGCTCCGTTTGTATTGGTACCTGCACCTTTTAATCCTTCTGCAATGGTGCTCTGTACATAACCTTCTCTTATAGACGGATCTCCCATCATAGCACCCTTGTTGCGCATATTGATCAGTTCCTGTGATGTTTCGTCATAGGAAATGCTTGCAATTCCTACAGACTGGATCTCCATACCACGCAGTTCTTTCCACTGGTCATCCAATACATTGGACATATATTTTCCAAGCTCCATGCCCTTGGAAGGAACATAGGAAATGCGGATGCCATCAGCTGACATCTGGTTAATGGAAGTCTGCAGTGCCTCTAAAAACTCATTTAAGTACTGCTCATTGATATCTTCCATTTCCACCCGGTCTGCATTCTTTGGAATCACTTCTGCATAAAATTTCAGTGGATCAGTGACCTTAATAGAATAGGTTCCATGCGTCCGTAAAAACAATTCTGCGTTATAGAAATTATCAAAATAGTTAATGGCATTTTTAGTACCGAATTTCAGCCCCCGGATCTCCTGAAGATTAATATAATATACTTTCTGGGCTGTAGGAGCCACACCTCCAAAGCGGATCCTTCCTAACGATTCCTTTACTGCTTTCCCTAAAGACCCATTCATAAGAGAAGGCTGTGTATCCAGGCTTACCTTATAGTAGCCGGGTTCTGCTGTGTAATCCACCACTTTTCCCCCATCTACTAAGATCATGCACTGCTCCGGATATACATGGATAATGGAACCTTCTGTTACCATGTTATCAGAGCCTTTACCATTTTCACCTGTTCCTTTTCTAAGCTGGACGCCTTTTGCAAAAACAGTCTGTGCTCCCATATTGTCCGGTTCCAGGGCCTCCAGCCACTGGTCTGACAGACCTGTACCAACTGCATGTGATGCTGCTTTAATGATTCCCATTTATTTTTCTCCTTTTTTATTCACCCTTTTTAAGCGTGATTTTTTATGTTTTACCGGTTCTACAAAATGAATAGCTCCTGCGATCAAAGCTGCCCCTGCTGTCAGCTGAAGCACAATGCTAAGTCCGATCCAGTGTTTAATGATAATGCCGCTTCCCGACATTCCAAAATAACTTACTATATCTGCAAGGGGTGTTCCTCTGCCCGCCTGTTCCCCAATGATCGCCATAAATGTAACCGCCGGGTTAAACAAAAACAGGTAAAAGGAAACGCCGGAAGAAGCTCTGAACCCACTATCTGCTATGGAATAGGCCGTCGTCTTATCCAGGCTCATTCCTGATATGGAAAGAGCAAAACGGTTGATAAAATAAGTTCCTGCTACTACTGCAACCAGTGTTCCATATGTGACCACAGTTGAGATGGTAGAGCGCTTAAGGGCTGCTGAAAAACAGATGCCGATGCTTCCTGCAAAAAATGCCACTGTCACATAGCAGAGGATCAGTGAGAAAGCATCTGCCCATGTGATACCCCCGTATACGAATACCATTGCAACAGCCGGGAAACTGGAAAGGATGAGCAAAAGCAGTGTGCTTAAAGCACTCAACAGCTTCCCGCCTACGATCTGTCCGGCACTCATCCGGGTGGTCAGCATCAGATCTAAGGTCTGACGTTCCCGCTCCCCGCTGATAGAGGAAGCAGTTACTGCCGGAACAATAAACATTAATAATAAAAATTCCATGGATGTAACAAATTCATACAGATCCATAAAACTGCTGTACTGGATGTTCGCAGTTGCTTTTACCTGCATGATCACAGAATACATATTTAAAAGCGTTACCAAAAACAAGATCCCATTAAAAAGAAAGATAATAAGGGGCAGTTTCAGGCTTCGGGAGCTTACCCGCATTTCCCTGTTATAAACCGGATTCTGCTTCATAAGAAGTCACCACCCTTTCTTCTTCATGGTCTGTCAGCTGCATAAATACAGTTTCCAGACTGCCCTTTTCTCTGGTAAAACCATTGACCAGCACATCTGAATCAATGAGCTGCTGTAATAGCACAGCCTCATCCCGGGCATCCCCGGCAAAACGGACGCAGATGTCCTTTTCACGCATGGAAATGGTACGCACACAGGGATGGCTCCTTAAAATAGACAATGCCTTTTCCATATTGCTGTAAACAGAGATCACCAGTGGATTAGATGCATTGACTCTTGATAAAATGTCCTGGATATTTCCCTCTAAGATCATCCTTCCCTGATCAATGATGCCGATATCCGTACACATTTCTGATAACTCTGAAAGCACATGGGAACTGATAAGGATCGTCTTTCCTGCAAATTTCAGATCTTCCAGTATCTCTTTAAATTCTACCCGTGTCCTTGGATCAAGACCGGAAGTTGGCTCATCTAAGATCAGTATCTGTGGATCGTGGATCAATGCCCTTGCCAGACAAAGGCGCTGCTTCATGCCTCTTGAAAGACCGTCTACATAAAAGTCAAGTTTTTCATTCAGTCCCACCTGCTCCAAAAGGGCAGTATAGCGTTTTCTCGCCACCAGACCATCTATATGGTAGCAGGCAGCAAAAAAACTCATATACTCGCCTACTGTCAGATTATCATATACACCGAAAAAATCCGGTACATAACCGATACAGGAGTGCAGCTTATCCGGGGCTTCCAAAGCATCTTCCCCGTTAATGACCACACTTCCTTCTTCTGCCTTCAAAAGACCTGTTATGATTTTGATTGCTGTTGTCTTTCCTGCTCCGTTTGGCCCAACAAATCCATAAAGGGCACCTTCCCTTACTGTCATGTTCAGGCCGCTTAAAGCATGATATTTACCATATATTTTATGGAGATTTTCTATCTTAAGCATTATTTGCTCCTCCTTCCTTGTTTTTCTCATATCTGCTTGATATAGAACGCTGCAACCTGCGTTTTTTCTTTTCTAATTTTTTAACAACTTGACTTTTATTAATGTTCTGATATTTGTTACCATCAGAACATATCGCCAAATCTTTAATTCCTAAATCAATTCCAATACTTTCATGTGATGGAATGTTTGCGACTTTTGAATTTAGGAAACTTTGAATATCCTTTGAAAAATCTCTTATAAGCATCACAAGCGTCTTTAATTGCCGATTTTGGGATATTATTGACTTGGATCCGAAAGCCACCGGCACACATGACAGATGCGCATTTGAATGAAAATCCTTTGCTCGTGGGCTTGCGCCGCCTATTGTCAGAACT
>UQJF01000154.1 GCA_900541315.1 uncultured Clostridium sp. | reverse complement strand
CGAGATGTAGCTCCGTCTCGTGGGCTCGGAGATGTGTATAAGAGACAGGCCTATGTTGATATAAAAAAGTTTAAGGATCAGTCCTTTATCCTGGGTTATGCCACCCAGAGAAGCCGGGGGGTCAGTGACCAGGTATTTAAAGGTGCAGGTTTTGATCCACACATTATTTTAAGGACCAGCAACAACTTTAATGCTGCTATGCTGGCATACAGTGGACTGGGCTATACACTGGTGCCGGAAAGCTGTACGGTGCGGGAGAAAAATTATGTACCTCACTATTTTCTGGAACCGGAAGAGAAAATATCATGGCCCATTGGGGTAGCTTCATTGACTAAAAATCCTCTTTCTCATGCTGCCTATCAGCTTCAGCTGCTGATACGGGAACTGCTGGGAGATAAATAAGACCAAAAATGAAAAAGCCGACCTGCTTAAGATAGTAAAGAAGGACGGCATTTTTTTTGCCTGAAAAAATGTAAGCAACTTTAGATGATTCTGGCTAAATAGTTTTAAAAATTAACAAAGAAAAACGTGGCGTGCAAAAAAACTATGGCAAATTGCTAAAATGAATATTGGATTTTAACGCCTGGATATAGTAACTTTGTAATATAAAAGTTACAGGAAAGCAGGTGAGAAAAGTTGGAAAAGCCTAAGACCATATCAGAGCAGATGGCTGAGTTTACGCTGGGGCTTACTTATGAGGATATCCCAAAAGATGTAATAGACCATGGAAAGCTCCTCCTTACAGATACCTTCGGTGTGGCTATGGCGTGTCAGGATCTGGAGCATGCAAAAGCAGTCAAAAAGACAGTCCTGGAAATGAATTCCCAGAAGGTATGCAGCTTGTGGGGAACAGATGAAAAGGCTATGCTGGCAGATGCCATTCTTTATAATTCCTGTCTTATTCATGGTATGGACTATGATGATACCCATGTAGGATCCATTATCCACCCAAGTGCAGCGGTAGTCAGTACAGCATTTACAGTAGGAGAAATGGTTGGCGCAACTGGAAAGCAGATGTTAGAGGCCATTGTAGCCGGTTGGGAGATCATCGTCCGGCTGGGACTGGCAGCCAAGGGCAGATTCCATGATGTTGGTTATCATGGCACTGGTATTGCTTCTCCTTTTGCAGCGGCCTGTGTGGCAGCAAAGCTTATGGGAGACACAAAAGAAACTCTGGTAAATGCGTTGGGTATTTGTGGAAGCCAGTCAGCAGCGATCCAGGAATTTTTACATGACGGCACATGGACCAAAAAGATCCACCCCGGATGGGCAGCCCACAGCGCTATCTATGCTTTAAGCCTGGCACGAAATGGCTATACCGGACCAGCAAAAGTATTTGAAGGCGGTTTTGGAATGTGGATGACACATTGCGGCGGGATCGATGGTTTAGAGGAAGAATTTGCGGACCTTGGAATAAAGTGGCATACGCCGGAGATCACTGTAAAGCTATATCCAGTCTGTCATATGACCCATTCCACCATCGACTGTATGATCAGTCTCATGGAAGAAAATGGATTTTCAGCAGAGGATATCAATCATGCAGAGTGCCGTATTGCCAGCAGGTATTACGCCATTGTATGCAGTCCAAGAGAAGTAAAGGTAAGACCTGATACAGATTATATCATGCGTTTCAGTCTTCCATATGTGGTGGCTATGGCGGCGATCAAACACCGGGTAAGTCCTTGGGAAATTGATCTGAAATACGCAAGGGATCCTAAGGTATGTGGTCTTATGGACCGGATCTTCTGCGTGGAAGATGACAGCAAAGATAATCCTGGATATTTTCCTGGATACCTTACTGTTGTATTAAAAGATGGAAGGACTTTTGTAAAAGACCAGAGATATGAAATGGGCACCAGGCAGAATCCTTTAAATCTGGAAGCTGTGAACCGTAAATTGTTGGATAATCTTTCACCTTATTACGGTGAAGAACGGATCCGGCAGATCACCGGGCTTTTAGAGCAAATGGAACAGCTGCCGGATGCAGATACTCTTATCCAGGTTTTGAAACGAGATAAATAAAAAAGAGAGGATAGAAAATATGGGCCAGACACTTGTAGAAAAGATCATCAGCCAGAATGTGGGACATCCTGTAAAAGCAGGGGATACCGTTGTGGTAAATGTAGATTTTGCAGCACTTCACGACGGATCCGGACCTCTTTTGGTACGTTTGATGAAAGAAAGAGGTTATGACAAGGAACCAGTATTTAATGCAAAACATATGTTATTTGCCAATGAATTTGGTCCTGAATCTACCAGGGAAGTAGCTAATGAACATGCTCTTTGCAGACAGTATGCTCACGAACATGGATGTTTCTGGGAAGAAGGCGGTACAGGCCATGTACATGCCCACGTATATGAAAGCTATCTGAAATGTGGAACCGTCTGCATCATCGGAGATTCCCATACAACCGTACACGGTGCTTTTGGATGTTTTGCAACAGGATGCGGCTCTACAGATATGGTAGCAGTTACCAGATTTGGACAGACCTGGATCAAAGTGCCGGAAACATTTTTGATCAATGTACATGGTAAGCTTCCAAAAGGTGTCTATGCAAAGGACATTATGTTAAAGGTAGCAAGCATCATTAAATCCGATCAGGCTATTTACAAATCACTGGAATTTAGAGGAGATACCATTTCCTCACTGTCCATGGACGGACGTCTTACCATTACCAGTATGGGCGTAGATGTAGGCGCTAAAAATGCTATTATGGAAACAGATGAGCATACAAGAGAGTTCTTAAAAGCCTATGGAAGAGAAGAAGATTACGTAGAGGTAAAGGCAGACGGTGACGGAAATTATGAGCGCGTGATCGATATTAACGCAGAAGAGTTAGAGCCTCTTGTATCCAAACCACATTATGTGGAAAATGTGGATCTGGCAAAGAACTGCAAGGATGAACATGTAGATCTCATTTATATCGGAAGCTGTACCAACGGCCGTGTAGAAGACCTGCACATTGCAGCAGAGATTTTAAAGGGAAAGAAAGTAGCTAAAGGTACAAGACTTTTAGTGATCCCTAACTCCCGCTCCGTATATCATGAGTGCATGAAAGACGGAACATTACTGACACTGGCAGAGGCAGGCGCTATCATTGAAGGACCAAACTGTGGACCATGTATGGGCGTTCATCAGGGAATTCCGGCAGATAATGAAGTAGTAGTAGCAACCCAGAACAGAAACTTTAAGGGTCGTATGGGAAATCCTACTGCAAGGATCTACCTTTCCAGTCCGGCTACAGCAGCAGCCACTGCTTTAACAGGATTTATTACAGATCCAAGAGAAGTAATGGACTAAACGGCCGGTATTGTAAAAGAAAGGAGAAAATACTATGATCAGAGAATCAATTCAGGGAAGAGCCTGGAAAGTAGGATCTAACGTCAGCACCGATTCTATTGCACCGGGACGTTTGATCTCCCTTCGTGCCAACCCAAAAGAATACGCAAAACATGTACTGGAAGATGCCAGACCTGATTTTGCACCTAATGTAAAGAAAGATGATATCCTTGTAGCAGACCGCAACTTTGGATGTGGTTCCAGCCGTGAGATCGCTCCTATCATTATTAAAGAAGCAGGCGTAGGAGCAGTTCTTGCAAAATCCTTCGGACGTATTTTTTACAGAAATGCCATTAATAATGGAATGCTTATTATTGAATGTGATACAGACCAGATCGCTGAAGGAGATGAGCTTTTCATTGATGTGAAGAACCGTGTGATCAAGAAGATTAATGATAAAGAATTTGCTCTTCCGTTTACTCTTTCTGAAAAAGAGATCAAGATCTTAAATGAGGATGGACTTTTAAATTATATTGAAAAGTACCATTCCCTGGACATTTAGCCTATGGCTGGAGAGTTAAGAGCTCTGGCTCAGTTTATATATGACCTGAAACTGGAAACAGTACCGGAAAAGGTAACAGAGGCAGCACGTTTTTGTGTGCTGGATACCATTGGCTCAGCTCTTGGAGCAGCAGAGTCCCCTCAGATCCACAGTATAGGAGAAAATTTTGAAGATTGGTGTGGACCTGGAAAAAATGGGAAAAAAGCAGCTGCCTGGGCAAAAGGCAGAGCACTGGGACTGTTCAGTGCTTTAATGGTCAATGGCTGTATGGCTCATGAACTGGAGCTGGATGACGTACATACTGCTTCTAAATCTCATCCTGGGGCCGTGGTAGTTACAACAGCCTGGACAATGGCAGATGCTCTTGGAGCAGACGGAAAGACATTTCTGGAAGCGGTGATCGCAGGATATGAAGTTTTAGGACGTGTTGGCTGGTCTATGGATGTAGCCAGCAACCGGAAAAGGGGCTGGCATACCACAGGTATTATAGGAACCTTTGGAGCGGCAGCAGCAGTGTCAAAGCTTATGGGGTTAAATGTGGATCAGATGGTTTCTGCCTTTGGAATGGCGGGTACCCAGTCCAGTGGGTTATGGGCTTTTCTGGCGGAAGGTTCTACCTGTAAGAAACTCCATCCGGCAAGAGCGGCTATGAATGGTACAGCAGCATGTATCCTGGCTCTTAGCGGAATGACAGGTCCGGAACACATTCTGGATGCAAAGGATGGGGGACTGTATCAGGCAGTCAGCGACACCTTTGATATGGGAAAGCTGTGTAAGGATCTTGGAAAAAGGTATGTAATAACAGAAATTGACAAAAAGCCGTATCCCTGCTGCCGCACCACACATCATGCTATTGATGCCGCATTAAAGTTAAGAAAAGAAGAACATGTAAAACCGGATGAGATCATAACCATCCTGGTGGAAACCTATGAGGTAGGTGTACTCCAGTGCGGATTTACCAATTATCCGGGAAATGGCGTGGAAGCCAAATTCAGCATTCCCTATACCTGCGCAGCGGCTTTTGTAAAAGGTAAAGTCACTGTAGCGGAATTCAGTGACAGTTCTGTAGCTGATCCGCAGATCCGCCGGATCGCAGAAGCAGTGACTGTAAAGTCAGATCCCTTCTTTACAGAGCGTTACCCAAAACGCTGGGGAAGCCGCATGACAGTTACTTTGAAAAACGGGGAAAAGAAGGTATGCCAGATTGATGACATGTCTGGCAGTGTAGCAGTTCCACTTTCAAAGGAACAGGAAACAGACAAATTTGAGGGTCTTGCCCAGGTTGCTTTTTCAGTAGACAGAGCAAAGGAAATAGAAGAAACAATCTTGAAAATAGAAAAGGTAAAAGAACTTCCCGATCTTTCATAAAGGAGGACAACAAGGTGAAATACGATTTTGATGAAGTGATCGACCGGCATAATACTGGTTCTTCCAAATGGGATAATGTAGGACCAAGAGTAGGAAATCCAGATGCGCTGCCTATGTGGGTTGCAGATACCGATTTCCGATGTCCGCAGCCAGTAGTAGATGCCGTGATCAAAAGGCTGCAGCATCCTATTTATGGTTATCCCTTTGTAACACCTGATTTTTATGAGGCTACCACAGAATGGGTGGAAAAACGCCATGGTTGGAAGCTAGATCCGAAGTGGCTGGTATTTGCAACAGGAATCGTTCCTGTGTTTAATACCATGATACAGGCATTGTCAGAAGAAGGGGATAAGATCATTATTTCCAGACCTGTTTATCATCCGTTCGGCTTTGCTGTAGAAGATAACCACCGTGAGATCAGCGACAACAGCCTGATTTATGAAAATGGCCATTATTCTATTGATTTTGAGGATTTAGAGCGCAGAGCGAAGGATCCAAAGGCAAAACTGATGATCGTTTCCAGTCCTCATAACCCGGTAGGACGTGCATGGACAGAGGAAGAATTATATAAGATTTCCAAGATCTGTTCTGATAATGGAGTTGTTATTATCTGTGATGAGATCCATTCAGACCTGATGCTTTATGGACATAAGCACATCCCAATGGGAATGTTAGGGGATGAGAAGATGCAAAAGAACATTACTGTCTCTTATACACATCTCCGAGCCCACGAGACGGAGCTACATCTCGTA
>UQJF01000153.1 GCA_900541315.1 uncultured Clostridium sp. | reverse complement strand
CCTGCTTACGCAGGCGATTCGTTCGTTAATGGCTTGTGAAAAACAAATGTCTGCTACGCAGCCGCTTGTTTTTCACTACGCTCATTATATCTTATATTATCCATATATCCAATAAAGCTTTTCTTAAGTATTATTTAAATAATATATACAACAAAAAAGAGCCTTCCCATATGATTACAGGAAAACTCCTTTTTTATTTATGCTTTTAAAACCTTTCAACAGGCTTTTTACTATCTCGCCATCTCACTCTGTGGTCCAGTCTGGTTATGGGCCTTGATAATGGTCTCGATCTCATCCAGGTTAGAGGATGGGAGATCGCCAGGAATAGTGTTTTTCACAGCTGCGGTAGCGTTTCCGAAAGCAACTGCCTTCTGGCAGTCACCACCGCTGCTTAACAAGCCATAAAGAGCGCCGGAAATATAGGCATCACCACTGCCGATACGATCTACTACTTCAATATCACGATATGGCTCTTCTTCATAGAATGTGTCTCTTGCAGCATCGTAGATCACAGAACCGAATGTATGGCGTTTCGGGCTATGTACGATACGCTGGGTGGAAGCTACTATAGAGATAGGATATTCTTTTGTAAAGCTCTTCATCATCTCTTTCGCACTGCCATTTTTTAAGAAGGTCAGCCGTGCAGTATCTTCTGAGCAGAAGAAAATATCTACATAAGGAAGAATACGCTCAATACATTCTCTTGCTTCATCACCACTCCACAGATTTCCACGGAAGTTTACATCAAAAGAAACAAGAGTTCCTGCTTCCTTAAAACGCTTGATCATCTCAATTGTAGTCTCTCTGATCTTCTCACTGAGCGCCAGAGTAATACCTGTAGTATGGAAACATTTTGGAGCTGTGTATACCTCCTCCGGGATCTCATTAATATCCAGAGTAAAGAAGGAACTGTTCACACGGTCATAAATAACCTTTGGTTTTCTCGGATATGCACCGTTTTCATAGTAATAAATTCCCACACGGGCTGATGGAGAATGGTCATACATAAAAAAGTCATCGCTGACACCAAATGAACGGATCTTACCTTTCATAAAGCTGCCGATATCATGTGACGGAAGCTTGGAGATAACGCCTGTACGCAATCCTAAAAGAGATGCACCTACTGCTACGTTCAGTTCTGCACCGCCAACCTGCTTTACAAAGGTATCTCCTCTGGAAAGACGGTCATTATCTGGTGGTGACAGTCTTAAAAGAACCTGTCCTAATGTAAGCAGGTCAAAAGTTCTTCCTTTTATCTCACCCATTGTCATATCCTCCTGATGTTTTTAATGTTCTCCCGCAATCTTTCTGTGCCTGATTTTGTAAGAAGATTTTTTGCCAGTTGTGCCCAAATTTCTGAGGCATACGGGGTACGTACATCAATGAAGTTCGGGTGCGACTGGCGAAAAACCGGTCACAAAGGCAGGTACAGGAAAGACTCCGAAAGAACATTTTAAAGAAAAAGCCTGTCTGAAAATACATTCCAGGAACGATATTTCCAAACAGGCCTTTCGGTCTCTTATTTTTTAACTCTTAAAAAAAGTAATTATCTCTGTACACGACCTGAGCCATCGCCACCTGCTAAAGTCTCAACTTCTGCACGGGTTACCAGGTTGAAGTCGCCAGGGATTGTGTGCTTTAATGCGGAAGCTGCTACTGCAAATTCCAGAGCTGCCTTCATATCCTTGCCATCAGCCAGACCACAGATCAGACCACCTGCGAAGGAGTCGCCGCCGCCTACACGGTCAACGATCGGAGCGATGTGGTACTTTCTGGAATGATAGAATTCACGGGTCTGTCCATCCATGATGCAAGCAGACCAGTCATTGTTGGAAGCGCTGTGGCTTTCACGTAAGGAGCTGATGATGTACTTGAATCCGAACTTATCAGCCATCTGGTTGAAGATATCAACGTATCCAGCTAATTCCAGTTCTCCGGAAGTAACATCAGTGTTGCCTGGCTTGAAGCCAAGAACCTTCTCTGCATCCTCTTCGTTACCGATGCAAACATCAACATACTGCATCAGGTTGGTCATAACCTTCTGAGCCTTTTCAGAAGACCACAGTTTCTTACGGAAGTTTAAGTCTACAGAAACAGTTACACCGTGAGCCTTAGCTGCCTTTAAAGCTGCTTCAGTCAGTTCGATAGCTGCATCGCTGACAGCTGGAGTAATACCGGTAAAGTGGAACCAGTCAGCATCAGCAAAGATTTCATCGAAGTTGAACTCATCTGCAGTTGCAGTAGAGATAGAGCTGTGTGCACGGTCATAAACTACGTTGGAAGCTCTCATTGCAGAACCGGTCTCTAAGAAGTAGATTCCCAGTCTCTCACCGCTTCTTGCGATGTGCTTTGTTCCTACATTGTATTTTCTTAAAGCTGCTACTGCACACTCACCGATTGGGTTAGCTGGTACTGCAGTAACAAACTGTACATCATGACCATAGTTAGCTAAAGATACTGCTACGTTAGCTTCGCCGCCGCCGTAGTTTACATCAAACTCATCTGCCTGGATAAATTTTTCATTATTTGGGGTAGATAATCTTAACATGATCTCGCCCATGGTAACAATCTTTGCCATTTTAATATTCTCCTTAAGATATGTGAAAATTTATTAATTTCCGTTCAAACCAGCGCATGGCTGAACTAGTATAATTATGCTCTTGCTGCTTCTACAGCCTTAACAAATTCCTGAGCCTTTGCAGTTACAGCTGCGAAGTCACCGGTCTTAGCGCCCTTTGTAAGGCTGCTTCCGGTACCAACTGCGTATGCACCAGCATGGATCCACTTATCAACGTTATCTACGTCAACACCGCCGGATGGCATAAACTCACCCTGTGGAAGAGGTCCCTTGAAAGAGCTGATAGCTGCAGGTCCTACGATATTTCCTGGGAAGATCTTGATTACATCGCATCCAGCTTCCATAGCGGTAATAGCTTCGCTTGGGGTCATAACGCCTGGCAGCATTGGTACTCTGTAACGGTTGCAAAGCTTGATGGTCTCTACATTTAAGCCTGGGCTTACGATGTAGTTAGCACCTGCTAAAATGCAAGCTCTTGCAGTCTCTGGATCCAGAACGGTACCAGCACCGATCACGATCTTGTCATTGTCTTTATACTTGTCAGCCATCTTCTTGATGAAGCCTACTGGATCTCCGTCATCCATGGTCATGGTCAGCTCGATAAAGTTGATGCCACCTGCGATAACAGCATCTACCACCTTCTCACCCTGCTCATAATTCTTTGCACGGATTACAGCAACCAGGCAGTCTTCTTTCAGTCTTGCTAAAACATGTTCTTTTTTCATTTTTCTTCTCCTTCTTTCGATGAGGTTCGTAAATACGAATCGTTTTCACATTTACGATTTATACTTAAATATTAATAGTTACCAACGGATTTGTCAACAGCAAAACAAATAAATTATTATCTTTTATCCTGTTTTATTTGCCTAAAAATCCCAAAAGCCTTGAAAGCAGTTTTGCCTTTTCAGAAACCAGGCGTCCAAGAGCATCATAATCCTCTGTAGGCTTATAAAGACTGGACATGCTGATGGCTCCTATCACATTGCCATCAGGGCCAAATACCGGGGCTCCCACGCACTCCATATGCTCTTCTAACTCCCTTGCATCAAAGGCATAACCAATTTCCTTTACCCGCTCTAACTCCTCCAGGAAATGAACTTTATCCTGTATGGTACGCCTGGTATGGGGACGGAAGTTGATCCGGTCTGCCAGGGCATCCCTCTCTTCCTGTTCCATATTTGCCATAATAGCCTTTCCAAGAGAGGTGCAGTACAACGGATTCTTGGTTCCAACAGTTGCTGTTGTGATAATAGGATTTTCCGGCTCAAATTTACAGATATAAACAATGGAATCATCTGAACGCACTCCAAAGAATACCGTCTTTCCCATCTCTTTTGCAAATGCTTTTAATACAGGATCTATTGTGCCGATAAAATCCAGATTATTTGTATAATTAATTCCTACACGATAAGCAGTCAGTCCAATGGTATAACGCTGCTTCTGCCCTTTTACCACATGGACCATACCCGTATGTGCCAGTGTTGTGATAATATCATAAGCACTGGTCTTTGGAAGCTCTAACTTCTCGCAGATCTCATCCAGTGTAATGCCGTCCGGCTTTTTGGAAACCATTTTCAGTATATCCACCGTGCGCAGCGTTGTCCGGTTTAATTTCATTTATGTTCCTCCTGCATCAGGTTTGTTAAACGTTTTGTATAAATCTGTACGTACAGCAGATTGTACGTATATATGTTTGTTGTACGTATATACGATTTCTTTCAGTATAGCGCATCTTGTAACAGATTACAAGATGTGCTTTTGTTTTCCCGGCGCAGTCAGAACAATTTCCGCCACTATACCTACAGAGTTACGCCCTGCTTGAAGATAGCCATATCATGGAAGCCTGCTGCTTCTGATTTAACCTTGCGTCCGGAAGCAACTTCCAGTACATAATTTAACAGATCCTGCGCCAGTTCTTCTTTTGTCTTGTCTTCTACCATCTGTCCCGCATTGAAATCGATCCAATTTGACTTGTGTCCTGCAAGCTTAGAGTTGCTGGAGATCTTTACGGTTGGAACAGGGGAAGCAAATGGAGTTCCACGACCGGTAGTAAACAGTACCATATGGGCACCAGATACCGCCAGTGCAGTTGCTGCCACCAGATCGTTTCCAGGTGCACTGAGCAGATTTAATCCCTTTACCTTAACCGGCTCTGCATACTCTAATACACCCTTTACCAGGGAACTTCCTGATTTCTGGGTACAGCCTAAGGATTTGTCCTCCAGAGTAGAGATACCACCCTTCTTGTTGCCTGGAGATGGATTCTCATAAATAGTCTGGTTGTGGCTGGTAAAGTAGTTCTTAAAGTTGTTAATCAGGTCAACCGTCTTGTCAAAAAGCTCTGGTGTTGCGCAGCGGTTCATTAACAGAGTTTCTGCACCGAACATTTCAGGAACTTCTGTTAAAATAGTGGTTCCGCCCTTGCTTACTAACAGATCGGAAAAAGCACCTACTACAGGATTTGCAGTAATTCCGGAAAGTCCATCAGAACCACCACACTTCATACCAATGATCAGCTCACTTGCATCTATCTTCTCTCTTGAAAATGCATTTGCATAAGCCGCCAGTTCTTCCAGGATACCCATAGCGGTCTCCATCTCATCTTCTACATCCTGGCACTGTAAAAACTTCACCCTCTGCTCATCATACTCGCCAATATAATCCATTAATACAGGAATGTTGCTGTTCTCACAGCCCAGTCCTAATACCAGAACACCTGCCGCATTTGGATGATGGATCATATCTGCCAATACTTTTCTGGTATTTTCCTGGTCATCCCCCATCTGTGAACATCCATATGGATGCTGGAATGCGATCACATCTTCTACATTTCCGCCTACAAACTTCTTCGCAGCTGTTTCAAGAGCCTTTGCAATGGAGTTTACACAGCCAACAGTAGGAATGATCCAGATTTCATTACGGATACCGGCTTTTCCGTCTGCTCTGCGATAGCCGTCAAAGTATACATGCTCAGATGGCTCTACATCCTTACTTCCTTCTGGCCTATATTCATAAGAGAGAACATCCCCTAAAGCAGTCTTTACATTATGAACATGTACCCATGCACCTTTTTCAATGGCTTCTTTTGCGTAACCGATGCGGAAACCGTATTTTACTACTTCCTCTCCCTGGGCAATGGCGCGCAGCGCAAATTTATGTCCCTGTGGGATATCCTGGACCAGAGTTACCTTTTCTCCTGCAACATCCAGGGTCTCTCCTTCATTTAAAGGACGAAGAGCAACGGCAACGTTATCATTCTGATTGATCTTAACAATGTCCTGCATGGTCTTTAATCTCCTATCTTTCTTTGTTTAGTGTTATGATGTTGGGGTCAAAAGGTATCTTGACCCATCTGATACCGAATTGCTACGTGCTTTGCACTCCCGCAATTCTAAAAACATTCGTA
>UQJF01000152.1 GCA_900541315.1 uncultured Clostridium sp. | reverse complement strand
GGAACCACCAAGCTTCTTGTTTTCATGAATATGGAAACAAGAAGATGTCATGGCTTAACTGTAACCAATTTTGACTAAAAGCATTACTGTTCATGTGGCGCATGTATACCAGAGTCATCTCCTTAATGAAACTTCCAGTCTTTTACCACCATCTGAAGGCTTCGGTTTCCATTATATTCATTTATTGTGGGGTAATAAATAATATCCATATTCCGGCTGTTTCCCATTTCTTCCATAAATAAGTCACCTTCTGTAAATACCACACCATCCATTGAAAATCCCCGTTCATTCATCAGGGATAATTTTACTACATTCCGGTTGCGGCCAAATACTCTGGCACTTCGTATTTTCAGGGATTTTAAAGCAAACTGGGGTTTTTCATTTCCCTGTCCAAAAGGCTCCAGAAGTTCTAATTCCTGTATCAGGCTCTCTGTTATATATTCAAAAGGCATAGGAACATCGATCCATACTCTTGGGATAAAATCATCCTCTGTAAGCCGTTCTTTTGCATTTTCATTTAACCGTCTGCGAAATTCCTCTATATTGGCCTCTTCCAGCGAAAATCCCGCTGCCATGGGATGACCACCAAATTTTAACAGAAGATCTTTTACCTCCACTAAGGCACGGAACATGTGATATGCCTCTATAGATCGTCCTGAGCCTTTTGCGCAGCCCTCTGCCCTTGTAAGGACAAATACAGGCTTATTATACCGTTCACGGATCCTGCCGGCTACAATGCCTGCCAGTGACTCATGGCAGTCCGGCAGGAAAATCACCAGCACCTTATCATCCTTAAGCTCTGTTTCTACCTGAAGGATGGCAGCCTCTGTCCCTTCCTGTGTCATGTCCTTTCGTTCATCATTTAATGCCTTTAATTCATCTGCCAGTTCATCTGCCTGGGCCTTATTTTCTGCCAGAAGCAGCTCCATAGCCATCTGGGCTGTTTTTAAACGCCCGCTGGCATTCAGGCATGGTCCCAGCACAAAACCAATATGATAGGCGCTTATGTGCTCCGGGTCCAGTGTATTTTTCTCCATGAGACTTACAAGACCCTGGATCTTTGTATCTGCCAGCTTTTTAAGACCTTCTTTTACTACAATACGGTTTTCATCCTTAAGCTTCATCACATCGCCTACTGTAGCGATGGCCGCCAGCTCCAGCATATCCAGCCATTCCTGGCGGTCGATCCCGTATTCTTCAAAAAGCACCTGGATCAGTCTATATGCCACCATAGCGCCGCAGATCTCACTAAACGGATATTTACTGTCTTTTCTCTTAGGATTGACAATGGCATCCGCAGGAGGCACGATCTCCTCTTCTGAAACCTCATCTGCCTGGATATCGTGGTGATCTGTTACCACAACTGTCATTCCCAGCTTCTTTGCCTCTGCGATCTGATCAATGGCCGCAATGCCATTATCACAGGTAAGTATCATATGAATGCCGTCTGCAGCCGCTTTTTCAATAATATGTTCATTAATACCATAACCATCCTTAATGCGCTCCGGTATTACATAATCAACTTTCGCTCCTACCCGGCTCAGCCCCTTATAAAGGATGCAGGTAGAACACACACCGTCAATATCATAATCTCCCACGATCCGGATCCTGGCGCCGCTTCCTATCTTTTCCTTTAATATAGAAACAGCTTTTTCCATATCCGGGAGCAGCCGAGGATCATACAGATCCTTCAGGCTTCCGTTTAAGTATTTGTCAAATTCTTTTATATCCGTAATATCCCGGTTTCTGATGATCCGGGCGGTAATAGGACTGATATGGAACCTTGCCGCCAGACCATTAAAATCTGCTTTTTTTGCATGAAGCATCCAGACTGATTTTGTCATTCTTTTCTCCATCCTCTGTTGATCGATCCTTTTTCACTGCACTTTCCTGATCTGCCACTGGCAGGTTTTTCTGTTACATGATCAGCAACCCCATTGCTGACAGGTTTGCATATAAACGCACAAGCACAAAAAAAGCAGATCCATAAAGAATCTGCTTTTTACATGCGCCAGAGAAGATTCGAACTCCCGACACTACGGTCCGTAGCCGTATGCTCTATCCAGCTGAGCTACTGACGCATTCGTTTGTGTTGCTTGCTGTGTTCCTCAGCAACGTAAATTATTATAATAAATGATATAGTTTTTGTCAATACTTTTTTTAATATTTTTTCAGAATTTTGTTTTGTTAATTTTTAGTCGAAAAATATGTTCTTTTTTACTTATAGCATTATCTGTATTGCTTATAAGTATAAACCTATCCCTCTTACAGTCTTCCTCCTATGTCAGACTGATGTCTGCTTTTACAGATTTTTTTCATCCCGTAAATTTTTTCTTTTCTGCAATAAAACAGTCGGCCTCTGCATTGTCCATATGAACGGATGAAAAGATTCCTGTTTCGTAAAAGGAAACAACGCAAAACCAATCACAAATCAAACTATTTACGAAATCCTTTGATGCATTACACTCTATCACACCCGCTGCGTTTTCTTTTCTGGACATGGCCATTTTCAAAAAACCTTAAAAAAGCTACCGCATACCAATTTGGTATGCGGTAGTCTTCTTATTTCAGTTTTTTTTCATATTCATCTGCTATTTCATTCCAGAGATCAGCATTTTTTATGCCGCAATTGTCTGGTCGGAAAATAGGATCCTTTCCATCCTTGAATTGTTTTTCATAATCATTCCAGACCTTCCTCACAATTGGGAACAGGAAAATCACTGCAATTAGTGTAACCCAGCAAGATGCTCCGGTTCCAATATCCGCACATAACCATGCAAACTCTGTGCTTGAAATACAGCCAATAAAGATTGGAATTAAAAACCATACTTTAAACAAAATCTGTGCCATCTTACTTTTTGAATATCCCTTGAACATATAAATCAAATCAGATTCAGAAATATTAAAGCAGCCTACTAATGTCGTAAATGAAAATAATGCCAGCATAACCGCTATCATTGGATAACCGAAACCATGAATTACAGAATCCAGTGCTCCCTGTGTAAAACCAACGCCAGCATTGACTCCGCTAATACCTTCGTATAATACGGTTCCTGCTGCATCTGTTACATTATATGTACCGGCAAGTAAAATCATTAAGGCTGTTGCGGTACAAACCAGTAATGTATCAACATATACGGATAAAGCCTGTGTCAAACCAACCTTTGCCGGGTGAGATACTCCCGCAATTGCTGCTGCTTGAGGTGTAGTTCCCATACCTGCTTCACTTGAATAGACACCTCTCTTGATACCATATGCAATTGCTGATCCCACCATACCACCAAAAATTGCATCTTTACCAAATGCACTTTTAAAAATAAGCGCAAATACTGCCGGAATTTTAGTGATATTAACGCCAAGTACAATTAAAGTAACTCCCAGGTACAGAAGGCACATGATCGGTACAATCTTTGATGTAAATCGAATAATACTTTTTAAGCCACCTGAAATGATAATTGCGGCTATAATTACCATGATAACTCCCACAATCCAGTGTGGAACACCAAAAGCATTATACATTGCATCAGCAATGGAGTTCGGCTGTGTTGTATGCAAAATGCCACAATTCAAAAGGCTGCAAAATGCAAATACGGTTCCAAACCATCCAAGGCCAAGTCCCTTTTTTACAAAAAATGAAGTACCGCCCCGATACATTCCGTCAACCTTTTCTTTATACACCTGAGCTAACGTATTTTCTGCAAAAGAGGTTGCCGCTCCCAGAATTGCCATAACCCACATCCAGAATACTGCACCAGGGCCACCTGCTGCAATTGCAGTTGCAACGCCTACAATATTTCCCGTTCCAACTCTTGCCGCAACCGTCAAAGCAAATGCTTCAAATGATGTGGAGGATTCACTATCTGCACTCTTTTCAAAAACGCTATTCACCATTTGTTTTAAGTATCGAACTTGAAATCCCTTTAAGCCAACAGTATAGAGAAGTCCAACAAAAATGGAAATATAAATTAACGGGCTGCTCCACAAAACGGTGTCAAAAAAATTTAAAATGCTGGTAAGTACTTCCATACCAATCTCCCTTTCTCCTCTGTATTCAGTAAATTACACTTCTGGTTTCAATGCTTTATGAATCCGTTCCATACATTCTACAATCATACTTCTTGGACTGGCCATATTAATTCTTTCAAAGCCCTTTCCCTCATCTCCAAAAATATAACCTTCATCCAAGGCAACCTTCGCACTCTCGTGCATAAGCTTCTCCAGCTTTTTCTCATCATTGCAATATGCTCTGAAATCCAACCATATTAAATACGTTCCCTGTGTATCTGACATCGTAACTTCAGGCATATTTTTCTGAAGGAAATCATGTACATAAGCAATATTTTCATCAATATACTCTCGAACCTGATCAAGCCATTCTTCCCCGTGTGTATATGCAGCAATCATTGCAGAAATTCCCAGGGGTGCAGCCATCAAACCAAAGCAATCGTCTAACAGAAAATCAAATTTTGCTTTATATTCTTTATTCGGAATCACAATATTAGATATCTGCATTCCTGCCAAGTTAAATGTTTTACTTGGTGCAGTACATGCAATAATCTGATCTTTATAATCTGGTGCCACAGTTAAAAGTGGATGATGCTTCATGCCCTTTCTTGTCAAATCACAATGAATTTCGTCAGAAATAATCCATTTATTGTATTTCTTACAAAGATCCACTAACTGTCTCAACTCATCTTCAGTCCATACGCGACCTACCGGATTATGTGGACTGCAAATAATAATTCCCTTATTTTGCGGATTTTTCAATTTCTCTTCAAGATCAATATAATCCATCCTATACGTATTTCCATCATGGATCAGCGGATTATTTACAACCCTTCTTCCTGCATTTTCAATTTTAATTGTAAATGGGTAGTATACTGGCCGCTGAATGATGATTCCATCTCCCGGCTCTGTTAAGGCCCGAATCAGAAATGCAAGCGCAGGAACAACTCCAGGACTAAATGATAGTTCTTCTCTTTCTATTTTCCATCCATATTGTCTCATAAACCATCCTGATACAGCCTCATAGACATCTTGATTGTCATATGCTGTATAACCGTATATCTTCCTATCAATTCTTTGATGCAGTGCTTCTATAACAGGATCAGCACAAGGAAAATCCATATCTGCAACCCAAAAAGAAAGACTGTCTTTAGGTGCTCCTTCAGGCAAACAATCTCTTTTAAAGCTGTAGGTATTACTTCTGTCAATAATTTCATCAAAATTATACTTCATTTTTCCTCTCCTTTTGTATTATTTAGATACTTAATAGTTCTTATGGTAAGATAATATCATCTTTCTTTGCATATGTAAATACCTTAAATAAACAAAATAAAACATGCACTTTTGTGCATGTTTTACATTTTGCTGTCCTCTATATCTAATTTAAAGGTTTGGTTCATCCTATCCAATATCCTGCATACTACTTCTATTTCTTTTTCTGAAAACTCTGCTAAATACTCAAATGTCCGTTCATAGCAATGTTGCTCAAATTTTTCTCTTGCCTCATACAAGCTCCATCCAGCAGACGTCAAATTCAAAAAAGTATTTCTCCTGTTTTTTTCATTTTTTATTTGTTCAATCAATCCTTTTGTCTGCAGTTTTTTCACCATCTGACTCGCTGCACTGCTGGTTTTGTTCAAATCTTGTGCTATATCTGAAACCGTCGTTCCTGGATGCTCCCCGATATATTTTATCAAATGAGCTTCAACCTGATATAAAATCACCTCCCCATATTTTCTCGACATAGAATCATATTCTTCCATTAAATCATATGCCCGATCGATTTGGTTCAACAATTCATCTAATAGTTTTGCCCGTTCCTTCTCCATTGACTTTTTTCATCCCTTCTTTATTCTATGATCTCTCGGAATCTTCAACTCAGTAAAATCAAGGCTTTCTGATTCCTTTTTATTAAATCCCCCACTTTTTTGCCAA
Source organism: uncultured Clostridium sp. (assembly GCA_900541315.1). GTDB lineage: Bacteria > Bacillota > Clostridia > Lachnospirales > Lachnospiraceae > Enterocloster. The sequence continues at coordinate 88 of UQJF01000152.1, read as the reverse complement.
AAACACTTGACAAATCGCTCAAAATTTGCGGCAAAGCCGATTGAATATATTTTATTTTATCGACTGGAGGGCGATTTTTATGTTACCT
>UQJF01000151.1 GCA_900541315.1 uncultured Clostridium sp. | reverse complement strand
AGCAATCCGGTTACATCAGTGAGTGGCAAAATTTACTTTTGACACTCACATCATTGAATTTCTCTTGTCTTATAGAATTCGGCTGATTCGCTTTAGGATCAATCCACCTAAAAGTCCGATGAGAGCTCCTGCCACAGTGCCAGCAATCAGCAGCACTGGGAGGTATGAAAATACGCCAAAAGTCTTTGTCACAAATGCAGCAATTAAAAACTGGCCAATATTATGGGCCACGCCGCCTAAAATGCTGATTCCTACCATATCAAAAAGGCGGAAATATTTGCATGTGACCATTAAAAGCAGGCTTAAAAACGCCCCTGCTAATCCAAATAGAATGGATGCCATATTCCCAAAAGTAAAACCGGCTAAGATCACCCGCACCAGATTGATGGCAAAAGCTTCTTTAACCCCAAGGCCGTAAAGAGCGATCACTGTTACAAGATTCGCCAGCCCCAGCTTCACTCCCGGTGCCCCCATATAAACCGGGAATAATGTTTCGATATAGCTTAGCACAAAGGCTAAGGCTATAAGCAGGCCGTAAAGGGCTACGCGGTTTGATGTAGTTTTATTATTTTTTCCTGCTGTTGTCATTTTGATTATTTCCTTCTTCTGTCTTATCAGCGCAGCATTCCTTGCAAACACGCTCATTCTATGCTACTATACCTACGTTATTTGTATGATACCAGGATCCCAAGGCCAGAAATCCCATTTAAGCTTGCTTGCAGGATAATTTTTGACCTTGAGACCCGCCGGAAACATGAGCAAGAAGCTAAACCCAACAGGACATCATTATAGAAAGGATTTTTCCATGGATCAGAAATCCCATTTAAGATACCGCAGCCTTATTCTGGCTGGCGTTTTCATTGTTTTTGCCCTTGCGTTCCTTTTATTTCAGTATCTTCATCCCGGAAAAAAAGGAGCCGCTGCAGAAATCTCCTGCAGCGGTCAGATAACTCAGGTCCTGGACCTGTCTAAAAACCAGGAAGTGACGATCCAGACGCCTAATGGCGGCACCAATCAGCTGATCGTCAAAGACGGGGAGATCTGGTGTTATGATGCCAGCTGCCCGGACAAACTTTGCGTGAAGCAGGGAAAAAAGCATCTGGATACAGATACTATTGTCTGCCTTCCTAACCAGATGATCGTAACCATAATAGAACGTTGATCATTGTTATAATTCAGCCATGAGCTGGTTTGAATGAGAAAGTGTGTTGTAATTTTGCTTGCATAAGCACTTTTTCATCCAAATCAACATATGGTGATGGTGAACCCACCATGCTTCTTGTTTTCAAGAAGATGTCATGGCTGAACTGTAACTAATTATTTACTTATCTTTTGCGCCTGGGTTGCAAATCTCTTTCCGTAGATTTCAAACAATTCCCTGAAATTCTCCTTCTCCGGGCTGACCTCCACCGGTCCCATGTGGATCACCGGCTTACCATAGGAGCCGCCACCGGAATAGATCATCATTCCATATACTAACAGGTGGATAAGCAGTGCATTCATAGTCAGGTCAGCACCACCGTGGATATACTGCTCTGTAGCAAATACACCTCCTAATTTTCCTGCCAGATTTAAAGTTTTTGCTGATTTTTCCATCCAGGTGTAAAAATCAGCAGTAGGACCTGCCATGTAAGTAGGACAGCCAAATACTACACCAGTACACTCTTTTATAAATTCTGTATCGGCTTCTGAATACATGAATGTTTTTGCTTCTACCCCTTCAATACTGTTCATTCCATCTGCCATATAGCCTGCTACTGCAGCTGTATTATTTGTTTTTGAATCATAAATAACCGCTAATTTCATTTTAAATTTCCCTTCTCCACATGTTTTTTTATGATCTGTTCTGTAATCTCATACAGTTTTTCAGAGCCTTCTTTTGTGCGGTCCTGGCGGCCGTAAACCTGCTTTGCGCTGACACCATGTTCTCTCCAGTCCCCTCCGTCATTGCTGTTATTCAACATTAGCGGTTGGAGATTATCCATTGCATGGGCAAACTTAGACTCCGGTGTCTTACTTTCCTCAAATTCATCAAATATAGCTGCCAGTTCCTTTTTCTGGTCTTCAGGAAGCAGGGAATAAATCCGCTCTTTTGCAGCCTCTTCCCTTGCTTTCTGGGTCTTTAATCCTTCTGCATCGTAGGCATAGGTATCTCCTGCATCGATCTCCACTACATCATGGATCAGACACATAAGCATGACCCTGGTAATATCGACCGGCTCGTTGGAATATTCCCGCAAAAGATAAGCCATGATCGCCATATGCCATGCATGCTCTGCATCATTTTCATTTCTTCCGTGACCAGATAAATGGGTCTGGCGGAAAATGTTTTTTTCTTTATCGATCTCCAGGGCAAAATCCAGCTGTTTCTTCAAACGTTCATCCATACTATATGCCGCTTCCTCTCTTTTCCAATAATGTTCAGGCTAAAGCAATCCACCTGCCAGCAGACCTTCGCCGGATTCCCAGCTTTTTGACCCGGTATCTCATATTACAAGGACAGTCCACCTTTTGCTCTTGCTCTTCTGTCACTGATGGATTGCACCACAGGTACCAGAAAGATGGCAACGATACCTCCTGCAAAGCCATTATTATACAAATTCATTCCTCCGTATACAATTCCTACATTCAAGGCCACGGAAGAATGGAGATAACCGGCAATAATACCTACTACAGGGCCAAATTTACCTGCCACCGGTGCCAGTGTAGTAGAAAACAGTAATGCCAGGATCGGTGAAGGCTGATTGATCGCCCATGTTTTTGTAAAACTTGCAAGATAGACCCCAAACATAATAGGAGCAATATTTTTCAGATGTTTTCCTGTGGAGCTGAAACCAACAATGGTAAAAATACCACATATGGTAGGGCCGTTCAGATCACCATTTACTACCAGAACAAACAAAGTGGCAAAAAGACCGTTAACCCCCATATTAAATACAGTTGTTGCCCCGCCTTCATCCTTCAGATAGTCTGTACCTGAAATTCCCGTAGTTTTAAGGATACGGCCATAGGATTTCAAAATCGTCTTTCCTCTGACTGCCACTGCTGATGCGATCATAAAGCCAAATAATACCATTAAGAAAATGGTAAACAATGTATTATTTCCAACGGACCAGATCAGACGGGATTCTATGTGGATCCCAAAAGATTTAGCCAGTGATACTACTACTGTTGCAATAATGCCTGCGCCAAAACCTACGTTGTACAGGGAATATCCCTGATGAGCGTAATGTACATGGGTACACAATGGCGGCAGCACAAAACCGATGCCAAGTCCTAAAAGCAGGGACAGCATAAAACAGACTGGTACAGGAAATTTTCCAATGTGCATCATCTGGGTCATGATGGGCGAAAGACTGGTGCCATACAGACCTACATAAAGATAACGGTTTAAAGAAGTCCCATGATATTTTGCATATAAAACAACACCTGCCATAATAGCCCAGATGTTGACAATGTTCTTTCCAAAAAGAGAAAAACCAAACATCAGGCAGGCAGAAGTGATCGTATGGCCGTCCATTTCCTTTCCGGAAAAGTAAAGCAGTCCAATACTAAGCAGCGTTGTCAGCCCGGCATTGATCAAGGCTGCCCCAATCCCGCCTACTGCAAAATAATCAGTGATCAGCACGTCCGGCTCCCGCACAATACGGATAATTCCCGGAATGATCTCATTTATAGGCTGAAGGAACAAGCCGATCAAAATAAAATATAACGGAATCAGGGACAATACTATGAATTTCTCTTTTCTTCTCAAAGAGCGTGCTTCTTTAAATGGTGCAAAATATCGTTTCAACAGGTACTCCTTTTTATAGCATGTGCTTTCTTAAATATGCTCCGTCTTCTGCTGCCAGATAAGCTGGTGCAATATCAAAAACAGTCTTGCAGCCAGTCTGTCCTTCTTTGCTTAAGCGGTATGCGGCTCTTGCATATGCAGCCAGTACAGAAGAAGTAAATTCAGGGTTGGAATCCAGCTTTAAGCTGTATTCGATCACATGGGAATTTTCATTGTTCCAGCCGGTCTTTCCTGTGCGGATCACAAAACCGCCATGTGGGATGCCTGCATGGTCTCTTAACAATTCTTCTTCACTGATAAAATGTACGGTAGTATCATAATCAGCAAAGTAATTTGGCATAGTAACGATCTCTTCTTCGATCTTTTTAAGATCTGCGCCCTCTTCTGCCACAACAAAGCACTCTCTGGTGTGCTTCTGTCTGGTAGTAAGATCCGGCTCACTTCCGCTTCTTACTGCCTCTAATGCACTGTCTACCGGGATGGTATACTGTCTTGCATCCTTAACGCCTGCAATACGTCTGATAGCATCAGAATGTCCCTGGCTTACACCTTTTCCCCAGAATGTATAATCTTTTCCACCTGGAAGAACAGCATTTGCATACAGACGGTTTAAGGAGAACATACCCGGATCCCAGCCTACGCTGATCAGTCCGATGTGGCCGCTTTCCTTTGCTGCCTTGTCTACTGCCTCAAAGTGCTCCGGAATTTTTGCGTGAGTATCAAAACTGTCGATCACATTGAAATATTTTGCCATTTCAGGAGTCTGTTTTGGAAGATCTGTTGCACTTCCGCCACAGATGATCAGGACATCGATCTCATCCTTCATCGCAGGTGCATCTTCAACTGAATATACCTTTGCTCCTTCTGTAAGAATAGAAAGACTTGAAGGGTCTCTTCTTGTAAATACTGCTTTCAGTTCCATATCCGGATTGTGCTTAATGGCACACTCTACTCCTTTTCCCAGATTGCCATAACCTAAAATACCTATCTTGATCATCATGTTCGTCCTTCCTTTCTGTCACCAGGGCTGCCGCCTGCTAATAAAATGTTCTCTCTAAATCTTTCTGTATCTGATTTTGCCAGAAGATTTTTGTCAGTTGTGCCCAAATTTCTGAGGCGTACGCGGTGCGTACAAAGATGAAATTTTTACCCTGTTATCACCCAAAATTATACTATACTGTCAAAATGTTGGCAACAAAAAAAGACATCTGAATACAGAATTCAGATGCCTTTGCGCCTGTAGCCACAGGCAGATCCTGCTTTGTTTATACGTATCCCAACAGTCCCGGCAGCCATAATGACAGGGCCGGAATATAAGATACCAGCATCAGAACAATAAAGATTGCCCCAAAATAATAAAGCAACGGCGAGATCACCTGCTCGATCCTTGTTTTTCCTACTTTTACACCCACAAACAGTGTAGTTCCAACCGGCGGTGTAATGGTTCCGATACACAGGTTAAAGATCATCATGATACCGAAATGGATCGTGTTCATTCCCAGTGCCTGACAGATGGGCAGGAAGATAGGGGTAAAGATCAGGCATGCCGGTGTCATATCCATAAAAGTACCTACGATCAGCAGCAGGATGTTGATAATAAACAGGATCACGTAACGGTTATTGCTGATACCAAGCATAGCTGTACTTACTGCAGTTGGGATGCCGGTAAATGCCATGACCCAGCTCATGATACTGGATACACCAATAAGGAAAATAATGATACCTGTCATTTCTGCACTGTCAAGGAATATCTGTGGCAGCTCAGAGGGCTTAATAGACTTATAGAAGAAAATTGCCAGTACCATACTGTATACAACTGCAACCACGCTTCCCTCTGTTGCTGTAAATATACCGGAAATAATACCGCCGATAACAACAATGATCATAAACAGACATGGGATCGCCTGTAAAAATACCCTGATCTTTTCAGATGAAGTATATTTCTTTGTGCTGCGGTAGCCCTTTTTCTTTGCGAAAATGTAAATAACTACCATACATGCAAGACCCCAGAGGATACCCGGGATATAACCTGCCATAAAAAGAGCTGCTACAGAAGTTCCTCCGCTGACCAGTGAAAATGTGATCATAACGTTGCTTGGAGGAATCAAAAGCCCTGTAGGAGCAGTTGCAATATTAGCTGCTGCTGAAAAATCACGGTCATAACCTTCTTCCTCCTCAATAGGTCCGATAATAGAACCCATGGCAGAAGCTGCTGCTGTACCAGAGCCGGAAATAGCTCCGAAAAGCATATTTGCCACTGCATTGGTGTGAGCTAATGCGCCCGGGATATTGCCGGTAAAAAGCTTTGCAAAATTAATGAGGCGGATGGCGATACCACCTTTATTCATCAGGTTTCCTGCCAGAATAAAGAAAGGAATGGCAAGGAGACTGAATACGGAGATACCTGAAAAGATCCTCTGTGCACCAGTCAGTACGCTTGCTCCTGTCTCTTATACACATCTCCGAGCCCACGAGACGGAGCTACATCTC
>UQJF01000150.1 GCA_900541315.1 uncultured Clostridium sp. | reverse complement strand
TTTCATGTGCAAGGAAGCTGAATGAGGCGATGCCGGTAGCATCGTCGATTGAAGCCGACGCGGCAGATGGAAATTTAGACAAGTGAAAGGGGCGGGTAATTATTGTGGATTATACTAGTACATCGTTTTCAATGTACTAATATTTTCCATTGCTTCTGACAGATGTACTTGGAGAGGTGCTTAAGTCAGGAGGATGCAATGAAAAAAAAGATCCAAACAACAGAAAAAAATGTACAGAAACTGACCATGAAACAGCTGCCCAAAGAGGACAGGCCTTATGAAAAATGCCTGACACAGGGAGCCAGGTTCCTTACAGATGAAGAGCTTTTAGCAGTGATCATCCGTACTGGTTCCAAAGATGCCACATCTTTGGAACTGGCCAGAAGCATACTTGCTTTAGAAGGTCATGGCACCCGTCTTTTAGGACTTTTACATCATTCCCTGAAAGATTACTGCCGTATCAAAGGCATTGGAATGGTAAAAGGTGCCCAGCTTATGTGTATCGGGGAACTTTCCCGGCGCATCTGGAATTATAAGACCAAAGAAACCGTTCTTTCTTTCACCCAGCCAGAGCAGATCGCCGAATATTATATGGAAGATCTGCGGCATTTAGAACAGGAAGAGATCCACGTTATGTTCTTAAATACCAAACAGAACCTTTTACGTGATTTTTTGGTATCTAAAGGCACAGTTAATGCTTCTGTGATCACTCCAAGAGAGATCCTCATTGAGGGTCTTCGCAGTCTTGCAGTGAGTATGATCCTGGTCCACAACCACCCCAGCGGTGATCCATCTCCCAGTGAATCGGATCTGCTTTTAACACGCCGGGTAAAAGAAGCAGGAGATGTAATAGGGATCTCCCTTCTGGACCATATTATTATTGGAGATAAACGTTATCTAAGTTTCAGACAACAGCAGATCATGTAACATGATCTTATGGCAATACACGTTACTACATGTTTTACAGGTAAAGGAAATCAGATATCCATGGAATCAAAACGCAGCAAATATATACTGGCAGGTCTTACAGCCTTCTGTATCCTGCTCATTGGTATCACATCTTTAAAAGACGGCATTATGGAGCCTCTGCGCACCGGTGTAGGTTATTTTCTAATCCCCATCCAGTCTGGCGTCAACAAGGTAGGTACCGGGCTCTACAATGAGATCACCGATTACGGAAAATTAAAGAAAGCTTTAGCAGAAAACGAATCTTTAAAAGACCAGGTGGCACTTCTCACAGAAGAAAACAACAGGCTTCAGGCAGAACAGTTTGAGTTAAACCGTCTTCGTCAGCTTTATCAGTTAGACCAGCAATATATGCAATATAATAAAATCGGTGCCAGAGTCATTGCCAGGGATTCTGAAAAATGGTTCCAGGTATTCCGCATTAATAAAGGCTCTGCAGACGGGATAGCTGTGGATATGAACGTAGTAGCAGACGGCGGTCTGGTAGGCATCGTTACTGACGTAGGCGCCAATTATGCCACAGTCCGTTCTATTATTGATGACTCCAGCCGTGTAGGCGCTATGTCCCTTGATTCTTCCTATAACTGTATCGTTGCAGGTGATCTTACCCTTTATGAGCAGGGAAGACTGAAGCTGACTGATTTTTCAAGGGATGCCGTCCTTAGAAACGGAGACCAGATCATTACTTCCAATATCAGTACTAAATATCTGCCCGGCATTCTCATCGGTTATGCAGTAGATGTGTCCATTGATCCGGATCACCTGACCCAGTCAGGTTATCTGATCCCGGCAGCTGATTTTGACAATCTTCAGGAAGTACTGATACTCACAGATCTGAAAAACAGTAATAATGAGGAGGCTGGACAGTGAACAACGGAAAAGTCAAACAGATCTTATTAAATATCTTATTGATCCTTCTGGCCTTTACTGTACAGAACTGTGTATTCCCCCTGCTGCCATTTCTGGCAGCAACGCCTAACCTGCTTTTGATCCTCACTTTTTCCTTTGGTTTTATCCACGGACGGAATGCAGGCATGTTTTATGGTATTTTGTCAGGTCTGCTGCTGGATCTTTTCTACAGCGGGCCTTTCGGTTTTTATACACTGATCTACGTCTATATCGGCTATTTCAACGGTATTTTTACCAGATATTATTACGAAGACTATATTACACTGCCTCTGATCTTAAGCGTTGTAAACGGTCTTTGGTACAGTCTGTATATTTATATATTTCGATTCCTGATCCGAGGGCGTCTAAATCTGCCTTATTATTTTATCAAGATCATGCTGCCGGAGATCATATTTACAGCTGTGACCACCCTGTTAGTATACCGTCTGTTCCTTTCAGCCAGCAGACGGCTGGAAGATATTGGAAAAAGGAGAGATACCACCATTGTTTGATGAATTGCTGGAAGTAACCAGGGAATTTCTTAAAAAACTTATTACATCGCGCCTTTTTGCCCTGGCAGTTATATTTACCCTCATGTTTACCGGTCTAATCTGCAAACTGTTCCGCATGCAGATCCTGGATGGAAGCTCCTATCAGGAAAGCTATATGCAGCGTACGGAAAAGCTGGTGACTACTCCCGGCACAAGGGGCAATATTTATGACCACAATGGAAATCTGCTGGCTTATAACCAACTGGCCTACGCAGTTGCCATTCAGGATCTGGGCGATTATCCAAAAGCAGTTGACCGGAATGCCATGATTTACCGTCTTGTAAGCATTTTGGAGCGCAGGGGAGAGAAGATCGACGGCAAATTTGAGATAGCACTGGATGAGAACGGGCAGATGTATTTTACCAGTACCTCCAATGCTGCAAAAAAGCGTTTTTTATTGAACTTTTATGGCATTTCTTCCCAGCAGTTAGATGATGATACTGGAAAATATCCTTCAGATATAACTGCAAGAGAAGCCTTTGAGTTAAAAAAAGGAGCTACACGTCAGGGGTATAAGCTGACAGATATGAAAGATGCTGACGGAAATCCTGTGGAACTATCCGACCAGACAGCCCTTGACATGATCAATATCATCTATACCATGGAGCTGACCCGGTTCCAGAAATATGAAAGTACTACAGTGGCTACCAATATCAGCCAGGAGACAATGACTGAGATCAATGAGAATGCTGCTGACCTAAAAGGTGTTTCCATTGAACAGTCCTCTATCCGTGTATACAATGACAGCCTTTATTTTGCCCCTATCATTGGCTACACCGGTAAAGTACAGGAAGACCAGATCCACAATTTAAATGAAAACTGGCGGGCTTCCCAGAACACTGCCAGCTCTGAATCAGCAGATGAAGTAGAAAAATATGACTTAAATGATATTGTAGGGCGTATTGGCATCGAAAAATCCATGGAGCTGGAGCTTCAGGGTGAAAAAGGCTATACCCGCATGTATGTAGACAATATGGGACGTCCAAGGGAGATCATTGAACAACAGGATGCCCAGGCTGGAAATGATATTTACCTGACCATTGACCGTGATCTGCAGATTGCCACTTACAATCTGGTAGAACAGCAGTTAGCCGGCATTATCACCAAATTCCTTGTAAATGAAGATATTGACCCGGCAACTATAAAAGATGGTTCTAAAAAACCAATCCCTGTAAAAAATGCTTACTATCAGCTGATCAACAATAATGTCCTTTCCTTAGATGCCATGGCAGCAGAAAATGCTTCTGATATTGAAAAACAGATCTACCGGGCATACACAGCTTCCAGAGACCAGATCCTTACCAATATACGGAATGAGCTTTTAAGCGATCACGCTTCTAATATAAATGATCTGCCAAAGGATATGGCAAGCTATATGAACTATATCTACAGCTTTTTATCTTCCGATAGCTGCGGTATCGTCCTGCCGGATAAGATCGACCAGAATTCTGCCCCATATCAATCCTGGAAGGCCGGTACTGTAAGTCTGCGGGATTATATTTACAGCGGTATTGCAGCCAGCTGGGTAGATACTACAAAATTAGACTCCACCAGTAAATATTCCAATGCCGACGATATTTACATTCAGCTGGTAGATTATATCATTACCAGGCTTCAGGATGATAAGCGTTTTACCAAACGTATGTTCCGTTACCTGATCAATGATAATGTGATCCCGGGAAACTGGCTGTGCCTGGCTCTTTTCTCCCAGGGTGTACTAAAGAACGATCCACAGGCAAGAGCCGGGCTGGCTATGGGAGACAGTGCTTATACCTACAATTTTATTAAAAGTAAAATATCCAACCTGGAGCTGACACCGGCCCAGTTAGCACTGGATCCCTGTACTGCCGGCTGTGTTGTGACCGATGTACGCACCGGTGAGATCCGCGCCCTGGTTTCCTATCCAAGTTATGATAACAACCGTATGTCCGGAAGCGTGGATGCAGCTTACTTTGCAAAATTGCAAAGTGATATGTCCAATCCACTATACAACAATGCCACTCAGGCGATCAAGGCTCCTGGTTCTACTTTTAAACCCATTACAGCCATTGCGGCACTGGAAGAAGGTGTTATCTCTTTAACAGATACCATTGACTGCACCGGTGTTTATGATCAGGCTAATCCGCCTATCAACTGCTGGATATTTCCGGGAAGACATGGAACAGAAGATATCATAACCGGTATCCAGAACTCCTGCAACGTAGTATTTGCAGAACTTGGACATCGTCTAAGTATGACCGCTGACGGTACCTATTCTCCTGAAAAGGGGCTTTCTACGATCCGCAAATATGCCAGTATGTTTGGCTTGGACCACACTTCCGGTGTAGAGCTTCCAGAAACAGAGCCTCATCTTACCACAGAGGACCCGGAACGTTCTGCTATGGGCCAGGGAACTAACTCCTATAACAATGTACAGCTGTCCCGTTACATTTCAGCCGTTGCCAACCGGGGAACGGTATTTGAATTAAGCTTACTTGATAAACTGACTGACTCCGATGGTAATCTGATCACAGATTATACACCTGCAGTCAGCTCCCATGTAGATGCAGCAGACAGTACCTGGGATGCAGTCCAGGCTGGTATCCGCCGCGTTGTTACTGATGGTTCTGCAAAATCCGTTTTCTCCGGAAGTCCGGTAGAAGTTGCTGGAAAAACCGGTACTGCCCAGGAAGACCGAAGCCGCGCCAACCATGCGTTCTTCGTTTCCTTTGCTCCATACAGCAATCCGGAAATCGCAGTGACAGTAAATATCCCTTATGGATATGCTGGAACCAATGCAGCTACACTTGGCAAAAAAGTTTATGAGTATTACTATGGTTATACCACGCTGGAACAGGTTTTAGGTTCCGGAGCTTCCAGCGTATCCAATGTGACTGTTGGAGATTAATGTTACATGTAAAAAGAGGTGGATCGAGTATGCAGGATGGAATCGTGATCAAAAGTAGCAAAGCAGGTATGACGGTGATCCTAAATCCGGACATGCCTTTTGCTGAACTTCTCGCCAGCGTGGCAAAAAAGTTTGGGGACAGCGCCCGTTTCTGGGGCAGTGCCCAGATGACACTTACCTTAGAAGGGCGGTCTCTTACGCCAGAAGAAGAATTTCAGATCGTAAATACTATCACAGAAAATTCCCAGCTTCAGATCCTCTGCCTGCTAGATACAGACGGGGAACGAAATGACCGCTGCGAAAAAGCACTAAATGAAAAATTAATGGAATTAAGCGCACAGACCGGCCAGTTTTACCGTGGAACCTTAAAAAGAGGTGACGCTTTAGAATCCGAAGCCAGCATTGTGATCATCGGTGATGTAGAGCATGGAGCCCGGGTCACTGCCAAGGGAAATGTGATCATTTTAGGAGAATTAAAGGGAACCGTCACAGCCGGGGCAGCAGGAAATGACCAGGCTGTGATCCTTGCATTTTCCATGTCCCCGCTGCAGCTGCGCATCGCAGATCATACCAGCCGTTTTAATGAGAAAAACCGCCGTTTTGGAAAAGGAACGATGATGGCATCTGTAGAAGAAGGCAAATTAAAGATATTTCCTCTAAAAAAGCCTTTTCTTAGCAGCCTATTGGATATATAGGTAATAATTTTCTCTGAATCTAAAAAAATACTGGTAAATTTGCGTAATTTAATGTACAATAAATTGGTAGAGTATCAAATCTTAATTTTTCTGGAGGTTCTCCTATGAGTGAAGTCATTGTGATCACTTCTGGAAAAGGCGGGGTAGGAAAGACCACTACTTCTGCAAATGTAGGAACAGGACTGGCAGTCCTTGGAAAAAAGGTCGTACTCATCGATACTGATATCGGCCTGAGAAACCTGGACGTTGTCATGGGACTGGAAAACCGCATTGTCTATAATCTGGTAGATGTTGCAGAAGGAAACTGCCGTATGAAGCAGGCCCTGATAAGAGACAAAAGATATCCAAACCTTTACCTTCTGCCCGCAGCGCAGACACGGGATAAATCCTGTCTCTTATACACATCTCCGAGCCCACGAGACGGAGCTACATCTCG
>UQJF01000149.1 GCA_900541315.1 uncultured Clostridium sp. | reverse complement strand
GCAGCGTCAGATGTGTATAAGAGACAGATTTATACAAGGGTATTTTTTCTTAAGAATATATTACGATGTTGATCGCTACGTGCTTTGCGTGCTCGCAATCCTAAAAAAAATATCGCCTGCACAGTCCACTTTTCATGGCCCTGTACAGACGATATTTTCCGTAAACTCATTTTATTTCATTTACATTTCCCAGAGTTACCCGTCGATCATACGATCAATTCAATTCTTTGATCTATTAATCTTCTTTGATCTTAACGATAACTTTCTTAATAGGTGCCGGAGCGCCGTTAGCTGCCTTCGGCTTATGTGCATCCCATGGATTGAAGATGAGATACTGACCAGCTTTTACAACTACCTGCAGCCCCTCTGTGGTATTCTCGAAGAATACTACGTCCTTATCTGGATTGTAAGGAGTCTTTACAGTCATTTCATGTGCAGGAGCATAGGTCATAACCTCACTTCCCTCGATCACGTACTGGATGTCGGTATAATGCTCATGTGCCTCATACTTAGCCTCTTCCCACGGAATAGTGGTGTATGCGGCAACATTTGCATATACATTTTTTCCATCGATCTCATATTTTCCAGGCTCTAATGCTGCAAGGTCGGTATTCTTTAAGAAGTCTACTGCTTTTGCATATCTTCCTTCAATACCTAAGTTTCTGTAAAAGTCCAAATTCTGTTTTTCATCAAAAATCATGGTCTTTTCTCCTTTGAATGGTTATTGACAGTGTTATTGATATTTTTCTATCAGTTTCCTGTCTGTATCAGTATACACCCAAAGCAGTCTGAAACTCAATCCCTTTCTTACAGCTATTTGAAAAAACTAATTACAGTCCAGCCATAACATCTTCTTGTTTCCATATTCCTGGAAACAAGAAGCCTTGTGGTTCCACCATATGCCAGCCCATAGCTGAACTATTTAAAAAATTCGTGACCTCCGTGTGCAAAAAGGTAGGTTAACCTTGAATCAAACCAACCTGCTTTTCTGCCGGAAGCTTTTCTGTTCATAAAATATAATGCACCGTTTGAATAATCTTCCCCATCCAGCGCACGGTCTACACACCGGATAGTTTCAGCTGTTACTTTCACGGAATTGATCCTGCCGTTAGATACCGGCTGGAACTGGGATGTCTGGTATACGACTCCCTTTACGTTTCCAGGGAACTTTCCAGAAAGAACGCGGTTGATGATCACATCAGCTACTAATATCTTGCCTTTCTCATCACATACACCGGCTTCTGCCTGAACGATCCGGAGCAAAACCTGATAATCTTCATCAGATACCTTGATCCTTCTGGCAGCTCTTCTTTCTTCCTCTGCTTTCCGTCTTGCTTCAGCTTCTTCTTTTTCTTTTAGTATCTGTTTTTGAAGCGCTTCTATTTCTATCTGCGCATCTGCCTGTCTGCGCTGTCTGTTGCGGACATCTCTCTCCAACAGCGCACCGGCCAGATGCTGGCCTTCACTGCCTGTGTTCAAAAGTCCGAATTGTATTTTTGCTTCTGTAACAAAACTGCTTCCTTCAAGGAGTGCCTCTGTCTCCGGTTCTTCATCTGCTTCCAGAGATTCCACGGTCCTTGGCGCTGCCATTGCGTTCTTACCGCCTCCGCCAAATCCATTGGCTGAAAAGGCAACTACTGCAATAACAACAGCTCCTGACATAAGGACAGAAGACGAACGATAATGTTTTTTTGTCAGCTTAACAGAAATAGAACGGACAAAAAACATCACCGACTGAAGGAATGAATGCCATGTAAGCATACATACTCCTCATATTCTTTCCCGAAGCGTACTGCCTCGTAAATCCATTTCAGAGCGGTAAACTGCATCCGCTCCCAAGTGCCATTGTGGAGAGTTTTCCCCACTTTATGCCTGTTTTTCTGGGATGTATCGGTAATTATATGGGATTTCATCTTACACGTCAACCTTTGTGCAACAACTTTGTCACGTTTTAAAGTGAATTGGAAATAAATGTAAATTCATTTGTGCTTTTTGCGCATTGTGCCGTATATTTATCAATTATTTTAGGCATAATGACGATTTGTTTTTTACGTAATTGTTACATCTTTGTTAAGATTTATTTTTGTTAATTTTTTGATCAATACTTTCAGCTGTTTTATGTAAACTATTTATAGCCAAAAACCTTACTTTCACGTAATTCTGTTTTAATTTTTTCATAGGCTGTTTTTGTCAAAAAATGGGTGAACTCCCCACTTTTAACATTTTTGTAATTTTTTAGCCAGATGATCCAGATGTGCCATAGTCTCTCCCACTGCAAACCACTTCTGTCCCGGTGGGAACTGGTCCCAGGAAAGACCTCTCATGGACCAGGATAAATGTCCTGCAAGTTCGTATGCATTTGCCCCAGGATATACATCTATAGCCTTTTTAAGCTCTGTAAGCCGTCTTTCATGATGAGCTAAAAGTTCATCGATCCTTGTGGCAAGATCCCCTTTCACGCCTCTATGAGCCGGAAATACTGCCTGTACCGGAAGATTTCTCAAACGTTTCAGACTTTCCAGATAATCCCCCAGTGAGTCCTCTACCTCCGGCCAGCTTGTAATATTAGGTGAGATATCAAACAATACATGATCACCGGAAAACAATAATTGCTGCTCTGGCAGATATAAGACCATATGTCCCGGCGTATGTCCCGGCGTGCAGAAAGCTTTTACCTCATATTCACCGACCATAAAAGATGCGTTATCTTCCACAGGATTTACCGGATATCCAGGTCTGGCACTGTAGGCACTTCCCTGATTTTCCGTGACCTGTCGTTTTAACAGTTCATCAGGGAAACCTTCTCTGCGAAAACGCGGAAACAATGTCTCAAAAGCTGTCTTTTCCAGCCGCTTCTGATAACTGATCTCTCTTTTACTCATGTAGACCGGAATTCCCTTATTTACAAAATCCCACACAAGCCCCGTATGATCAGAATGCAGATGAGTTAAAAACAGGGATGTCTTTGACAGATCAAGGCCCAGCTCACTGATCCCATCCCACAAGGCTTTCCTGCACTCTTCCCTGCGAAAGCCTGTATCGATCACAAGAGCCTGTTCTTTTGTCCGCAGAACATAAACATTTAACCCCTTTAATGGATTTTCCGGTAATGGTACCAGAATCCGGAAAATATCCGGTGAACCCCAAAGCTGCTCTATCATCATAAGTAATCCCCTTTCATGCATATACATTTTTAACATACTCTTTTTTACGCACTGCTTTTTTAGATTACCACCAAAATCCAGCTGTGTCTATGCTGTATCCATAAGCTCCTTTCAGATGTACTCTAACAAAAAAAGCCTCAGACAATGATATCCTCACCGTCTGAAGCTTTTTTACAGTTATCTTTTTTGATTACAGAATAACCTTCACAGGGCACTTTTCTGCGCACTTTCCGCAGTTTGTACACTTCTCATAATCAATCACTGCAAGGTTGTTATCCATATGGATAGCGTCAGATTCACACTGCTTGGTACATAAAGTACAGCCGATACATCCGGCCTGACATGCAGCCTTTACATCTTTGCCCTTGTCATGGCTGCTGCACTGTACTAAATGCTCTGCATTGTAAGGAACGATCTGGATCAGTCCCTTTGGACAGGTAGCAACACACTTGCCGCAGGCTACGCACTTCTCCTTGTCTACAACAGCTACGCCATCTACAACATGGATCGCATCAAACTGACATGCCTTTACGCAGGAGCCAAAACCGGTACAGCCGTAGCTGCAGGCCTTAGGACCACCGGCAGGCACTACAGATGCCTTTGCACAGTCATCAATACCGTCGTAGTTGTAAAGAGTCTTAACCTTGTCACAGGATCCTTTACAACGTACAAATGCAACCTTCTTCTCTGCTGCTCCTGCAGATACGCCAAGGATAGCAGCGATCTTTTCGCCTACAGGTGCTCCACCTACAGGACATGCATTTGCAGGAGCTTTTCCCTCTGCAATTGCCTTTGCCAATGCGTCACAGCCTGCGAAACCGCAGCCGCCGCAGTTATTTCCAGGAAGTTCCTCACGGATAGCTACTTCCTTTTCATCTACTTCTACCTTGAACTTTTCACCGAAAAGTCCAAGACCAATTCCTACGATCAAACCTGCCACTGCAATAACAGCAGCAGCGATCAAAATTGCTGTCATGTTCATCTTCGTCTCCTCCTTCTACAGTAATCCGGAAAATCCGAAAAATGCGATTGCCATAAGACCTGCAGTTACCAGTACGATAGGAGATCCCTGGAAGTTGTATGGGATATCATTTCCTTCAATACGCTCACGGATACCGGCAAGGAGTACGATAGAAACAATGTAACCAATAGCAGTTGCAACACCGTTTACTACGCTCTGAGCGAAGTTATAGCTATTCTGTACGTTAGTAAGGGCAACACCTAATACTGCACAGTTCGTTGTGATCAATGGAAGGAATACACCTAATGCATTGTACAGGGAAACCATACATTTCTTTAAGAACATTTCTACAATCTGTACCAGAGCCGCAATTACAAGGATAAAGACAATGGTCTTCAGATAATCCAGTCCTAATGGATCCAGGACGAACTGATAGATCAGACTTGCAACAACGGAAGCGATGGTGATAACGAAGATAACTGCACCGCCCATACCTGCTGCTGTCTCTACCTTTTTGGATACGCCGACGAAGGAACAGATGCCTAAAAACTGGCTTAATACCACGTTGCTCACAAATGCGGAGCTAATGGCAATAACAAGTAACTCTTTCATCCGTTTCTACCTCCTATTCTTCCGTCTCTTCTTTTGCTTCTGCACAGCTTGCGCAATCACCGCAGCAAGCCTTCTTAGCTTTCTTGCCCTTAGCAGAACCATTGGTCGCACATGGCATCTTTAACTTGTTCTGTAATGCAGTTAAGCATGCCAGGACAAAGAATGCGCCAGGTGCCAGGATAAAGATGGAAATAGGCTGATAGGAAGCAGGCATGACAGTCACACCAAAGACAGTACCTGCACCTAAAATCTCACGGACAGCACCGATACAAACAAGAGCAACGGTAAATCCAAGGCCCATGCCTGCTCCGTCAAATGCGGAAATGACCGGTTTGTTCTTCATAGCAAATGCCTCTGCACGGCCTAAGATAACGCAGTTTACAACGATCAGAGGAATGTAAATACCCAGTGCGCTGTAAAGATCTGGTGTAAAGCCTTCCATCAGCATATCTACGATGGTTACCAGGGAAGCAACAACTACGATCTCACCTGGAAGACGGACTCTTCCCGGGATGATGCTTCTCATCAGGGAGATAATAAAATTTGCTGCTACTAATACTACAGTAGAGGAAAGTCCCATACCAAGACCATTCATAGCAGATGTAGTAACAGCCAGTGTAGGACACAGACCTAACATCTGAACGAAGATAGGATTTTCTTTCCATATACCATTATAAAGACGTTCTGTATACTTGTTCATTTCTTACACCTCCTACTTTCCAACGCAGTTTTCCACAAAGTAAATAGCTGCATTTGTGGCACCGGTTACTGCCTTGGAAGTATAGGTAGCGCCGCTGATGGCCTGAATCTGGTTATCAGCTGTTGCGTCTGTCTTTGTTACTTCCAGTTTCTGTGCTTTCATTCCGTTAAACTGATCCTTGAAGGCCGGTTCTTTTGCTTTCATACCAAGACCAGGAGTCTCGCTGATGCTTAAGAAGCCAAGACCAGTCAGATTTCCTTCAGAAGTGATACCTACAGAGATCTGTACCAGGCCATTGTAGCCTTCTGTAGAACTTGCGGTGATCAGATATCCAAGAACAGAACCATCTTCTGCTTCTGCAACCTGTGCATCATCAACAGATACATTTCCAAAGCCCTGAGCCAGGATCTCATCTGCAGATGCTGCTACTGCTGCTGTCAGTTCATCGGTCTGTTCAAATTTTGCTGCTTCCGGGAATACTTCTTTATAAGTTTTGGTAGCTGCTGCCAGCTGAGCCTTTGCGATCGGATCTAATGTCACTTCGTGAACTGCCCCCAGGCAAAGTCCTGCGATCAGAGTGATCACAAACAGGATTGCAGCATCTTTTAAAATTCCTTTCATGCCTTCTTTGCCTCCTTTCCAAATGCTTTTGGAAGGGTCACACGTTCGATCATCGGTACAAACAGGTTGCTTAAAATGATCGCATAGGAAACACCTTCAGGAGAAGCACCCCACAGACGGAAGATACCGGTTAAAAGTCCTAAAACAACACCGAATACGACCTGTCCCATTGGAGTGATCGGGCTGGTCACATAATCAGTTGCCATAAAGAAAGCACCAAAGATAAGACCACCGCCGCATACCTGGCAGAGTACATAATTTACATCAAAACCACCAAAAATAAATACAAATACTGCAACTGTTCCAATATAGATCACCGGGATCCTCCAGGAAATAACCTTGCGTACTAACAGGTAGATACCGCCGATCAGAAGAGCGATGGTGGAAACCTCACCAATAGTACCTGTCTCTTATACACATCTCCGAGCCCACGAGACGGAGCTACATCT
>UQJF01000148.1 GCA_900541315.1 uncultured Clostridium sp. | reverse complement strand
CCAATGACATGAATAAAACCGTCAGGTTTTATGAATGAGTCGCTAAGTTGTGGAAAAAAGGTTGCAGGTATTCGGTAGTTCAATATGTGGTTTTGAAGGTATGTATCAGAATTTAATATCTTTTTAAATGCGCGAGTGGCTCAGGGGTGGAGCACCACCTTGCCAAGGTGGGGGTCGCGGGTTCGAATCCCGTCTCGCGCTTGCTAAAATGTAAGAAAATCCTAGTAATGCTAGGGTTTTCTTTTTTTTCCTTGCTACTGCCAGGCATTTGTATTATAATATCCACCATGGTTTTAAAATGTTTTTCCAGAATCTGGAGAAACAGGATGCGTATTTGGAGGAAATGAAAATGAAATTTGCAAAAAGAATGGATCGTTTTGGAGAAGGGATTTTCTCCAGATTGGCTGAGATTAAAAATAAAAGGATCAGTGAAGGGAAAGAAGTCATTGACTTAAGCATTGGTGCACCTAACATCCCGCCGGCAGAGCATATCCGCAAGGCTTTATGTGAGGAAGTCATGAAGCCGGAGAACTATGTTTATGCGATCAGCGATACCAAAAAGATGTTAGATACAGTGGCAGACTGGTACAAGAGAAGATATGACGTGGAACTGGACCCGGATACAGAGATATGTTCCCTTTTAGGCTCCCAGGAAGGTCTGGCACATATTGCATTGTCTATTGCAGATGAGGGAGACATTGTTATGGTGCCGGATCCATGTTATCCTATATTTGGAGACGGTCCACAGATTGCAGGGGCAGAGCTTTACTATATGCCCTTAAAGAAAGAAAATGACTATATCATCCAGCTTCAGGATATCCCGGAAGAAGTGGCAAAAAAGGCAAAGCTTATGGTTGTTTCCTATCCAAACAATCCTACAACTGCCATGGCACCGGCGCAGTTTTACCAGGATCTGGTAGCATTTGCAAAGAAATACGATATTATTGTTCTCCATGATAATGCATACAGCGAGTTGGTATTTGATGGTAAGACCTGTGGAAGCTTTTTAAGTTATCCAGGTGCAAAAGAGATTGGAGTGGAATTTAACTCCCTTTCCAAGACATATGGTCTTGCAGGTGCCAGAATTGGTTTCTGCCTTGGAAACAAAGAGGTGGTAAAGCATCTGAAAATGTTAAAATCCAATATGGATTATGGTATGTTCCTGCCGATCCAGGCAGCAGCCGTAGCAGCTCTTACAGGTGATCAGGACTGTGTATATGATACTATGAAAGCTTATGAGGCAAGAAGAGACATCCTCTGTGACGGCTTACGTTCTATTGGCTGGGAAATGGACCGACCGGTGGCAACTATGTTTGTATGGGCTCCGATCCCGAAACAGTATGAGTCTTCCGAAGCCTTTGTTATGGATCTGGTAGAAAAGACAGGTGTTATGGTAACTCCGGGAAGTGCTTTCGGACCGTCTGGCGAAGGATTTGTGCGAATGGCGCTGGTACAGGACAGAGAAGCTTTGGAGCGCGCCATACATGCAGTGGATGAAAGCGGAATTTTCTCGAAGGAGAATGCATGAGAAATTTCATGAAAGAAGTCATGAAAAAATGGAAATGGAAGCTCCTGATCCTGTTATATCTTTGTTTTATATATGGCAATTCCCTGACTCCGGCTGTCATATCCTCGAAGGAAAGTGGATATTTTCTTATAAGGATACAGAGCCTTCTTTCAGGAGCCGGGATGGATGCCTGGTGGCTGACGGAGCATCTGGTACGGAAGGCCGCTCATTTTACAGAGTATGCAGGCTTGGGATTTTTGCTGGCAATGAATACAGGTGCTGGAATGGTGCCTGTATTTTCTCTTACCAGGATCTTGAAAGCAAATTTCACAGCAGCGTTCTGTCTGCCTTTTATTGACGAAACCATCCAGCTGTTTGTAGAAGGACGTTCCGGTCAGATATCTGATGTGTGGCTGGATATAGCGGGAATCTATATGGGGATCATGATCACCGGATGTCTGGTTAAAATAGTCCAGGCTGTTTTGGAGAAAAATGGAAAAATATCCGCTGGGTCAAAGGGGACACAGCAGAAACAGGAGAAAAATAATGAATTATAAAGTGGTAATGGCCTATGATGGAAGCAGATATAATGGTTGGCAGAAGCAGGGAAATACAGATAAGACCATTCAGGGAAAATTAGAACAGATCCTTTTAAAAATGACAGGAGAAGAAATCGAAGTCCATGGTTCCGGCCGTACGGATGCGGGAGTCCACGCAAAAGGCCAGGTGGCAAATTTCCATATTGACTGGAAAGAACTGGAAAAAAATGGAAAAAACGGAAAAAATGGAAAGAATGTATCAGACCTGAAGAGTAAAAAGGAAGAATATGGCGGAAAGAAAACGCCGGATCAGATCATGGAGTATATTAATGAGTATCTTCCGGAAGACATTGCTGTTTTATCCTGTGAGGCAGTCCCGGAGCGTTTCCACAGCCGTCTTTCTGCTGTGAAAAAAACATATTGCTACCAGTTGGAAATGGGAGCGAAGAAAGATGTTTTCCAGAGAAATTATTATTATGGTCTGGGGAATATGCTGGATGTAGATTCCATGAAAGAGGCAGCAGCTTTTCTTACAGGCACCCATGATTTTAAAAGCTTTTGTGGCAATAAGAAGATGAAAAAAACGACGGTGCGGACTATTACAGATATAGGGTTCAGGCAGCAGGGAAGCCGTCTGCACATTTATTTTACAGGAAATGGATTCCTGCAGCAGATGGTGCGCATTCTTACAGGCACGCTGATCGA
The DNA here is from genome assembly GCA_900541315.1 of uncultured Clostridium sp. Taxonomy (GTDB): domain Bacteria; phylum Bacillota; class Clostridia; order Lachnospirales; family Lachnospiraceae; genus Enterocloster. Next base: position 3,815 of record UQJF01000148.1, on the reverse strand, counting down.
AGTGGGGATGGGAAAATGTGAGCCTGGTAAAATGTCTGATATTTTAAGGGCACAGGACAGGCAGGCAGCAGGACCTACAGCACCGGCACAGGGACTGTTTCTGCTAAATGTAGAATATGAGGATAAGTGATGACTGATTTTTTAGTAAAATGTTTTGTGAAAGATCATGATAAGACAGAAGAGCCCCAGGTACGCACCAGCTATGGTATTCTGGCCAGTATCGTGGGCATCTGCTGTAATCTTTTGTTGTTTGCGTCCAAGCTGTTTATTGGCATTCTGGTAAATAGTGTGTCTGTTATGGCAGATGCCTTTAATAACTTATCGGATGCAGCTTCTTCCATTATTGGTTTTATCGGCGTTCGTATGGCGGGAAAACCGGCGGACAGTGATCATCCATTTGGGCATGGACGGATCGAGTATATTTCGGCTTTTATTGTGGCCTTTTTGGTCATTCAGGTGGGATTTTCCCTCTTTAAGACTTCTCTTGGTAAAGTCATTCATCCGGAAGAAGTGCATTTTAAATGGATTTCTGTTCTGATCCTCCTTATTTCTGTGGGAGTAAAATTCTGGCTGTCCCAGTTTAATAAAAAACTGGGAAGCAGGATCAACTCTAAGGTAATGGAAGCTACCGCTGCAGATGCCATGGGAGATGTAATGACCACCAGTGCGGCTATTTTATCGCTTCTGGCATTGAAATATCTGAATTGGAATATTGATGGTGTTGTAGGTCTGGCAGTTTCTGTGGCTGTTATGTATGGCGGATTGAATATTGCAAAGGATACACTGGCACCTTTGATCGGAGAAGCGATTGATCCGGAGATTTATGAGGAGATATCTAATTTTGTGGAAGGATATGAAGGAATATTGGGAACCCATGACCTGCTCGTCCATAATTATGGGCCGTCCCATAGCATGGCGTCCATTCATGCCGAAGTTCCAAGCAATTATGACCCGGAATACTCCCATGAGATCATTGACCGGATCGAGCGGGATGCATCAAAAAAATTTAACATGATGCTGGTGATCCACATGGATCCGGTAGAGCGGGATAATAAACGTCTGGCCCAGTATCGTTCCCTGATCAGCCGTGTGCTTATGGATATTGATATCCGTCTTTCTTTCCATGATTTCCGCATGGTAGGGGCAGGAAAAAATGTGTGCCTGGTGTTTGATCTTGTAGTTCCAAGAGAATATAAAGCATCTGCGGTGAGCAGACTGAAGAACAGGATCAACAATGAAGTCAGCCGCCGGGAGCCGGGATGCCGCTGTTCTATTACAGCAGAAAACAGTTTTCGTTCAGAGAAGCATGTATCTGACTGATCTGGCATAACAGGCATTAAAAAAGGCATTGCCGCCATTTGAAATCCGGCAGGTCAGGTTGCCAGTCATGCAGCCCACGAACAGTAATAAAAACTCCGGTTATCATTGCATTTTATATAGTATACTGTTATAATAAGTAGTAATGAATACTACATGTTAAGATAATCAGATGACATGTTGGATAACCGGAGGATAGAAACATGACTTACAAGATCATTGGAGACAGCTGTCTTGATCTGACAGAAGAGCTGAAAAAGGACCCTAAGTTCCAGATGGTACCGCTGACATTGCAGGTGGGGGATGCACAGGTGGTAGATGATGAAACTTTTGATCAGAAAGCTTTTATCCGCATGGTGAAGGAGTGCCCGGAGTGCCCGAAAACTGCCTGCCCTTCCCCTGAGATCTTTAAACAAGCATATGAGGCAGCAGATGCAGAGGCTGTATTTGTGATCACTCTTTCCAGCCATTTAAGCGGTAGCTATAATTCAGCAGCCCTTGCAAAGCAGCTGTATGAAGAGGAGATGAAGGAAAAAGGAATTGAGTCTTCTAAAAAGATTGAAATTCTGGACTCTGAATCTGCATCCGCAGGACAGTTAAATCAGGCTCTTTATGTGCAGGAGCTTTGCGAACAGGGCTTAGGTTTTGAAGAAGTAGTGAAAAAACTGAGAAAGTTCCGGGATGAGATGCATACCTACTTTGTTCTTGAAAGTCTGGATACATTACGCAAGAACGGCAGACTTTCCGGTTTGCAGGCATTTTTTGCAACAGCCTTAAATATCAAACCTATTATGGGGGCTAAACATGGCGTGATCATTAAATTAGACCAGGCAAGAGGTATTAACAAGGGACTTCAGAGAATGTGCGACATTGCCGTTAAAGAAGCTGGGGATACCACAGGAAAACGGGCTGTTGTATGTCATGTAAATAATCCGGAAAGAGGAGAGTACGTAAAGCAGGAACTGGCAAAACGTGCAGATTTTAAGGAAATCGTGGTGACCAATGCAGCTGGTGTGGCTACTGTATATGCAAATGATGGCGGAATTGTGCTGGCAATTGGTTAATAACAGGACTAAAAAATGAACAGAAAAAAATGGATATGCACAGCGGCCGCTATTACAGGGCTGCTGTTGGCAGTTATAGTGGGATTATCGGTCCGCCATATGAAAAACGGCTCTTATGTAAGTGCCAGTGAGCTGGCGAGGCAGAAAAGAGCAGAAGCTTCTAAAGACCAGGAAAATGTTGCTGAGACAGAAAAAAGCGAAGACATTGAAAATAGCAGCAATGGACAAAATCTGGATGAAGCAGCAGCTGAAAATGAAAAGGAAAGCGTTATGGATGAGCCAGAAACTGACAGTCAGGAAAGTGAATCTGAGCCAGAGGAAGCTGGTCAGCCGGTAAAATTGGTCTTTTCCGGTGACATCCTTCTGTCAGACCATGTGATGAATGCCTATAAAAATGGCGGTATCCGGAGTGTACTGGACAGTCAGTTCCAGTCCGTGATCGATGAGGCAGACATTTTCATGGCAAATGAGGAATTTCCATTTAGTACCAGGGGAACGCCGGCAGAGGATAAACAGTTTACTTTCCGGGTGGCACCATCCACGATCTTTGTTTTTAAAGAACTGGGGATCGATATTGTAACACTGGCAAATAATCATGCCATGGATTATGGTACAGATGCTTTGCTGGATACCTGCGATACTTTGGATGAAGCCGGTATATCAAGAGTAGGAGCAGGAAAGAATTTAGATGAGGCAAAAGCACCGGTTATTTTAGAAGCCCAGGGTAAAAAAATCGGCTTTTTAGGAGCTTCCAGAGTTATACCTGCAGGTTCCTGGAATGCTACTTCCACAAAGCCGGGTATGCTGACTACTTATGATCCGAAAATACTGGTAGATGAGATAAAGAAATTGCGCAGTCAGTGTGATTATCTGGTGGTATATGTCCACTGGGGCATTGAACGTAAGGAAACGCCGGAAGACTATCAGAGATCTCTTGGAAAGCAGTATATAGATGCAGGGGCAGATATTGTTATCGGCAGTCATCCCCATGTACTTCAAGGTGTAGAGTATTATAAGGGAAAGCCGGTTGTATACAGTCTGGGTAATTTCATTTTCGGAAGCAGCATTCCTAAGACTGCATTGCTTAAGGTGCAGTGGGACGGGGAAGACAGCCAGCTTACCTTTGTGCCGGGGACATCTTCAGCCGGATATACCAGAGTGCTTGAAAATGCAGACCAAAAGGCAGACTTTGCCTCTTATATGACAGGGATTTCTTATGGTGTTACAGTTGAGAAAGACGGAAACGTGGTGCCACAGCAGTAAGATGGAGTACATGAAGCCGGAACAGATGAAAAATATGTGTTACTAGTGTGCAGACAAATTGATTTCTAAAGCAATGTATTTCCAAGTCTGATCCATTTTTATGAGTCAAACTTGGAATTTAGTTCAATAGGGTCCGAAAGGGCTCACCCATGTATAAACGCATTCACGGCA
>UQJF01000147.1 GCA_900541315.1 uncultured Clostridium sp. | reverse complement strand
AGACACGAAAATGAAGTGTATAAAAGGGATTTTCGATTGGATCCAGAAAATCACATACAGTTTTGTTTGTGAGGAAGCGATATTTATGGGGCTGGCTTTTTATTTCTTTTGTTTGCTTCCTGGTAAGGATTAAGGACAAAGTACAATCAAAAGTTCCATCTTCCGGTATCGGTAAATGTGTAAGAATACCGCGGCTTCCCAGATCTTTTGCACGGATCAGAAATTTCCACCCTTTTTCCTGTGCGTTAGCCATGATGTTATAACTTTCATATCCTCTGTCTGCAATCAGCAGAACCGGCTCCTGCACCTTAGAGCGTTTCAGCATTTCAATAAGCGCCTGTGCCTCGTTTGGATGACGGCCGGGTTGTATGACAGCATCTATATAAATGCGGTTTTTCAGATCATACAGTGCATTTAAATGAAGTTGGTTATACCCCTTTTCACCTCGCTCGATAGAATTATGCCGTCTATGGGTCTCTTTGTCTTTCGGATTGCAGGCGATGGCAAGGTCGGAACCGTCACAGGCAATTAAACGAAATCCCCGGTAAGTACTCAGAGTTGAGAAGGAATCCGTAAAAGTATGGAATAGAAAATCCATTGCATCAGGGAGCAGCTTTTGTCGTTGCTGTGAAAAGGCAGAAACAGAGGGCATATCAGGATAAAAATCCCAATAATCCATCCATTCTTTTGGAACCGTGTTTCCATTCATAGACAAAAGAAAACGGATCGTGTCTGCAAAAGAAATCTTCCGTTTCCTAGAAAAGTCTTTTTCGGGCTGCTTTACAAACAGTTGAGATACTTCCTGCATATTCGAGATTGTGCGAAGCAGATTCTGTTTTAACATAGTAGGTGAGTCATAAAACATACGGGAACCTCCTTAAATAAAAAATATATTCAAGTGGCTTCGCCGCAAATTTTTGAAGATTTGTCAAGCGTTTTTTCTATTTTATTACAAAAAAAGAGTGAGCATACATTTTTGTATTACCCACTCTTTCAAGATTATCTTAACTTATTGACATTGATTTCCCGACAGCCCCTTTTACCCTGTCCCTAAACAGGCAACTCTACAATATTATTTTTTTCTTTTTGCCCGCACTGCCATTCCAGCTCCGAACATCGCCAGAATTAACAGCACACCCCAGGAAACAACATTAGCCGTATCTCCGGTTTTCACCGTACCATTTCCACTTCCGCCATCTCCCTGGCTATTACCGCTGCCGCCTTGATTACCTCCATTATTTTGACCATCTCCAGCATCCGGTACTACAACCGTTAGTTTTGCACAAGCCTCTCCGCCGTCGCTATAAACAAATGCAACCGTATAAACACCTTCCGCGAGGCTGTCTAAATACTCCGGTCGAACTAGGATTGTCATATTTTCTGCATCAAAGGTATATTGAGATGGGTCAACTACGACACCGCTTATCTCTAAATGATCAAACTTACCTTTACTGATTTTAAATGTAAGACCTTCTTTCGAGCCTCGTGTCCACTTGCTGTCGCTTCCTTCCAGCACCTTATAACCTTCATTCTCCTTTAATTTCAGATTCTCCAGTGCATCTTCCAGCATTTTTACGGCTTTTGCAATCTCGCGCTCTGTTGCCTCCTGATCATCATAGACTTTCTGTGCTTCAGAGAATGCTTCCTGCATCTTTTCTACTGTTTCTTCTGTATACTTAGAAACATCTACCTTAGACGCCCGCTCAATTACTTTTGCCAGCTTGCTCTTATCTGGCGCCGTTGCTTTCTTTTCTGTAAACTGCCATTCATCGATGCTCATCAGATTATCTTCCTTGGAATCTCCGTTAAACACAAAGAAAACATTATGTGTTCCTGTCAGGCCTTTTACTTCGCAGCTTAACTCCTTCCAGGATCCATCTCCTGCTGGAATGTCAAGTGTTCCCACCACTTCTCCATCCGGTGAATCAACTCTAAGCTCTATCGTTCCTCCTGCCTCAGATGCAACTTTCGCTGTGAAGGATGCTGCCCCCTCCATTCCAAAATCTGCACCGGCCACTGCTGCCCAGTCTCCAGGGTTAATACCGGTTACTTTTCTATTGTTTACCGCTGAAAGTCCATTTCCTTTTTCTTCACAGTCTTCCACCTGTATTCCAGACTGCCATGCAATGGTTTCTCCTGCAGTCTTGGCATATGGATCTATTGTGTGAAGCTGGCTGATTCCTTCGCGATCGGCAATAATCTCCTTAATGCTTCCGTCTGCATAATAGAATACCTCATTAATATGTGTGGATCGATATCCTTTCTCAATACCCATTGCCTGACCCAGCGTCTGTGCATGATAGGTGATATAGGATTTTCCGTCAAAGTTAAAAATAGCATGATGATTGTTGCCGCCTACACCAAAGTATGTATGCGGATTCTGCAGAATTTCTCCCTTGTACTCATATGGTCCCATCGGATTATCACTTACCATATAGCAAATGTTTCCATATCCCGGATATCCTGCTATCGCTGAATGATCACCCGAAAAATTAGAACAATAGGTATAATAATACTGGTCATTAACCTTGTGAATGCCACCATCCTCAAACATACACGGTGCATCGATCATCACAGCTTCGCCTTCAACGCTGGTCATATCATCTCCCAGCTTCATCACTCTTGCCGTCTTTGGATTCAGGCAGCTTGCATTATCCTGGTCGTTTGGAATTCCTCCGCCGAACACTAAATATCCAGTTCCATCATCATCCACCATAACAGCCGGATCAAAAATCCAGGTAACTCCCTGTGCTCCTGGTGTGCTGGCATCTACAAGTGCTTTTCCATTTGGATCTCTAAATGGTCCCACCGGAGAGTCTCCCTCGAGCACTCCGATGCCGCCTCCGCCATTACAGAAATACAGGAAGAATTTATCTTCTCCATTAATTTTCTTATAAGCTGCTGCTGGAGCCCAGGAATTATTTGCCCATTTAGCCGCTCCATTTTCTCCCGCCACCTGAACAAATCCATGATCTGTCCAGTTCACCATATCTGCGGAAGAAACCACATGCAACTTATTAATCTTACTGTATGTATTATCAATCAAATTTCCTTCGGCATCATACTCGAACTGGTCGGCTGTCATATATAAGTAAACCCGGCCATCATAAGTAAGCGCAAATGGATCCGCTCCAAAATCATAATCAATAACTGGATTTGAGTAGCCTGGGATTTTTGCCAATGCACTCGTTTTCAGCTTTGTCATAGAGATATTGGACACTGCCTGGTCTACATTGTAGCTTACATTTCCTCCTGCCACTTTTACATAGTCTGTACGCACTGTTACCGTCTTATCTTCGGTAAGATAATCCGCTAATCGCAATGTTACCGTTGCAAATTCCTGTCCTTCTGTATTGTTGTAATCAACTTTATCCCCTGTAACTGAAAGAACCAGTCGTCCATTCAAGTAAGAATAAGAAGTATTTCCTGATACATTTTTGTCCTGGAAAGCAACATCTGCCACTCGGAATTCTTCTGGAATATTCATAGACATCTCAATTCCGGAATACTCTCCATCCGGAAGTGCGTCCATTTGAATCGGGAGCTTCACCTCTGCATTTGCAATTCCTGATACCCCTTCGATATCCTCTAACGATACATTCAATCCTGTCGGCGCACTTTCTGCTCCCATATCTCCCACGTGGAAATAATCAAAATCTGCATATCCACCGGCTTCTATAGTCGCATAATTAAATAATCCGAAGCGATATCCCATGAAATGCGGAAGCGTATATGCCATCTGCAGAGTATCGCCAATCTGAGACCACTCTTTTCCGTCCAGGCTATAAAAGAATACCGCTTTATCCGTCTTCTGTTTAAAGTCCATATCTGCACGCAGATAAACTCTCTCTACAGAAGGATCAAGTTCTACCCGTTCGATCTCATTTCCATTTGGGTTATCATCACTTTCCGTCTTCACCATAACCAAATATTTGGTTCCGCCTTCCATCTTGACTCCGACGTATCCATAATGCTTTTGGAATGCAGCAAGACCTGCTACATCGCCATTTTTCATGCCTGAAACCTCCAAAGCCACATCGCCGGAACAAGCTGGTCCATATGTTCGCTGTGTCAAAGTATTTCGAGCTTCAAGAATATTCGTCACAACATTTCCCGTTGTCAGACGCAGATAACCATTTCTCTCTGTCAATGACCAGTTATTATTATTTGGATTGTGATTCCACTGCCATTCCAGCTTCAAATTTGATCCATTATAATCGTTCTCGCCATTTTCAATCTGCTCTTCTTTTGGTTCTTCGACAATTGAGACATCATCTACATAGAAATCCATTAAATCCTTCTTCTTATCCTGTTCTACTGTCCATGTCGTCTCAAGAAATGCACAGACATCTGACATATCTGCATCTGCCGGAATCTTGTAGCTTCCTTCTATCAGTGTCCATTCATTTTTCTTTACCGTTGCAATTTTGGCATTTTTAAACGTTCCATCTCCGTAACGGAAGGTAAATGCAAAATCTCTGCTGTCTGGTCCTGATGTATATTTTACTTTCGCAGCAACCTTATACTTTCTGCCTGCATTCACCTTACCTGTCAAGTTCTGCATCGGACCATTTCCTGTTGCCACTCTGTCTTTTGCCAATACACTGTATGTTCCTGATGCTGCATCTGCATCTGTAACTTCTAATTCCCCTTTGCCATCCTGCATCTGCCATGGGGCTAAACCAGATTCAAATCCACCGTTTTCAATAATACCGTAATTCGCTTCATAACTGCAGGATACGTCATCCACATAAAAATCCATCAGATCCTTGTCCTTGGAAGGCTCTGGTACCCATCCTGTCTCAACAAAAAGTCCACTATAAGACATATCTGCATTGGCCGGAATCGTACAGCTTCCATGAATTGTCGTCCACTCTCCTTTTTTCACTTCGGCTGTGGCCGCAATTTCAATTCCATCCCATACATTTCCATCTTTATTATTCTGAATGCAAATATTAAAAGTCCTAACGTCTGGCCCTTCATCATACTTTACTTTGGCGCTGACATTGACTTTCTGTCCAGCCTTTATTTTGCCGGTAATCACCTGCTTTGGACCTGATGCGGTCAACGTTCTATCCGTTACTTTTACAGCCTTTTCTCCACTTACAATCACATCTGTCACTTCCGTAAGTGTTCCCGGCTGCTGTGTTGTCCAGCCTGTCGTTCCTTCTTCAAATCCGCTGTTTTCCAGCACTTCGATTATTTCTTTCTCTGCCTTATTTTCTTTATTCTTCACTGCCTTTTTTGGCTCTTCAGAAGATTGAACAACCGCATCTTTATCCGAATAAACTTTTCTGGTTTCTCCATTATAGAATTCATCGGATACTACAATATTCTTCTCCTCACTTGAGACTCCCGGAATCTTCATAACTGATTCTGCTTTGCCATTCTCATCACCAAACACCGGCCAGCCATCTTTCCATTCCACCGGAACCAGCACCGGAATTCTTCCGACTGATCCATGATCCTGGAATAAATATGAATACCACTTTCCGTCTTTCGTCTCTACAACTCCGCCCTGGGCAACTCCGGCTTCATCCATCTTGCCATCGAACTCCAAGCCTGAATCAAAAATCTTTCTGCTCTCCCAGCCTTTTGAATCAAGCGTTTTCGATCTCCAGCAGATCTCCTGGCGGCGTTCGCCGCTTGGCCATTGAATCATAAACAGATAGTAATACTCTCCGATCTGATATGCGTGAATTCCTTCTGAAACATAATTTACTGCACCGTTCACCGGATTCCCATCCTTGTCAAGTGCTGTATGTTTAATTAATGTAGATTCTTCTCCAAAAGAAATATCTCCATTTTCATCTTCTGACAATTCCCGGCAAAGAGCGGTACCGCTTCCATACACTACATACATCTTGTCTTCTGTTGTAAGAAGAGAAATGTCATGAAGATATCCCTTAAACTCTGACTTATGCCATGGTCCATTTTCAATATCCGCTGTAGAGTAGATATACGTCTTTCCCGTACTTAAGCTTGCAAAAGTCACATAGTATTTTTCTTTAAAATACCGAAGACTTGCTGCCCATGAACCATTTCCGTAATCGCTTTCTCCATTTCTCAATGCCAGCTTGTCTTCATCTCCCAAGGTATCATAGACATAATTGACAATTTCCCAATTAACCATGTCCGTAGATTTCATAACTGGGCATCCTGGAGACAAATGCATGGTTGTGCTTACCATATAATAAGCGTCTCCCACACGGATTACATCCAAATCCGGAACATCTGCATAAATAACCGGATTTGTAAACGTTCCATCTCCATTATCCGAAGACGAAGACGCTTCCAAATAATTTACGGGGAGTAAACTACATATCATGGTTAGAATAAGCAGAATACTCGCTACCCCCCTGTATTTTCTCTTTCTTTTCATCCTTTTTCCTCCTTTTTATTTATAAATTTCATTTTGTATCTACAATAGCACCGGGCTACTTTATTTTAAATAGGTTTTTTTTAGAAGTTTTTTCATTTTTTTGTGATTCAAAAAATTAAAAATTTCCGTTAGATTTAGTTACTCAAACTTCCCACACCAATAAGGTGTGATTAACCTTGAAAATTCAATATTT